>NZ_AHMN02000008.1:210000-361201 GCF_000243695.2 Leptospira kirschneri serovar Cynopteri str. 3522 CT | reverse complement strand
TTATCTGACTGATCAAGTAGATTCCGTCTCTACCGTGTTAGACGATGAGGGGAATACTCTTTCTCTGATGCAGTATCTTCCTTATGGTGAGACGTTTGTGCAACGGGGAGATTTGAATTTTTCTCCTAAGTTTAATTCGCAGGAGTTAGACAGAGAGTCTGGGTTTTATTTTTTCAATGCGAGATTTTACGATCCTGGGATTGCGAGGTTTACCAGTGCGGATACTTTAATTCCAGATGAATACAATTCACAAGCCTGGAATCGTTTTGCTTATGTTTACAACAATCCGATTGGGGCGAAGGATCCGACTGGCCATGCTCCTCAAGACGAGAATGCTGGTTTTAAAGACGCTTCTAAAGGAATTGCAAAGAGTGCGATAGATTCTGTTAAGTCTGCTCTTTCTGCTCCGACTCCTGTTAACGCTGCTGTGAACTCTGCGGTTGCTACGGCTAAAGGCGCAAAGGAACTTTATGATAACCGAAAGGAAGTTTACGCAAGTGCTAAAGATTTTGCTGGTAAATTAACGAGCAAAGACGACAAAGTTCGTGATTACGCCGTGGGGCAAGCTAAAGCTTACACTATGAGCGCGGTTCTTGGTGGTGCTGCGACGAAAGCTCTTGGCTCCAGGTTGCCTAAGCCAAATGTTAATGTGCCGGGTTCGTCGGGAGCGAGTTCTGCGACTAATTCGGTTAAAGGAACAATATCTGTGCCGGAAGGTTTTGTTGAAAAACAAAGCAAAAAGGGCGGAGGTGCAGTTTTTCACGATCCTGCAAATCCTCACAATTCAATAAGGCAAATGCCGGGAAATCCAAATAGTCCTAACCCTGCTCAACAAAATTCATATGTAAAATTTATGAAAGATGGTAAATTTTATGATGCCAATGGAAACGTATTAAAAAGTGGAAAATTACCGGAAGCACATATACCATTAAATAAATTTGATATTACCAAAATGCCTAAATTTTAAACTTCATGAATTTAAATAGCAAAAATATTTATAATCTAATCGCCGAAATAGCGGACTTGAACTTACAAAGAAAGCTGTGGCTAAATAAGGATAATGATACAGGATTAATTTCTTCTTATAATGAAGTAATGTGTACTTTATTTGACGATTATGGTTTTGATGAATTTCTTGAACAAGCTTCTATTGAATCCGGGATCTCCGAAAATACTGTTAAAGAACTTTTTAAATTAAGAGAACTTTTAAATAGCTATGTAGAAAAAGAAACGGATATAGAAATCCTAAATGATTCTGAATGGAAAAAAATCACAAAACAAGCTAAAGAAATTATCAAAAAATGGCACTAATCATAACAATATAATAAAGTACCTAATATTTTGCATGCAATCAGTGTTTTGCGATAAAATAAACGGTAAAAATCCGGAAATTGGCTCTTGGTCAGAAAAATGGGGAAAAATTCTTAATAGAGACATATCAGTTGGAGGTTTTGAAAAAGGAAAGGTTCCAAATCAACCAACGATATTTTATGGAAATAATAAATGATTACGCAAATATACTTTCGTTTCGATTTACCGGAAAATGTATTTGAATTAGATGCATTTGTGCAGTTAATTCAAAATGAATTATTAGGTTTTGATCATGAAATTAGAGAAAGTAGTAATTACTTTGCAGGTTTTTATCACAAATTCAAAACTAAAGAAAATATAATAAATGTGGCAAATGCAGACGATACATGTTTTCATGATTACCATTATGTAGTCACCTTCAACAAGGATGAAAATAGCCTTCAAGATAAAATCATTAAATTAGCAGAGACTTGGGTTCTTAAAGGTTGGACTGTTTCAATTCCCGATGGACCTTTAATTGAAGATTTAACAAGGACTTGTTATTTAAACGAAGATGGGAAAATTATATGGAAAGAACATCGAGTTGAACCTCACAAAAACTAAAATGGGATCTGACAAAAACAATAGTGGAACATAGATTTCCTGAGTCTCGCAAAACCCAAGAATCGGAACATAACAATAAGAAAAAAATGGTTTAATCGGTATTGCTGTTATATTAAAAAACTATTAAGTTTTTTACTCATTCACTTTCACCTTTTCTTTGGGTTTCAGTAGAAAGAAGTTCTTGTCTAAGATCTCTGGGAGATTTGCCCGTATATTTAACACAAGCTTTGTGAAAGGAAGAAGCGGAATTAAAACCACATTCAAAAGCAATATTTAAAAGATTATAATTCGCTTTTATACGCATCATATTTTTCACTTCGTTGATTCTATGAAATTGCAGGAAATCAGTAAAACTCATATTCAAATATTGATTTAGATAGTAAGAAGCCTGATGCGTAGAAAGACCTAAACCAGAGGCAAAATCAGGAAGTCTCAATTCTTCGTCTATAAAACCTTTGGAATCTAAAAAATGATTTAGCTTGGTTTTAACTTTTTCTAAATTGATCCCTTCTAACAAATCTCTAGACGGATATTTATTTTTTTGAGTTTCTTTGACTTCAGGAATGGTTTCTAATTCAATTTCATTGATTATATTAGAATTTGGAATCGTAGCCGTCTTATTAAATAAAGAAGGGAAAAAACGTTCTAAAATAAGTGTATAACAAATAACGGAACCCGGAATCATTTCTGTTAAAAGAAAGAAATCCTTTTTATTAAAAACCGTTCCTAAAAAATCAAAAACAAAACAAATAGAAATTAAAAACGATAAAAAGGGGAGGTTGAAGTATAAAATAGGTTTATTGGATTTTAAAACTTTTCTTAAAGACCAGATAAAAGTAAAAATAGAAATCGCAAATCCTAGAATGTCTGTGAAGGATATAAAGTAAAGATCGGGAATGAAATAAGAAAGTAAAATCGTAACTGGAATGATTCCTAAAAGTCTTTTACAATAGATCCAAGGATTATCAAAAGATTCTAATACATACTGGAAACAGACAAATACAGCCAAACTAGAATAAAGAACCAGGCCATAGTAAGAACCGAATAACATTCTACTATCGTTTCGCAAAGTTCCTTGATCGATCAGAATACCGTTATTTAAAATTAGAAAAAATGCAGCAGATTGTAAAACGGAACCGTAGGATTTGCTAAAACCGTCACTTGAAAAAAGTTTAGAAAATCCTAATAAAAATCCAATAACTACAGCAAAAGCATGAAAATAGATAACTCCCAATTTTAAAAAATTCTCATAATCTAAAATTCCGATTGTATTTAACGTGAGTTTTACGTAAGGAATTTATGATTCATTTTTCTGAAAAAAGTTGGATCTGAATTTTGCGGATCGATTCCTAAAATGTGGGAACTACAAGTCATGATTTTACAGATAAGTTTGGAAACGTAGGAACTCATACTTTTAGAAAAACTCAGCCAATACCTATCTAAGGATCGGCATTCAGGAAGCGTTATACTGAACCCAAGTTAAGTAGAAAAAAGTGGTAGTTCCCACATTTTTAGAAACCACCGTGAAATTGGCCGTAGTTCCGACCTCATCTTTTAGAATTAAAGAAAAATTAGAATGATTCTAAAAAATATTTGCTTCAAAGGGATTGAAGGATATTATGGAAGTGTCTAAGTTTCAAAATTAAATTTAAAAAAAAGGAGAATAAAAATGCCTCAGGTTACATCTTTAGCGCCGGATTTTAAGGCAGAAGCCGTTCTTGGAAAAGAGATCAAGGAAATCAAACTTTCAGACTACAAAGGAAAATGGGTAGTATTGTTCTTTTACCCACTTGATTTTACCTTCGTTTGCCCGACTGAGATCATCGAATACGATAACAAACTTGCAGAATTCAAAAAACTGGGAGCAGAAGTATTGGGAGTTTCTGTGGATTCTGCATTTACTCACCTCGCATGGAAAAATACTCCTAAAAAAGAAGGAGGAATCGGCGATGTTAAATATCCTCTCATTGCAGATTTAACTAAATCTATTTCCAGAGATTATAACGTTTTGACCGAAGGAGGAGTGGCTCTGAGGGGAACTTTTATCATCGATCCCGCAGGTGTAATTCGTCAAGCGACTGTCAATGATCTTCCAGTAGGACGTAATATTGATGAAGCGATTCGTTTGATCAAGGCGTTTCAATTTGTTGAAAAACATGGAGAAGTCTGCCCCGCCAATTGGGATGAAGGAAAGAAAACGATGAAAGCAGATCCAGAAAAATCTAAGGATTACTTTGCTGCCGTAAATTGATTTTTTCCTATCCGCAGACGTAAGTCTGCGGATGATGACACTAACGATTTGAAAGAAACTAAAAATCGAAAGGATTAAAAAGTAGTCTTGCTGTTTTGTGTTTTAGGTCTTAAAATGTAGGAACTCACGCAAAATCAGTTATCGAAAAAATTCAAACTGTAAAGTTGAAATGAAAGATGTGGGAACTACTGCGTTTTTCCTTACAGGTTTTGGGTAAATTCTTAAAAAGAATGATTTTATATTCGATTTAGAAGAACGTATTTTCGATTGTGTAGTCTTAAATTTTTTCAATGGATCGTTTGTTTGATCGGAGTTGAACTTGAAAGAGTTTTGTGGGTAGCAAGATGTGAATTGTGAAAGAGCGTTCTTTCACAGATGTCATGAGTCGATTAGTTTAGCTCAAGAACATTATCGTTCAAACTCAGTAGAACGCGGATTGTGTTCGGTAAACTCAGATCTCGCTCCCTATGGGTCGCGAGATATGTCTAAAAGAGGGATGAAAAATGGAACAAGCCCTAGAAAAAAAATCTATCCATGAAGACCGTTATTATCGTCCAGATAACTTTCCCAAAGGTCTTACGCGTAAAGTTGTAGAATCTATTTCTCATATAAAAAATGAACCTGGCTGGCTTACGTCCTTCCGTCTTAAGGCTTTTGAAATTTACGAACAAAAACCGATGCCTACTTGGGGATTTTTTCCAAACTTCAATGTAGATATAGATTCCTATACTCATTATATAGGTTCCAATCAACAAAAGAAAAAATCCTGGGACGAAGTAGATCCAGAGGTTCTTAAATCCTTTGAACGTCTGGGAATTCCGGAACACGAGCGTAAATATCTGGCCGGAATCGAAGCAATGAACGATTCCGAAACAGTTTATGCTAATGTTAAAAAAGAATTAACCGAACTAGGAATTCTTTTCTGCGACATCGATACTGCGATCCGAGAGTATCCTGAAATAGTAAAAAAATATCTAGGAACGATCGTGAGCGTGGGGGATAATAAATTCTCCGCGTTGAACAGTTGTGTTTTTTCGGGAGGTTCTTTCGCATTTGTTCCAAAAGGTGTAAAAACTCCCATGCCTCTTCAGGCGTATTTTAAAGTGACCGCGGCTTCTTCCGGTCAGTATGAAAGAACTCTATTGATTGCGGACGAAGGCGCCGAATTGGAATATTCGGAAGGTTGTTCTTCGGTTCAAGATAAAGGCACCAATTTTCATACCGCGGTTGTAGAACTTATCGCCCATAAAAACGCTAAAATCTTTTATACTACGATCCAGAACTGGAAAAAAAATATGTACAACTGGACCGTCAAACGTGGGTTATGTCATGAAAGAGGTCATATCACTTGGACAGACGTGAACATAGGTGCAAATACGATCAAGTATCCTGGAATCGTTTTGCAAGGAGATCATTCTACAGGGGATATTCTATCTCTTGCGTTTGCAGGCGGAGGTCAGATTCAGGATACTGGTGCTAGAATCATTCACGTTGGTAAAAATACTAGAAGTAATATATTAGCAAAAGGTGTTTCTCTTGACGGTGGAATCAATTCCTACAGAGGATTGGTTAAGTTCACGTTCGGATCTGAAAATTCCTATTCTCATGTAAAATGTGACGGTTTAATGATGGATGACCGCTCTCAGTCTCACGCGTATCCTTATAATGATGTTTCCGGTCAAAATGGAACTTTAAATTATGAAGCTACCGTTTCTAGAATCGACGAAGATCAACTCTTTTATCTTCAATCTAGAGGTTTGTCGGAAGACGATGCAAAACTACTAATTATCAACGGGTTTTGTGAAGGTGTGACCAAACATTTGAACGTAGAATATTCTGTGGAGATGACCCGATTGATTCGTATGATCTTAGAAGACGGTCACGTGATTCAGGAAAATAAAGATTCCGTAGTAAGCTAATTAAGGATTTAGAATATTCTGAATTTTGAATATTTTTTGCAAGCGTTTCTAAAAGATTTAAACTTAAATTAACGTGGGTTCGACCCATGATTTATCTTAACGTGAGTTCGGCATAACAAATGCGAAAGCGATTATTATGCTGCGATCCATAGTGAGCAGCACCTAAGTTTGAAAAATTCCGAAGGAATTGGAGCGAAAAGAACTCAGTAAAACGCTTTTTACGGATCGCGTTTGAAACTCAGTAAAACGCTCTCTACGGATCGCGTTTGAAACTCAGTAAAACGCTCTCTACGGATCGCGTTTTAGGTCGTGAGCCAGTCCACTATGAAATTTGCGAGCTCGACGACGACCCTCGTTGCACTTGAGTTTATTATTCGCCCCAATTTTCTTACGTCGAACTCACGTTATCTTACCAAAAAAAGTTAGAATCTGAACTTTTATAAATCTATTCTGAAAATGTAGGAACTACTGCAATTTATAGAATAAAAGTTTATAACAATTGAATCTGTCATATTCCAGTGTGGGAACTACCATAAAACTTAGGTTCGTCTATAAAATAATGTAGGAACTCATACTTTTAGAAAATTCTTTTTCAGTCAAAACTCATCTTACAATGGAATTTAAATTTTAATGATGGTCGCAAAACAGCGGTTTTGTGCAAAAATCGGATGGGCGATGGTTCTTTTTGTATGCTCCTACAATTTCAAAGTTTAACTGTAAATCCACGATTTGTGAGAGTTCCCACATCTATTTTTTACGAAAAAATAGACCTTAGATAAAACGGATGTTCTGCTCACGTTATTCTAAGTTTGTTTCAAAACTTAGAATGTGGGATCTCCCATAAAAAAGCCAATAATTTCAAGTCAGATATAATTTTTTGAGAACTTCTGTTTCTTTGATAAAATAAGCCGTTAAATTTTAGATACTACTGAAATCTATAAAATTGAATACCGTGGGTTTTTATTGCAAAAATCTGATTGGAGTGCAAAATATTCGGTACTCTGTTCTATAATTCTGAGTATTTTCATATGTTCGAATCGTAAATTTCTAAAAATCTTAGATTCTAATTTAAAATGCTTTTTCCTTTTTTATAATTAATTTAACGTGAGCAACAAGTCTTTTAAAAATAATAGTTCCAGAGATCATACTTTATACCAAATCTTAATCGTTTGGAAGGACTAAAAAAGAGGGAGTTCCCACATTCAATTTTATTTTTTACGGAAAAATTAACTTTTATGAAACGGAAGTGAACTTACGTTATTTAAGATTTAGTCGTCTTTTATTATATCCAGACTTATGAATACATCGGATTCAAATCTATTCAACTCCGAATTCTTTCGACAGATTTTCGAAACCAGCCGAGATGGAATCTCGATTGCCGATTTAGATGGTTCTTTTCTGGAAACGAATCCGGCTTTTCAAATTCTTACGGGTTATTCGTTTGAAGAACTTAAAAAAGACGGTCTTTGGTCTTTGTTTCCTCTAAATTGGGATTCTTCCCGAAGAAAAGTTTTCCATGAAGATCTTTTGTCGATCGGTTATTCTCAAGAATTTGAAAAAGAATACATTCGTAAAGACGGGAAAGATATTTTGATTTCCGTACGGATGTATTTGATTCGAAACGAATCTAAAAATCCAACCGCGCTTTGGGGAACGATCAGAGATATTTCAGAACAAAAACACAATGAAGAAGTTCATAAACAACTCTATGAAGAAATTAAGGAAGGTTGGGAAGCGCTTCGAAGAATTTTCGTTTTGAATCCATTTCCAATGTCTATTTCCGAAATCGATACCGGAAAACTTTTGGAAGTGAACCGTAAATTTGCAGAACAAATCGAATATGAACCGGATAAACTCATCGGAAAAACGATGACCGAGTTGGGAGTTTGGTTTTCCGATCAAGTGAAAGAAGCGATTTTCGGAGTTATAAGTCGAGAAGGTTTTGTAGATAGTATCGAAATGCCTTTTAGGACTACAACGGGTAACGAGTTTTGGGGACTTTTTTCCGCTCAACCTATCGAATACATGGGAAAGACCGCTCTTTTGAGTATTACGGTTCCGATGACAGACAGGATCAAAGAAGGAAGAGAAAAACAAAGACTACTGGATGAGGTTCGTGAAAAAGAGGAAATTCTGAGTCAGATTTTTCGTCTGAATCCTTCCGCAATTACATTATCAAAATTGAATGGAACTTTGTTGGAAGTAAACGACCGCTTTTTAGAATATACTGGAAAATCCAAAGAGGATGTACTTTTTAAGTCCGCAATCGATTTAGGAATTTATGATAATCTAATAGATCGAGAAAAAATAATTGAATTACTTCAAAGAGACGGAGTCGTTCGTAACCTTGAAATAGGAATGAAAACCGCGGACGGAAGTATTAGGCCTATTCTTTTTTCCGCTCGATTTGTGGAATCTTTTGGTGAAAAAAAAATTCTAGCCATCGGCCACGATATTACGGAAATCAAAGAGTATGCGCAAGAGTTAGAAAACTTAGCGAACGAATTGGTAAGAAGTAAGGATCTGTTTCAGAAATTATTTCAACTAACTCCTTCTGCTCTTGTAGTTACCGATTGGGAAAATCGTACTATCACGGATGTAAACGAACGATTTTTAGAAATGGCGAAAATGAATCGAGAGGACGTAATTGGCAAAACTACTCCTGAAATTCATATCTGGGATAAGGTTCCGAATTTTAGAATGGAAGTTTATGAACTTCTTTCCCAAAAAAAAGAAGTCAAAAATTTAGAATCCGCGTATCTTGCTTCCGACGGAACCGTAGTTCCAATTCTTTATTCCGCAAGAATTATTGAACTAGACGGAAGGAAACAAGTAATTTCCTTGGCGACCGATATTACCGAAAAGAAAAGATCCGAAGAAGAAAGAAAAAAACTCTACGAAGAACTTCGTCTTAGCAAAGATCTTTTTGAAATGATCTTTGAAATGAATCCGGACACGATCACACTCAACGATCTTCAAAACGGAAGATACATTCAAGTAAACGAACATTTTTCGGAAATGTTAGAATATTCTAAAGAAGAAGTGATCGGTAAAATTCCATTGGAACTTGGGATCTGGAACAACCGTAAAGATAGAGAAAAGGTGATGGAGATCTTAGCAAAAGACGGAATTGTAAGAGATTATGAAGTTCAGTTTAAAAAGAAAAGTGGAGAAGTGGTAGATACTCTACTTTCCGCTAAACACTTAAACATAGGAGACAATCGGATTACAATTGCAATTGCAAGGGATATTACTCAAAAAAAAACTGCCATCAGAGAAAAAGAAGAACAATCTAGACGGATCACCTTACACGCACAGGCGCTTATGGAAATGGCGACCGATCCAGAATTTGTGTCGGGCAATTTGGAATCGGGTGCTAAAAAAATAGTGGTTATGGCTTCAGAAGTCACCGATTGTGATCGGGCTTCTATTTGGATATTTAATAAAGACGATCCAAATACGTTAACTCTTGTTGTAGGTTGGGACCGGAAAAACCAAACTAATTTAGAAAAAATGAATATGACTCTCTCGAGTTATCCTAAATATTTTCAAGCCATTCAAAAAGATCGTTTTATAGACGCTTCGGATGCGGTTCACGATCCTAGGACTTTTGAATTTGCCGACGTTTATAGCAGACCTCTGGGAATTAGTTCTTTGTTAGACGCTCCTTTCTTTCTTAGAGGTAAAATCAAAGGTGTCGTTTGTCTAGAACACGGTGGGGAACTCAGACGTTGGAGAGGATACGAAAAACAATTTGTAGTCACGGTTGCCGAACAAATTACTCAACTTATTTTAAATGCGGAACGAAAAGAAGTCAAAGAAGAATTGGAAAAAGCGGTAAAGGTCAGGACTTCCGAGTTGGCGGAAGCTCTTGAACATCTACAAAAAACCCAGGAACAATTGATTCACTCTGAAAAGATGGCTGCGTTAGGACAACTCGTAGCAGGGATTGCGCATGAGATCAACAATCCGTTAGGCGCCATCTCTGCTCTAAGTGGGGAATTGAGGGCCTACTTAAATTCGTCTGCGGAAAGAATGGAAAAATTGGGTCACGATTTTTCGGCTGTAAGTACGGAATTCGTTCATAATCTTTCAGAATTGATTCGAAAAGGAATCGAAAGTAAGGAAAGTATTCTTTCCAGAGAAAATAAAAAGATCGCTTTGAATTCGATTAAGGCAAAATTAAAGGGTTTAGGTTATGAAAATGCCCACGATCTTGCAGATAGACTTTTAGACTACGGACTTCCTTCTGCTTTGGAAGAATTTCCTTCCTTGTTTTTGGATCCTAAATATTATCCTTTGATTAAGTTTGCTTTAGAAGAAATTCATACTTATAAAAATATTTTATCAATTCGATTAGCCGTAGATAGGACTTCTAAAATTGTTTACGCTTTAAAAAGTTATGCTCATATCGATACGGAAGAAAATAGAGGAAAAGTTCTTACGGATCTCTCGGAAAACATTGAAACCGTTCTGACAATTTATCATAACAAAATAAAAGGTGGGGTTGATATAGAGTTGGACTTTCCGGTTCGTCCTATGATCGCGGCATATCCGGACGATTTGGTTCAAGTTTGGACAAATCTAATATACAATTCTTTGCAAGCGATGCGTTTTAAAGGGAAAATTCGGATTTCAATTCAAGACCGAAAAGAAGAGGTTCGGGTTTCTATTCAGGATAATGGTCCTGGAATTCCTAAGGAAGTGAGAGAAAAAATTTTCGATCCTTTTTTTACCACCAAGGGACCGGGAGAAGGAAGTGGTCTGGGTTTGGACATTTCTAGAAGAATCATAAAAAAACACGAAGGAAGGATCGAATTAGAATCCGAGCCAGGTAAAACTATTTTTCACGTATTTCTTCCTAAAGAATGATTTTGATTTATGGTTGGTTCTAATTTTATTACTGATCTCTATAAAACTAGGTATTTTTAATTTAAATACCTTGAATATTCGTTTTGTTGAAGTAAGCTTTTATAAAATTGAAAGTGGTTCTTTTGAAATCAAATTTTCGCATAAGATTGTAATTTTTTTAATCCTCATCGGATAAGAAATTTATTTTATAAAGGTTTTCTTAAATAAAATTATGACTCGTTTTTATCTGAAGATTTGTTTAAAAGGTGGGTTTTTCTTTTTAGAAGTTTAAAAAAGATCATTTTTGGAAATTTTTTATTCAATAAAAAGTTGAATTTTAAGAGAATTAGGTTTCTCTTATTTGAATGATAAATAGAGTTCTCGGTTTATTTTTAATCTTAGGGATTTTAATTTTTGTTCTGAGCTTTTTTTCTACTTCCGGTAAAAATGAAGATGCGTATCAGGCAAAAGAACCTTCCCGTATTCAATCTGTTATAACCTTGATTCAAGAGTTTTTGTGGGGGAAGTCTTCTTATTCAAATTCAGCCGTGTCGGTGACCACGGCCGAAAATCCTCAGGAAATTTTTAAACGGGCTTATCGTGCCAATGAAAAAGGAGCCTATCTCAATTCAATTGAAGAATATTCTAATTATCTAAAGTTAGTTCCTGAAGACGCTTCTGCCTACTACAATCGAGGTGTGGTTCATTATACTTTAAAACGATATAACGACGCCGTGAGAGATTTTGAAAAAGCCGTGGAGATTGATCCAAGTAAGACGTATGCATTTTTATACAAAGGTTACGCATACGAAATGATCAGCGACTGTAAACGGGCTGTTGAAAATTTTGAAAAGGCGGTTTCGCTTGGGGAAAATAAAAATGCGGAACTTTACAGTCATAAGGCGCGTTGTGAGAATCGCGACAAAAATTACGAAGACGGATTTCAAGACGCTCTGAACGCTTTGAAAATTGATAAAAAAAATGCATATGCTTTTTTTGAATTGGCTTACGCTCAATATGGTTTGAAAAAATATTCGGACTCTGTTGAAAGTTATACAAAAGTCTTACAATTCAATCCGAATGATGGAGTAGCCTTTCATAATAGAGGTCTTGCATTGGTTTTTTTAAATAAAACTTCTTTGGCTTGTAAAGATTTTCAAAGGTCTTCTGAGATAGGTTATTTCGATTCTAAAAAACGATTGGATGAATATTGTAAATAATTTTCATAGGAAATTTCTACGGATTCTGTAAAATTGAATAACTTAAGCTTTTATCTCAAAATCCTATTTTATAAAAAATGTTGAATATTTTGTTGTAAGGCTCTAGGAAATAAAAATAATTTTTTAAAATATTTATATATTCTAAATACTTAATATATTTTAATTTTTGTTTTATATGTTTTGGAGAAGTATTACATTTTAGGGTTGGCATTTTTGATTTGTAGAAAACGGAATGTAAGAACTCTTACAATTGAGAATTTTACGAATTGATTCTGAAAATGTTATTTATTTAGAGGTTTTCGCACTGGAATTTAGACGTAATAAACCGAAATGTTCTGTTTTTTGAATCCAGCGTAACTTTCCTATTTGAACGTCTGAGTCGATTCGTTCTAAAATTTTTTCAGAACTCAAATACGGAGAATTGTATCTACGATCTATAAGGATCCATTCCTTCCATTCTCGATTTTCACGAATCGGATAAACCGAATTTTTTAAAGAGATAAACGGAGAAAGATGAAATCCCGCAGAAACGGAGCCGTTCGATGGGATTTGTTTTAGGATTGTTTTTAATTCTTCAACCTGATTGGGTTTGGGTTCAAATACGATCGGATATTCCGTTTCTTTAGAGTTTCTATAGATCGAAACAGAAAATGTGATCATAAAAACGAGTAGCAACTTTTGATCTTTGGAAAAAGTATATAAGAATTTCCTTTTAGAGTTGTAGATATAATTTTGAATCCAACTTGTTCCCGTTTTTAAAAATAAAATCAGAAATGGAATTAAAGGATAGACGTAGTAACTATATAAATCCCTGACCCAGGGATGAATCGATAGTTTAAATACGGAATACAATCCTAAAAATGGGAATAAAATCCAACCTCCTGTCAAATTCCAAAATCCCCATTCTAAACTTAGATCCCTGATTCCTTTCCAATATCGGAGAGCATATTCTGGATTTTGAATATAATTAAGAATTGAAAAAAAAGGATTCTGTCCCCAGTAATCTTTCCAATTTCTTTCTGCTGAGTTTCCCGCTAATTTGTTTAAAAAAGGAAATATAATAAAATAATAAAAAACGCATATGCTAAGAATGAAAATCCATTCCTTTTTTCTTTTATTCTCTACGAATATTAAAACGAACGATAAGGCGCTTAGATAGATTGCAAGATCTTCCTTAATTCCTAAAAATAAACAAAGCGTTGATAAGAGAATCCAAGTTTTTTGTTTTTGAATTCCGATCAATAAACATAAAAAAAGAAACGGAACTAAAACTTCAAAATGTAAAGAATGATTCAATCTATAAAAACTAGATGACCCGGACCAGAGTAAGGTCGCACAAAGAGATAGTTCTTTGGAAGTGGAACACTTTCTTAAATAGTAATATAAAAGTGGAATCGTAGCCGAAGCGAAAAAAAATATTCCGATTCCAAATCCTAGTTCGGAACCAAATAAAATCGGAAATGGGGCCAAAAGTAAAATTCCAGGAGTCATGTGATGAGAAAGAAAATTTGCGTTTTCATCCGGACCGTAATATTGAGTTTGAAAAAAATTTCCAGGAAGGATCATTCTAAGTTGGGCCGTATAATCTAAATCTCCTAAGAAAAGAGAATCTAACGCGGTTTTTGTATAAAAAATTCCTTCTGCAAAAACAAGTAACGTCCAATATAAAATGAAAAAACGAGGTGAAATAATTTTTTGTCTCCAAAAAAGAATTGGACTACAAAACAGAATTCCTACTAAAACCAATCCTCCGATTCCCTGACTTCCGATTTGATATTGAATCGGGAGATAAAGTATAAAAAAAGCGAATAGATGAAAAGAGGGTTTCATTGAATTCGATTTAAATTTTGTTTTTAGTTTTTTGTTACGAAGGTGTATAAATATGTTTTTCAAAATGAATGATGGATTTTTACAAAAATGTAAAGGTTTTACAGGTTATATTGTTTTTATAATTTTAATGTATATAAAGTCATTTCAAATTCTTGTTTAACAAGAAGGTTATCGAAACAAATTTAATATAAAAGTTTGAGAAGCCTTCTGTAAAATTGTCTTCAAATTAAATTTTTTCATAAAATCATCGTTTAAACAAACGTCGTCAAATTAAAAAATTATTTACATTTCTTTGATTTTCTTAGAGACTTTTTCAGCTTATAAACTTTCTCAAGATTTGAAAGTTATAAAGTTTTCATTAAAAAACAAAAGGAGAAAATCAATGGCGTTTGAAAGTCCGGACGGAATGTCCTCAACCGAGAGTGTAGGCTTTTTATCCCAGATGGGAAATTCTTTTAAAAGTATTCTTACGGGAATCGTATTATTGCCCGTGTCTTTTATCATCATCTACAATGTGGAAACTTGTGAACAAGCAAGTGCAGCTCTAAAAAACGCGATGCCTGTAGGACAAGCTAAAGAAGGCCAACCTGCTTATGTGACTGGAACTTTAAAAGCGAATCCTCTTGGTGGTGAATTTTTAAAAAGTGGTTCTTTCATTTCTTATTCCGTAAGTTCGGAAGTGTATGCTTGGGATGAACAAGTAAAAACGGAAGGTTCCGGAAGTAATAAAAAAGAAGTCAGAAATTGTGTATTAAAATGGACTTCTTCTCCGGAGAATCCCTCTAGTTTTAAACTTTCTGGATGTCGTACAAAACGCTATTATAGAAAATCCGTTCAAGATCGATCCGATTCCGCATCGGGCGCTATCGTTCATGCAGACGGTAAAAATTATTCGGTTCTCTTAGAAAACGTAGATTTTACTTCTCAAGTTCCTTCCAGAGACGCAAATGAAAACGAAATCCTTGCCGGGAGTTTTGTTTACGGTGATGGATATTTATATAGTTCTAAATCTTGTGTAGAATCTGAAAAAGAAGGTTGTGAAAGGGTTAAGATTTCAGTTACTCCGATTCCGGAAGGAGATATGACTTTTGTAGGAGACGTAAAAGGAAATAGAGTAGGTCAGTTTGTTTCTTCGGAAGGAAATAAGTTTTTGAGTGCGAGTGTCGGAAATTTTGCGGAAACGATGGCGGATATTAAGTCGGATGATAACACGATGAAATGGGTTGGAAGGTTGATCGGATTTATAGCGATGTTCTCCAGTTTTACTTTGATGGCGGGACCTTTGACTTCTCTTTTGAGTTTTATTCCATTTGTAGGGGATTTAGGAGGAGGTTTGATCAAAGTGGTTTTAGGAATTGTTGCTTTTATAATCACTGCGATTACTATTCTACTCATTAAATTTTGGTATATCTGGTTGGTTATACTTTTAGGTGGAATCGGCTACGGGATTTATAAGAAAAAATACTCGGTTCAAAAAGCAGGGGCTTAGTCGATTTTTAAGCTAGATCTATTCAAAAAACTTAAAATGTAGGAACTCTCACATTTTTCTAAAAACTTGTAGGATGAGGTTTTGAGATCGGCTCTAAAAAAGTTTGATTGTTTTTAAAGAGAAGGTTCGGCATGACAAATTGTGCTTTATACAAACATCTGTTTGTTTTTGCCGTGACCTTCTCTTTCTAAAACCTCTACTCATATTTTTTAAAGAAACTTTATCTTCAGAGCATTTTTCTGAATGTACAAATCGATTTTGTGCAATTCTTGCTCCTGCCGAACATATAAAAATCATACTCAAAGTGAATCTAATTGATCGATTTAGTAAAATTATAATTTTAAAAAATACTAATATGAATTTGTGTAACCAATAAAGACGATTGTTTTGTTGCGTTTCAGAAACAGTATCGAGTTTTTTTGTTTCCTAGTTTTTTTTACATCTCATACAGATGCTGATTAAATTGATTTTTTATTTAATTTTAAGTTAATAAAAAA
Organism: Leptospira kirschneri serovar Cynopteri str. 3522 CT; assembly: GCF_000243695.2. NCBI lineage: Bacteria > Pseudomonadati > Spirochaetota > Leptospiria > Leptospirales > Leptospiraceae > Leptospira > Leptospira kirschneri. The sequence goes on along the minus strand of NZ_AHMN02000008.1, from coordinate 345,230 downwards.
TCAATTTAAATCTATCCTTATACAATAAAACTCTAATTAGAGAATGAAACCTAAGTTTTTCTCAACATTTAAAAGTCGTATACGGCGTTAAGAGAAAACATGAAGGATTTTGGTTTCCTATTTATCTCCAATAAGAAAGAATCATTGCTACTGCTTGGAGAGAGATAAAATTGTAACCCGCGTTGATTGCAAAAAGTTTCCAGGATTTATTTTCGAAAGCGACGCTATTGAGAAGTAAAGGAACATAAAAGCCGAGCCAGGTATAAATTCCGGAATAAAATCCGTAGACCCAAGCCGCTTGATCTTCTCCAGCCTTCCAAGAAGAGGCTCTCCAAACGTTTGTGGTATAAAATAAAACGTAAGCGGTGAGAATGGAGCCAATCACCATCAGTCCCATGGATCTGAACATTTCTTTTTGATTTGGTTGAAAATTGGAAGGAAGTCCCATTTCTTTCACCCATGTTTTTCCAAGTAAAGGACCGTACCAAATGGAACCGAGGATAAAGTTTGTGATTACTGCCACCAATACCGCCAAGTAATTGATATGTAATTCGGGGTGCATAAAAACTCCTATTTTTTTGAAAAAAGTATATAACAAAATCAGAATAAATCTCAAGTAGTTCTATAAAAAGTTGCTAAGTCTGGAATTTTAGAATAAAAAAGTTTCTCTATATTGTGAAATCATTTGTTGTATAGAAATTGTTCCTATGAAAATAAATGTTCAATTTGTGATTCAATAAAAACCTAATACTCAAAACTATATATTCGGGTTGTTGCAAAAATCTGTTTCTATTTCAGTAAAGTAGTCGATTGAAACAGTTTTGTTAACAATCACTATGGAATTTTCAACAATTCTAATAAGTCTCCAGTATTTTGTATTACTGATCTCTATAAAATTGAGTACATTAATTTTATCACAAAATACTGATTCCATACAAAATATTAGGTACTTTATTATATAGTTATGAATAAAACAAGGTTTTAACTTAAAAATTTATGGCGCTTAGTTTGATAGAGATCACTAAAATTTAAAAATCGATTTTACTACTCGAACGTATGAAAATGGTATCCGAAATTAATCGTCGATTTTACAAAAATAAGGAAGTCCTCAAAGATTGTGTCTAATTCGGAATTGTTTGTCGTATTTAAAGTAGGTTGTATATTCTAACTTTTGAAATAAGCTCATGGTAATATTATTTTCATGAGTTCTAATAGTAAGAAAATAAAAAAACTAGAAACACCTTATTGTTTGCCGTAGGTTTCGTCCTTAAGAATTTCTTCTTGTGGAGTCCACCCTTCGGGAGTGTGACAAGAAAGACAGTTTTTTAAAAAAGGATTTTTTTTCAGTCTCTCTTCAAAGCCGGATAGGGTATTTAGCTTTTTAATAATTCCTTCATATTCAAATTTTTTAATTTCTATGTCTTTAGAAGAAACGACCGTACCTTTGCCTTTTTCTTGAAGAAGAATTTCCTTGCCTGTAGAATCGGAAATAGATACTTTACCTTCGCAAGTGCAGAAAGAGGATTCTCTTGTTTTAGGATCGTAGAAAGCGGAAAATGAAGTGCCTCTGACTCCCGCCGTGGAATTTGGTGTTGTGACTTCAAATTTTTTTCCTTTGAGATTTACGATTTTCAACCATGCAAAACCTTGATTTACTTCTAAGACGCCTTGTTTGGATTTTCCAGGAAGATTTGAAAGTTTTACTTTACTGTTCTGTTGAATTTTGAATTCGGAACCTTTGTATTGGACCGTAATTCTAGAACCGTTTCCAGTGGAGATTGAATCTCCTTCTTCCAAAAAATCGTTTGGTTTTAAAGGCTCCCAGGAACTTTTGCCAGGTTTTTGAACATAAGATTTACCTAATAAAAAGCTTATTTTAGCGTTTTCCGTTTCCTGGCTCAGGAGTGTGATCGAGGTTGTCGTAACCGAAAGTGAAATGATTAGAAATAATATCTTTATTCTATAATTCATAATAATCTCCTAATTTAGAATTCTATTGTAGTTCTTAAAAGTATTTGTTTATCTAAAACCGAATAGGAAACGATTCCAGCCTCTTTCCATTGAGAAAGGTATTCCTTTTCAGTTCTTTCGTTGCCGAGTGGATCGATATAAACTCGTTGAGATACTCCGTTTAAGTCGTAGTTTTTATTTTCAATATAGCCGATCGCCATTCTAAATCTGGGATTTACAATCCATTCGAAAAACACACTGATCCTTCTAAACGAACTTTTACTGGAATAACCGCCGTTTCTGGTTTCTGGAAGAATATTCCGAATTTGTAATGTAGTATCTGTATTTGGAATTCCTAAACCAGGTAGAAATTCTTTTTGTATCGTATCGGTAACGCCCATAATTCCGTTGTTTCCTGTGCCTTGTTCTATTCTCCCCAGAAGATGAAATCTTTCGGTTCCTATGGATAACCAGACGTATAACGCTTTTCCAAAGCCGTCTTTTCCGAAAGCGATCGGAGGTGCAAAAGGTTGGAGTCTATCTCGGATTTCACCGCTGTTTTGTTTTTTGAGAATTCCACCCAAACCTAGATTCCAAGTCAAAAAACCATTCCAGATCAGATTGGATTCCGAACCAAAAGTGTCGGACTGTAAACTTTGGATTTGTCTAGATAAAGAAGTGGCCGGATTTAGATCGTTTGGAAGACAGTTTGTTTTCCCTTCGAAACATTCGTTTCCTCCAAAACCGAAAGCGTTTTCTTTTCTGTAGAATAAATGAAAACCAGCTCTGGTTTTTTCACCTAACATGGGTTCAATGGAAAATCTGGAGGAAATATCCATTCCGGAGGAATTTGTGTTTTGGGTTTCTCTATAACCTTCTCCGTTGCTGATCATAATTTGGGCGCTGAAAATGGACCATTTTCCGGACGCGCTCAATCCTATGTCGGCGGGTTGAGGTGCAAAACCGAGAGATTCTAAGGGACCTTTGTCGATGTATCTCCATCTCCAATAATTACTCCACTGAGTGTATGTATGAGGCAGTTCTTGGATCCCGAAACCAATAGTATAATTGCCATAGGAAGAAGTTTCCCAATTTTTTTTAACACTGGCTCTACGAACGTTTAGAATATAAGGATTTTGTTTTGTTCCAGAGTCAGTTCGTGTATCCGATGTTAGTTGGTTGTTTCTGATAAGTTCTCCCCAGAGTTCTGTTTGGATTCCGGTTTCTTCAAACGTTTTAGAAATCATAAGAAGAGTCCAAGGAGTGGAAAATCCAGTTTTATCGTTTGGAGTCGAGTTGGAAATACCGGATGCGCCGTCTCTAATTCTGGCTCCGTAGGAAGGAGAAATAACCGCCTTAATATCTAATCCGTAGTAAGAGTCCGGCTCGTCTTTTTTTGAGGATACGATTTGTTCCGAATATGTCGTTCTGGCTAAAAATAAGGATAACAGTAGAATTACATAAATTTGAAATATTCTCATGTTTTCCTCGAACTATTAAAATAACATAAATTCTATCTAAGAAAAGTTCGGGCGAATCTGGATCTCGCTTTCAGCTTCGATTATCAAGTTGAGGGAACAAAATCTTTTCCTGATTTCAATTTGTTCTAGAATGCAGAAAGTGAAACGCTGAATTTGAAAAAACGTTTTGCTAAGTTTCCTCTTTAATTGTTTTTGCATTGATTATACCGAACTTATGTTAATTAAGCAGGAAAAAACAAATTTAGTCAATTTATTATATGACTGGATTAATTTTCTTTCTTCATAAAAAATGAATATAATCAATTTTTTTTGTAAAATTTACTTTAGTAAACTTTTATAAAATTCAAAGTTTTTCTATAAAACCTTTGTTTAAGCGATTTTTTATTCAATTACTCTGAACTACATAACAGAATACCCAATACTTTTCATTTCAAACAAGCTTTTGGATAAACTACTCATAACTATATAATAAAGTACCTAATATTTTACATGGAATCAGCGTTTTGCGATAGAATTAGTGGTACACAATTTTATAGAGATCAGGAATAATACTTAATTTTATAGAGATCGGTAGAATCGATTTTACAAGAACTTTCTTTAGAATGAGTTACTCGTCTCGATTTTTGGAAATGATTCAGAATATCCAATATTTTGTTCTAGAATAGTTTTTTACTGATTTCTATTAAATTGAATATTTTAAATTTTTATTATAAAGCTCTGTTAATAATACTGGGTACTTTTTGATAGTTCCAAGTATAAAATCAAAAAACAAAGAGTCAATTCTACTATAACAAATTAATATTAACTTCATAACTAAGATGAATTGCTCATAACCATGTGAAAGCGATTATTGCTAGTGTTGTTGAGAAAATATGTAATGGAGATTGACATCATTGCTTCAATTGTACATTTCAATGTAACGGAAACAGATGGAGAATTAACTTTTCAACAATTCTAATAGGTTGTGTTTCATCGAATGACTCGTAAGAAATAAGACATTGAGCAAACTGTAGGAAACGTTTGCTTATTAGTTCTGGAAACATCATCGAGTTTTTTTACTCGTCTAAATTTTTTCCAAGAATTTATACTATATTAAAAAAAATAAATATGTTTTAATCTTTAAACCAATGTTTTTTTCGGAACCAGTAAATCATTCCTACGGGAATGACAGATGCAAATAAGATCGTAAAGTATAAAAATGAATTGCTGTGAAATTCATTCCAAAAAAACCGGTTAGAAACGTAAGAGGCATAAAAATTAAACTGATGAGAGTAAGTCGCTTAACAATATCGTTGGTTCTTTGAGAAATTACCGAAAAATAAGCGTCCATCGTATTGCCGAGTAGATCTCTGTCCATATCGATCGTTTCGTAAAGCCTATTTAGATGATCGTATACGTCTCGAAAATAAATCTGAATCTTAGGAGTTAGAAAATTATGATCTCTTCGAATGAGACTGTTTACAATTTCTCTTTGAGGCGAAAGCACTCTTCGAATTCGAGTTAGGTTTCGTTTGAGAAATAGAATTCCCGCTATAGTTTGATTACTATCTTGATTTACTAAAATCTGAGATTCGATTCGTACGATTTCTTCACTCATTTTATCTAGGATTGGAAAATTTGAATCTACCGTTTGATCAAATAACATATAAAGGATCTGATCCGTTCCTCTCGATAAAGGATTTCCCTGTGTCATACAACGTTCTCTGAGTTGTTCAATCAGAGGTTCTTCTTTTTGGTGAACTGTAACCACAAATTTTTCGTTGAAAAAGATATGGATCTCGCTGTTTCTTAGGATTTTTTTATCTGTGTCGTAATGAAATCGATGTAGGACGATAAAAAGATAAGAGTCGTATTCATCTAACTTGGGTCTTTGATTTTTATTGATACAATCTTCGATTGCGAGTGGATGGAAATTACACTCTCTGGCTAAAAAGTCTATATCTTCGCTTTCCGTGGAATCCAAATCGATCCAGATCAATCCTTTGTTGCAAAGCCATTCTAATTCTGGAATTTCAGTAGGTTTATTTTCTATCTTCTGGAGTATTTGGCAAGGATTGGCCACTGATTTTTCTTGGCTTCCTTCGGGAAAGTATTCAGTCAATAAAATTCGTTTCAACTGTAGTTTCTCCGACGTTGAAACTATTTTAGAAAGAATGTATGGCAAGAAATAATCGTGGAAAGATGTGGATCGGTTTTTTGTCATGTTGTCTATTTTTGAGGAAATTAAAAAAAGAAATTGTGTTTTAGTTGGCCGTACTTCCGACCCAAGTCAGGTCTTTGCAGATTTTTAGATACATAACATGAGAAAATGAGAGAGAATTTTCTAAAAGTAATAGTTCCCACGTTTTCAAGGATCAACTGTAAAGTCTGTGCTTTGTAATAGTTCCTACACTTGGATACTACAGGTTCAATTGTTAGAGTTGTTGAAAAATTAATTCTTGATCTGTTTGTATTGGATTGAAATGGACAATTAAAGCAATTTTACGAATCTTCACTATGGAATTTTTCAACAACTCTATTATAAACTTCTATTTTTTAAATTGTGGTAGTTCCCACATTTAAAAAATAGATCTATAAAATTCAGATTTCAATTTTTTTCGGAATCATGATTTTCGTACGCCTAACCCACGTTAACTAATTTTGGATCACTCTATCTCTTTGCAAAGGGCTTTCGATTTGTTTCAGCTAATTAGCTACTAGGAATCGCGTGTCATGATAGATTCGTCGTAGGTACGACAAGGTGTGATTCAAAATTCTACTTTAAAAAAGTAGAATTTACTAATCGTCCATTCGTGAAGAACAAAGTTTAAAATCCCCTTTCTTGACTCCGTCGAATCAAGAAATCATACTTGGAGCTGCCTTATGTTCAAGGAACATACTAATCTATGGGTCTCTATTTCCCAACTTCGTTGGGAGCCACTTACAATGTTCGTTGGCTAATTCGCTCCCTATGGGTCGCGAATTATGTATTTTTCAGAGTGAAGAGTAGGTAGTTGCGGAAATCGTCGAGTGAAAACTCTTTTTTATTTGTAAGATAATTGATCATATAACCGATCGTAGTCGAAGCAAGGTTTTTGATCTCGAATTCGGAATAATTTGGTTTAACGGAACGGATTGTTTTTTTAGAAGTTTCAAAAAAGATCATATTCACAAGATGAATATTCCTACGTTTTAACCTGTGGATTTTGGGTTGAAGCATCAGATTCCAATAAAGACGAAGATAATCTTCGTTTTCCTTAACAAGAGAGATTAGGCTTTCTGAAACGTTAACGATTAAATCTTCGCGACGCGGATTTGCTACTACCTCGTCAGGGATATAACGTTTAAGAATTTTATCATGTGATTCTATGATGCCTTCTAAGATCGCTTCTTTAGAATCAAAGTAACGATACGCAAGTCCGAGAGAAATGCCCGCTTTAGAAGCGACCTGCCTCATCGTGGTTCCGTGATAACCTTGTTCGGAGAAAAGTTTAAGAGAGGTTTTTAAAATTAGATCTCGAGTGTCTTTTGCCATTCTTATCGGATCGAGTAAAGTACCTTTCTAGCTCCTATTCTTTCTCGGTTGGTTTCTATTCTGTTTTTGTAAGAGAATGCTTTTTCAGGTTTTAAAACGGAGAAAAGATCGTAGAGTTCAATCTCAAAAAACAACATTGCTTCGGCAACTTCTTCAGGATTTTTATGCAAAGCTTCTTGAGTGTTTACGACTACGTGTCTAGAGTTGATTAGATCCGGTCCGATGGTTTCGGCGATTTTTCTGAAATTGGATTTAGTGATCGTTCCACCAACGGAAGTTTTTTTTCCTCTTTCTCTGGAAAGATAGACAATGTTTTTAGTAACTCTCATCACTTCTTCATCGTCTGGAATCAACCCCATGGAAGCAGAAAGATCGGAGCGAGCGGCGGTAACCTGATTCAAATCATCAAAAGGACGCGAATCCGCGATTTCCATCAGGTTTTTATAACCTGTGATTGTTTCTAGATTGATGGATTTGGAAATTTTTCCATAACTTACTGGAGTGAGCATACTTTTTAAAGTCTGAATAAAATTTTTGAGAGCGTAAGAGGATTCGATCATAGGAGCGCAGATGCCTTCGATCTCTTCTTTGACGAGCATACGAATATCCGTTCTAGCTTCTGGGCCACCAATTTTTACGGTAACAGGAACCAGATCCTTCGCCACCAGATGTAGAATCCGAATTTCATCCGCATCCATGTCCTCGGTTTCGGTTCCACCTTTCAACCCGCAGATAGGGTATTGATCTACGAGAGAAACTAAAGTTCTTCTGAGTTCTATAAGTTTACGGTCTATCTGTTCTTTCACAATCAAAGTATCGGTGATTTTTGAAAAACCGATAGAATTTTTAACGCAGGATTGACAGGGGAGAGAAGATTCTTTTTGCTTTCCCTATGAAGTTAGAATCCGAGGTCAAAACAAAAGAGTCTGGGCAGGAATCTCCCATCAGTTCTACATTTTCCTTTATTCTGATCGTGATCCTGGTATTCGCCTTTAAATCCTCGGTTTTAGATGCGAATAATATACCGTCTGGATCTATGATTCCCACCTTGAAAATCGGAGATTTTCTATTCGTAAACAAGATGAGATATTCGATTCGAATGCCATTTACGGAGTCGGAACTGATCCGAATCGACGATCCCCAACGAGGAGATATAGTTACTTTTGCGCCTCCGTTTCGTGCCTTAAGTCTTGGAGACAGTCGGGACGGATTTTTTGCAAAACGTTACGTGAAACGAGTGATAGGTCTTCCGGGTGATACGATTCGGATCACTTCTAAATTTTTATCCACAAAAAAAGGAGACGTGAACTATTCCGTAATCGAATACAAAGAAAAAGGATCTGATCGATTCCAAGGTTACGATCCAGTGGAAACAGAAGAGGGAAATGTATTGGGAGATTTGGACAATCTCTATGCCCCTACAAGATCTCTGTTTTTAGAAAAAAAACCGGGTTTTGAACACTACGTCTTAGAAGGTTATGAAGAGGATCGCAAACGACTCGATGGGTATGAATGTAATTTTTCGATCGGATGTGAGATCCCTGAAAATCAGTATATGGTAGTAGGAGACAATCGAGACGATTCTCACGATTCCAGAACCTGGGGATTTGTTAAAAGAGAAGATATACTCGGAAAGGCTTTGGTGATCTATTTTTCCATCAACTGGAAAGATAACGTCTGCGAATATAAAAATGGAAAAGAGCTATCCGAAAAAGGACCTGAATTTGCGGAACGTTATCAGGGAGAGGAACTTGTAAAACATTGTCATCCTTCCGAAATCGGTTTGGTAAGAGAAGAAAGTAAACTTGGTTGGGTGGAACGTACTCTTCGTTATCGAATTTGGAGAATGGAAGTCCGCTGGAATCGGATCGGAAAGATTCTACGTTAGTTGCTATGTCTGAAGAAAATGACGATGATAAAAAAAATGATTCTTCTGGTTTTCAGAAAGAAACTAAACCAAAGCAGAAAGAATTTTCACCTTGGGAGTTTGCAGGTTTAGGAATCGAGTTTGCAGTGATCGTGGTAGGTTCTGTTTATTTAGGAAATTATATAGATACAAAATTTCATTCTTCTCCTTTCGGGCTTTTAGGAGCTTGTCTATTAGGTTTTTCTTACGGAATTTACTACATCATTTACAGAACTACTTTGAAAAAGTAAATAGAGATCGCGATTTATGAAAAAACAAAAAAGCTATCGGTGGACTATAAATCTTTGGGTTTTTGCGAATCTGTATTTTCTTTCTATTACCCCTGTTCTTACTGCCGATACATATTCTTCCTTCGATTATTTGATCGGAGGAGGAGAGGGGAGAATGAAATCGCAATTGGATATGGAGGCCGCCAAAGTCGCTTCGTTTTGACTTCCGGATCTGATCCGATGAGTTCTTATCTCGCGTATAGATATTTATCCAGACCTACAACAAATAATACGTTTAAGATTTTCGAAGAAACATTTGTGTTCGTAAAGATAAATGGAAAACGATCCATTATGTGAAGATGGGGGAAAACCGTAGATGAATTTGAAGAGGATCGCGTTTTGATCGTGAGATGAGGATGCAAACTAAATCAATCTTGAATTGGAAACATACCTTTTTGGAACGCGTCGTTTTGACTGTTATACTCTTGGTTTTTTCGGGAAATTGTTCTTATTCTGAAAGTTTACAGGAGAGCTTGCGGAATTATTTTCTTGTTAAGTCTGCATTACAATTCAATGAACACATCTCCAATAATGAATGGTCCGAGGCGGCTTCGGTTGCTCATTTATATTCTCTTACGATCCTGATTCTTGGAATTGGGAATGCTCCATTGACAGGGTTTAAAAGCGGGAATACATATTCTTCCGCAAGAGAATTTTTTGCCGCAGATCTCATTGCGTATACCGGGATCACAAAGGATTTTGGACTTTTGTTTCTCGGGAATCAAATGATTCCGAACGATGTCACTGATCCCAGGTTGTATTTTAATCTTGCTTGTCTCTATGCGATGCAAAGAGATAAAGAAGAGATGCTCCACAATGTTGCGATCGCCCTTCGTCTAGGACAATCTCCTAAGGATTTCCTAACGGATTCAGATTTTGACGGATTTAAAAAGGATCCAGATTTTATTCGGATTGTTAGTGGACGATCCACTGCGCCATTTTCTAAATAAAATGTAGGAACTACCACAACATCTATGTTTTGCAGTTGGTTTTTGAAAATGTAGGAACTCATACAAATTCCCAATCACGAGAAATTCGGAATGAAACTTAATCTGTGGGAACTCTTACAAATGGAAGAATCAAACTGAAATATAGGATCTCAAACAATTTCAAAACAAAAAACACTTCTCATTCTTTCTTTCTTGAATTCCAATCGCAGCAAATCGAAATAAGAATCCGATGAGTTGGAAGAAGTATCTATTAGGACTTGCGGTTTTGGTTCTCGTTCTGGCTACGGTTTACGAAACCTTTACTCCCGAAAGGAAATTTTTTTCCGGAAGTATTATCGCCTTAAGTTTACTCGTTCCTTTTTATCTCCTAAAGATTCTTGCGATCGTTAAACTTCCCGAAAAAGGTGTGGGAATTCAGATTAGCATAATGGCGCTATCTTTCTTTTGCAACGGAATTGCCCTTTGGACCGCAGTTTCACAGAACGATAGTTCTGATTTTATAATTGGTTTTTTGATTGCCCATTTCAGCCACTTTCTAATAGTTGTATTCGCGAGTTGAACCACCGGAATCGCATAAAAAACAAAAAGAAACCGGAAAACATCCGCCAATTCTGTGATAGGGTCAGTATTAAAATACGATCCTTTGTTGATTCGAAAAAATGTATCTAAACCAGACTTCTTTTATGACGAAAAGATTCATCTTCTCTGTATTATTAGTCCTATTATTGCCATTCCAAATATTTGCATCAGGGGAATCAACTCACGAGGCCTTTGATCTAAATGAAGTGATTGTACATCACCTGATGGACAACGCAGAATTCCCGTTTAACATAGGAGGGGTAAAGGTTTTTGAAGGAGAATCCGATTTTGATTCTTCTAAAGAAACGATCTTTACCGACCACGAAACCGGAAAACGGTTTCACTTTGTGGGCGGTTTTGATATGCACATCACAAAACGGGTCACGATGATGTGGATCGTCGCCTTGCTTCTTTTTCTTATCTTTATTCCCGCAGCTAGAATCATCGCAAGAAATCCACTTCGGGTTCAGTCTCGTTTTGCAAACACAGTAGAAGTATTCGTAAACTTTTTACGCAAAGATATTGTAGATGAAAGTATGCACGGACACGGTCACGGATACTATCATTACATACTGACTTTATTTTTCTTTATCTTATTTTGTAACTTAATGGGACTAGTTCCGTCCGTAGGCGAGTTGATCGCAGTAACTGGAGAAGCAACTGGAATGATTCACTTAGATCATCACAATCCACCTTGGGTTGCTAAGGTTTGGAGTGGAATCACTGTGACCGGAGATATTTCCGTGACAATGACTCTGGCGCTTCTTACTATGTTTCTAATATACGCAGCTGGTTTCATCTATCAAGGACCTAAGTTCATCTGGCATTCCGTTCCCAACGGAGTTCCCTTGTTGTTGTATGTCATTATGTGGCCTTTGGAGTTTATCGTTTCTCCGATGGCGAAAACGTTCGCGCTCACAGTTCGACTTTTAGCCAACATGACCGCAGGGCACGTAATCATACTCGCATTGATGGGATTTATCTTTCAATTTCAATCCTGGGGAATCGTTCCCGTTTCGGTGATCGGTTCCGGGTTGATCTACGTTTTAGAAATCTTTGTGGCTTTCTTACAAGCGTATATTTTCGTACTGCTTACTTCCTTATTCGTAGGATTGAGCATGCATAGGCACTGATTAGAATATTGAATCAACAAGGAGTCAATGGAACCATGGAATTTGGATTAGGATATATTGGTGTAGGAATTGCTGCAGGAGTTGCTATCCTAGGAGCAGCTCTCGGAATCGGAAGAATCGGCGGATCTGCGACGGAAGGAATTTCAAGACAGCCCGAGGCGGGTGGTAAAATTCAAACCGCTATGATCATCGCGGCTGCGTTGATTGAAGGTGCGGCTTTGTTTGCACTTGTAATCGCTTTCCAAGCTGCGGGAACTCTGAACGAAGGATTAAAAGCTACCGTTGCTCACCAAACGAAAGCTTCTGCAGTCGTAACTGAAGAAAAAGGAAAGTAAACCTTGGTACTCTTAGCTGCTAAGGGATTGAGTCTTCTGGATGTGAACCCGGGTCTAGTAGTCTGGACTCTGGTTACTTTTCTAGTTGTAGTCTTAGTTCTCAAAAAGTTTGCCTGGGATGTAATTTTGAAGGCTTTGGACGAAAGAGCAGAAACCGTTCAGAACGACATTAAAAAGGCTTCGGAACTCCGTTTAGAAGCAGAGGCTCTTTTAAAAGATTACGAGGCTAGGTTAAACTCTGCAAAAGACGAAGCAAACGCAATTGTTGCGGAAGCCAAGTCGGATGCTTTGAAACTGAAGAATAAACTTCTCGAAGAAACCAACGGGGAAGTGAAGGCACAGAAAGATCAGGCAGTGAAAGAGATAGAACTCGCTAAAGCAAAGGCGTTGGGACAACTGCAAACTCAAATCGTAGAAATGACGATCATCGTAGCGGGTAAAGTTCTAGAAAAACAGCTCAAAAGCGAAGACTATAAAGCCTTTATTGAAACAGAATTAAATAAACTGGGAAAACTGAGCGCATAAACCAATGAACGATTCCGGCGTTTCCAAAACATACGCTTCCGCACTTTTAGGAGCAGCCAATGCTCCCGAAGAAGTGGAACAAGAGTTAGGCGATTTAGCTCAGCTACTTTTCAAAGACGAAAAAGTAAAAAACTTTTTTCTTTCTCCTACTGTATCTAACGAAGAGAAAGAGAAGGTTCTGATAAAAAATCTCCGAGGAAAAATTTCGGATATAACCTTAAACTTTTTAGGAGTACTTTTGAATCGGGGAAGAATCATTCATCTTCCTGAAATTCAAAAACAATTTACCGTAGAGTTGGATAAGAAAAAGGGAAGGGTGCGCGCTCAAGTAAAAAGTTATCCTTCTTTAGAACCCGCTCAAGCGGCCAAACTCGGATCCATCCTTTCCGAAAAATTCAAATCGGAATTCATTCTGGAAGTTTCAGAAGATAAATCTCTTCTGGGTGGATTTGTCGTACAATTCAATGACTTAAAAATCGAAAAGTCAATCGCTTCCCAGCTGGGGGAAATCAAGAAGTCCATGCTGGAAAAGAAATTACCGGTTGGAGCCATCTATGAAAATTAAAACAGACGAAATTACGTCCGTTCTCAAGCAGGAAATTTTAAATTATAAAAAAGATCTAGGTGTAGAAGAAGTCGGAACGGTCCTCGAGATCGGAGACGGAATCGCCCGTGTATTCGGACTCAAGAACGTGATGTCCGGAGAGATGGTAGAATTCCAAAATGGAATCTTTGGTCAGGCGTTTAACTTAGAAGAAAATTCCGTGGGTGTGGTCGTTTACGGAAACTACCTCGAAATTCAAGAAGGATTCACCGTTAAAAGAACGAATCGAATTCTCGAAGTTCCCGTAGGTCCTGAACTTCTCGGACGCGTAGTAAATCCGTTAGGCGAACCAATCGATGGAAAAGGCCCGATCAACGCAAAACTTACCAGACCTGTGGAATCTCCCGCTCCCGGAATTGCGATGAGACAACCCGTAGGCGAGCCTATGCAAACCGGAATCAAAGCGATAGACGCGATGATCCCGATCGGACGCGGACAAAGAGAGCTAATCATCGGAGATCGAGGAACCGGAAAAACGTCTATTGCACTGGATACGATTTTAAACCAAAAAGGAACCGGAGTGATCTGCGTCTATGTAGCGATCGGTCAAAAAGCTTCTACAGTGGCTTCCACAGTAGAGATGCTTCGTAACAAAGGTGCTCTTGAATATACGATCGTGGTTTCTGCGACCGCCGCGGATCCGGCTCCTCTGCAATATATCTCTCCTTACTCTGGATGTAGTATGGCGGAATATTTTATGTATAATGAAAAGAAAGCGACTCTTGTAGTTTACGATGACCTTTCTAAACAAGCGGTTGCGTATCGTCAGATGTCTCTTCTGCTTCGTCGTCCTCCGGGTCGAGAAGCGTATCCTGGAGACGTGTTCTATCTTCACTCTAGACTTCTTGAAAGAGCGGCTAAACTAGACGATAAATACGGCGCGGGTTCTTTGACTGCGCTTCCAATCATAGAGACTCAAGAAGGTGAGGTTTCCGCTTATATTCCTACGAACGTGATTTCGATCACAGACGGACAAATTTATCTTCAATCCAACTTATTTGCATCTGGGAATCGTCCTGCGGTAGACGTGGGGATTTCGGTTTCTCGGGTTGGATCTGCGGCACAGATCAAAGCGATGAAACAAGTTGCAGGAAAAATGAAATTAGAACTTGCACAGTTCCGAGATCTCGAGGCGTTTGCTCAACTCGGAACCGAACTCGACCCTGCTACACAAGCGCAGTTGGACCGAGGAAATAGAATCGTTCAGATGCTCAAGCAGCCGGTTTCTTCTCCTTATCCTGTCGAAGAACAGGTAGTGGAAATTTTTGCTGTGACCCGCGGATTTATGGATAAGATTCCAGTTGCAAAAGTTCAAGAATACGGAAAATATCTTTTGAATACGATCAAGGAACAATATTCCGAAGTTCTAGATTCGATCCGCAAAGAAAAGAAAATCTCTGACGAAGAAAAACTTGGAGAAGTTCTTTCTAAGATCGCAGAAGAATTTTTAAGAAAGCACTGAGATAGAGGTTCGCTTTGGCAACTCCTAGAGAAATCAAAAAAAGAATCAACTCGGTAAAGAATACTAGAAAGATCACTCGTACGATGGAAATGGTCTCCACGGCCAAATCCAAAAAGATCAGCGATCGGGTGAACGCTTCTCATCCTTTTTCCAATAAGATCAAGGAACTCGTTTCTTCTTTGGCTTCTCTTGGTGGAGTGGTGCACAGTCCTTATTTGAGAAGGCCTGAAAAGATCAAAACCGTGGCTCTTCTGATCATTACCGCGAACCGAGGACTTTGTGGCGGATACAATTCTAACGTAAACCGTATGGCCAAGGTAAAGATCCAAGAATGGAAAAAGGCAGGCGTCAACGTTCGTCTTTTCATCGTTGGTAAAAAGGGGATTTCTTTTTTCAAATTCGCGGGAGAGAAGGCAGAAAAAACCTACACTCATCTAGACGATAAATCTGGTTACAAAGAAGCGGAAGAATTCGCCAATCTGTTTTTGGAATTGTTTGCTAAAGAGGAAGTAGACGTCGTGGAAATTGCGTCTACCGTATATTATTCTTCGGCTTCTCAAAAAACGGAAGTTACGAGGGTACTTCCTTTGGAACCTGCCGGAGAAGAAAGTGTAAGCGATATGATGGTTTACGAACCGAGTCCGGAAAAGGTTCTCGAATCTCTATTACCTCTGGTCGTAAAAACGGCCTTTTTAAAAGCGATTTTAGAAGCGAATTGTTCCGAACAAATCGCAAGAAGAATCGCAATGAAGTCTGCGACCGACGCGGCTTCTGAAATGATCAAACTGCTCACCCGCGGATATAACCGCGTTAGACAGGCAAAAATCACTCAGGAAATTTCCGAGATTGTTGCCGGAGCGGATTCACTGAACTAAGTATTGGAGCGACTTGGATGAATAAAGGTAAAATCAAACAGATCATCGGTTCCGTTTTGGATATCGAATTTGAGAACGGAGAACTTCCAGAAATTTATAACGCATTGGAAATCGAAACGAACGTTTCCGGAAAAAAAGAAACGATCATCGCTGAGGTCCAAACCCATATAGGAGGAAAAGCGGTTCGCGCGATTGCACTTTCTTCCACGGACGGTCTGATCCGAGGACAAGAAGTTTCCAACACAGGAAAACCGATCAGTGTTCCTGTAGGGGACGCGACACTCGGAAGAATTTTCAACGTTTTAGGTAAAACCATTGATGAAGGTCCCGCTATTACTGTAAAAGAAACCCGTCCGATTCACAGAGCCGCTCCTTCTTTCGACGAACTTACTTCTAAAACAGAAGTATTCGAAACCGGAATTAAGGTCATCGATCTCCTCGCTCCTTACATCAAAGGTGGAAAGACAGGACTCTTTGGAGGTGCCGGAGTAGGTAAGACGGTTCTCATTCAGGAATTAATCAACAACATCGCAAAACAACACGGTGGATTTTCCGTATTTGCCGGAGTGGGAGAAAGAACCCGCGAAGGAAACGATCTCTGGAGAGAAATGAAGGAATCTGGAGTAATCGATAAAACTGTACTTTGTTATGGTCAGATGAACGAACCTCCGGGCGCTCGTCTTCGGGTTGCGTTATCCGCTCTTACCATGGCGGAACATTTTCGTGATTCTATTGGAACCGATGTTCTTCTGTTCGTGGATAATATATTCCGTTTTTCGCAAGCTGGTTCGGAAGTTTCTGCTCTTCTCGGAAGAATGCCTTCTGCGGTGGGGTATCAGCCTACACTTTCTACCGAAATGGGTGCGCTTCAAGAAAGGATTACATCTACTAAAAAAGGATCGATCACTTCCGTCCAGGCGATTTACGTTCCTGCAGACGACTTGACCGACCCGGCTCCTGCGAACGCATTTGCTCACTTGGATGCAACTACGGTTCTTTCTCGTGCTATTTCTGATAAAGGGATTTATCCAGCGGTTGACCCGCTTGATTCCACTTCTCGCGTGATGAATGCTCAGGTTCTTGGAGAAGAACACTATTTAGTAGCCCGAGAAGTTCAAAGAATCCTGCAAAGGTATAAAGATTTACAAGATATTATTGCCATTTTGGGAATGGACGAACTTTCCGAAGACGATAAAGTGCTCGTAGCCAGAGCGAGAAAGATCGAAAAGTTTCTTTCTCAGCCTTTTCACGTGGCAGAGGTTTTTACAGGAGCCCCTGGGAAATACGTGAAACTTGCGGATACGGTTCGTTCTTTTAAAGAAGTGATTTCTGGAAATTACGATCACCTTCCAGAGCAAGCTTTTTATATGGTTGGTTCTATAGACGACGCCATCGAAAAGGCAAAAGGTTATAAAGGATAACGCGAATGTCCGCGAATAAACTCAAAGTATCCGTGATTTCCCCTGAAAAGATTCTCTATAAGGGGGAAGTGGATTCTCTGATCGTTCCAGGAAGTGAAGGATTTTTTGGAATCCTTCCGGATCACGCTCCTTTGGTCGCCACTTTGGGAATCGGCATTTTAGAAATCCGAAAAGGAGAAAAGTTAAAGGTATTGTCTATAGAAAGAGGATTTATCGAAGTAAAAGATAATTCCATCAGCATTCTTACGGACCATGGTGCTCTCAAAGAAGATATCGATTTAGAAGTCGAAAAAAAGAATTTAGTAGAAGCGGAAAAACTTCCTCCATCCGATTCTAAAAATCTTTTCCTCCAAAAAACAAAAACTCGAATTTTAGTCGCATCCCGCTAACTTTTAGGGGTGTGAATTTCCGAAAATAGTAGCAAGGATTCCCTTTTCTCCGAATACAATGGAGATCTGGGAATAATTATTTATGAAAACTACAATTCGTGTTTTCGCAGGAATAGTTTTATTTTTAAGCGTAGGTTTTTTATTACGAAAAAACCGGGAACAGATACGAAACAGATTCCAGTCTGAATCTATTTCCGCGTCGATTCGCGGAAATGTTGTTCATCCAGGAGTTTATCGTCTTCATAAAGGAGATACTTTGGATGACTTGGTTCGTCTGGCGGGAGGTTTAAAAAAACCTTCTGTACTGGAACTAAACCTCGATCGGGAAATTTTGGACGGACAGACGATCGAATTGAAAGAATGATGTTATAGGAATATGGCGGAAGATTACGAAATGGTCAAGGACGACAATTCACACGAGGAAGGTCGCAATGTCGGTATGGACGAATTACAATTCGATTCTATACTTTCTTCCGAGCCTGAAAATCTGAGTATAAACCCGGATCCTTTGGAAAGTCTTATAGCTAGCTCAGGGGAGGAATACCCTTCTAGTTTTGAAAACGATTTCGTATTTCATCCTGAAGAAACGACTGGTTCCGTAAATTTTAATTTGGAAGATACTTTGGATTTGGAATTAACAGATCCTCTCGTAGACGCGGAAATAGACAAGTTATTGGATATAAACGACATTCCCGCTATATCAGAAATTTCTAATTTAGAATCCGATGATTCCTTTTTTATTCCTGGAGACTCTGCACCTGACGACGGAATCGATTTTTCCGAATTGGACAATTCTTTAACCGAGGAACCGGATGCGTTCAGTTTTGGATCGGAAGATTTAGAAGAGTTCGAATTGTCAGATCAAAATGAAGTACCTTATCAGGAAAACGATTCTTTAGGTGATGAAGAAGGTCCAATCGCGTTATCCGAAACTGAATTAGGAGAAATTGTTCCTGCTGTCGAAGACGATCTTCCCGACTTTATTTCTACCTCTGTAGATTCTGAAATTGAGGAAGAAAATATAGCTGAATCTATGTTAGGCGCAATTTCCGGAGAAGCGGATGCCTTTTTAGATGAAGAGGACGTTCCGATTGCACTTTCCGGGGATGAACTAGATAATATACTCAATACGTCCACAGCCGCTTCGGATGATGATTTACCTGATTTTATCACTCACGTAGAAAATGAAGATTTTTCTCTTCCGGTTGAACAGGAGTCTAACTTATTGTCTTCGGATGAAATTTCTAGTTCTTCTTTGTTTGGAGATTTTGAAAAAGAGGAAAAAATTTCTCTTCCAGAACACGAATTAGAAGAAATTGTGAGTCCCGTTTTATCGGAGGAAGACTCCCTGTCTTTTGAAGATTTTGAACTTCCTACAAATGATTTTGAAAGCTCAATTACAGAGGAAGACTCCAACGAACCGATTGCACTTTCTGACGAAGAACTTGGTAATTTACTCACAGATGAAAATGAAGAACTTATCACGTCGGAAGAACCAAGTGATTTGGCAGAGTCAATCGATTGGGATTCCCCTACATCAGAACCCTCTGAGATTTCTTTAGAAGAGGAAGACTCTAACGAACCGATTGCACTTTCTGATGAAGAACTTGAATCATATTCTCACAGATGAAAATGAAGAACTTATCACGTCGGAAGAACCAAGTGACTTGGCAGATTTGGATTCTCCTACATCAGAACCCTCTGAGATTTCTTTAGAAGAGGAAGACTCTAATGAACCGATTGCACTTTCTTTAGATGAGTTGGATCATATTCTCACAGATGAAAATGAAGAGCCGGAAGAACAGAAAATTGGATCAAACATACCGGAAGTAGAAACGGAAGAGGATTTAACTGAAATCTTAGGGGAACTTCCGCCGGTTTCGGATTTGGACGCTTTTGATTCGATTGATGAAGATGTTTTGAAAGAAGAGCAAGTTTCTAAAATTGTTCCTACGTTGGAGTCTGTAAAAGACCAAGAAATGGTCATCGTATTGGACGAATACGCGGACGAAGAAGAACCTTCTCCAATTGAAGAGCTGCGTAAAACCCCCGATCAAACGGAAGCTATTGCCGGAAAAGACGTTCCTTCTAAGGACGAAATGAAACGTATCATGACGTATTTGGACGAATTGTTAGGCAATCTGCCGGATGACCTTATTCGAGAATTTTCTCGTTCCGATTATTTCGAACTTTATAAAAAACTAATGAATCAGATCGGTGTATGACCGATGGGATTACTGGAAAGAGTCAGTAAGTTAGTCCGATCGGATTCGTCTGGAATTTCCGCTTCGACGTCTTCTGGAGAAGTAAAAAAGTCGCTGCTCAAAAAATCCGAAACGTTTCAGCGTAAACCGAGCTTTTTACAAAAAGCACTTGGTATGAGAAAGGAACTCGTAGAAGAGGCAGCTATCCCGGTTCCACCTTTTGAAAATGAATTACAGACTTCCTCTGAAAAATCCGATTCTGAGGAATTTTCTATTCCTGAGTTATACGAAATTTCCTTGGATACAAACGAACAAGAAGAGTTTGATACTTCTATTTCCGAAAACTCTATCGAAAAAGATTCAGACTTTGACGAAATTGATTCACAGGAATTATCGCAAGACGAAAATGATATTACTATAGATGACCTTTTTGAAGATGAAACAACGGACCCGGAGTCTACAGATCCAAGAGTCTTAGATTCCGATCAACTTTCGATACAAGACCAGGATAAAAAAGAAACGTTAGACGATATATCGTCTAATGACGATATGACATCCTTGGAAGAGGCTCCTTTCGACGATTGGGTTAAAGAAGCAGAACAGGAGGCACGTCGAACTCTTCCTAAAAAAGATCCGAACGTTTCCGATTCCGAAAAGAACGGATTTTTATTTGACGACGATTCTAATTTTGCTACTTCTCCTATAGATCTTCAGATTGCTTCTCGAAAAAAATTGGAGAATTATATTTCCGTTTTTGAAATTAGTAAGGAGATAGGAATCTCTACAGACTTTGCGAACTTTTTTGAAAATCTGTTGTTTTCTATTATGGGACAAATAGGTTCCGAATCGATTGGGATTTTTTCTTCTAAGAATGGAAATCAAGATTTTTTTCGTTTGGAAGATTACCAAGGTGAGAACTTCAATCAAGAATGGACTATTTCTTCGGAAGAGGAAATCTATCACGCGGTGCATAACGCAGGATCGGTTCTTTATGCCAAGGAACTTTTAAAACTGGCTCTTCCTGCTAAGGAACGAGAGATTATCCAACAATCGGAAGCTGAACTTCTAGTTCCGATTAGAACCACTGAAGAATTTTTTGGAATCATTCTTTTAGGTAAAACGATCAGCGGAGAAGATTATACGATCGAAGATCTTGAATTTTTAAAGATCATCGGGGAAATCGCCGGTTCCGTATATAAAAGAATTTACGATACTGAACTACTTCATCAGGAAAATCAAAATCTAAAAGAAACGGTTCGCTCCAACGAGTTGATCATTTCGCTTGCTAGGGATTTTTCTTCCGTCCGTAGTATGGA
Organism: Leptospira kirschneri serovar Cynopteri str. 3522 CT; assembly: GCF_000243695.2. Taxonomy (NCBI): domain Bacteria; kingdom Pseudomonadati; phylum Spirochaetota; class Leptospiria; order Leptospirales; family Leptospiraceae; genus Leptospira; species Leptospira kirschneri. Next base: position 324,296 of record NZ_AHMN02000008.1, on the reverse strand, counting down.
CGAAGCCTATGATAAATTATTTTCTGCGTTTCGAGAAGAATTAAAAGTTCGTCGCGCTACGTTTATGATTTTGGAAAACAAAAACGAATTCCGAGTATTCGCTTCCAATTTACTCACTCCGGAACACGTAGGAAGTTTTAGACTCCCTTTGGAAAGTTCGATCGTAGGAATTGTCTCTAACATTCCAGGTGTGTTTAGAATCGAAAATTTTAGAAAACATCCCGAGCTTGTACAGAAATTATCCAATGACGAACTTGGACTTATGACTGATTTTATAGTGATCCCTTTGATCAATCTACATTGGCTTGTTGGAATGTGGATCGTTCATGAAACTGAAGTTCCTTGGACTGATTCCGATCGAGAAACTGCCGTCGGAATTTCAGAAGTTCTTGCGCCCGTTTTTTCTAATTTATTGCTCGTTCAAGAAAGGGATTCGGTATTTAAAGATCCGTTCAGTCCGGTTGAGGAAAAAATAGAAGAGATGATTTTGAAATCGACCAGACTAGGAAATTGTTTTAGTCTAACTATATTCAAAATTCAGAATGTATCTAGAATGGTGAAATTAAAAGGTTCCGGATTTTTTGTAAATTACAGTGAGGAACTTAGAAAGGCCATCCAAGATAATTTATCTGAAGTGGATTTTCATTATCGGATCGGACAGGGAAAATACGCGATGATTGTGGATGGAAAGGATCGGGAAGAAACACAAGTTCTCATTCGTAAAATTAAAAATCGTCTTGTTGAAGTGGATCGTAGGTCCAAGGATTTTCAGACCTCCGTTGTGCAACATACTCTTTGTTATCCTGCGGATACAAAAGAAAAAGAAAGAATTTTAGAATTACTCGAAGAGTCTTAGATCGATAGAGAATGTTATTCAATTCTCTGAATTTTCTCCTTTTTTTTATAGGTTTTTGTCTGATCTATTTTCGCCTCGGTTTGAAGGGGCAGAACCGTCTTTTATTTTGTGGAGGTTTGTTTTTTTACGGTTATTGGAAACCGGAGATGGTTTTACTTTTGCTCTTTTGTATTTCCTTGAATTTTGCAGGGGGAATTTGGCTTGGTAAAACGTCTGCTGAAATTCGTGGAAAACGGATCTTTGTTTTTTTAATTGTTTTGAATCTTGGAATTCTAATCTTTTTTAAGTATATTCTATTTTTCTTAAGTATTTGGAATGATTCTTTAGGAGTTTTGTTTCCATCTTCAATTCTTCCCGTTCCAGAAATTTTATTACCGATAGGAATTTCCTTTTATACGTTTCACAATATCAGTTATCTATCGGATATTCGATCCAAAAAAATAATTCCTTGTTCCAATTTTATTCGTTTTGGAGTTTATGATTTATTCTTTCCGTTGTTGTTAGCCGGACCTATTGAAAGACCGGATTCCTTATTGCCTCAGATTGAAAAGGAACGAGTAGTAGATCAAAACGGTTTTGTTTCCGGAGCAATTCTATTTTTTTGGGGAATATTCAAAAAGGTGTTTATAGGAGATCATCTTTTGTTTTTTACAAATAAGGTGATGGAACCTGGAATGTCTCTTCCTTCCGGTATGACATTTTGGATCGCCTTCTCTTTTGCGTTTCAGGTTTACGCTGATTTTAGTGGATACACGGATGGCGCGCGCGGGCTTGCAAAGATGTTAGGTTTTAGGCTTTCGTTGAACTTCAATTTTCCTTTTATCTCGTCCAATCCTTCCGAGTTTTGGAAACGATGGCATATTTCTCTTTCTACTTGGTTAAGGGACTATCTTTATATTCCGTTAGGTGGAAATAGAATTTCTTTGTTTCGTCAAAACGTAAATTTGATGATCGTCTGGATTTTAGGAGGGCTTTGGCACGGAGCCACATACGGATATTTGATATGGGGATTTTATTGTGGTCTGCAAGTTGTATTCTATAATCTGATTCGAAAATACTTTTTAGATTTAGTTGATAATAATATTAAAATTTTAAAATATTCTATAAAACTAATCGGAATTTTTTTGACGTTTTGGATGTTTGCCTTTGGGTTGCTTTTATTTCAGGTGCATTCTCCGGGTGAACTTTGGGGTTTGGTGGAAAATACATTTGGAGGATTTTACTGGAATTCCGTGTTTGCAGCTAAATTGTTTTTTCTTTTATTTCCTTTGTTTTGTGTGGAATTTTGGATGATCGTTTGGGGAGGGACCGATTTATTTTTAGAGAAAATAGTTGTAAAACAATCTAGTTGGATTTTGTTTTCTTTTGGGATTGGTGTTTTATTTTGTCTTTTTGGAATTTTTGAAAAAAAGGAATTCTTTTATTTTCAGTTTTAAGATGATTCCAAAATTTTTTAAAAAAAATATGACCTTGTCGAGTTGTTGAAAAGTTAATTTTCTTTTATTTTTATCCGTTAAAATGAACGAATAATTTCGTTTTGTTAATGTTAGATATGAAATTTTAAACGATTATATTATAAAAAAATAATATTTTTAGTAACGTAAGATTTAAAGGTTTTACTTTGAAAAAAATAAATGTTATATCTGGTTTTTATTTGAATTTTGTAAGAAATAAAATTTTTGGATGGATCATTTGTTTTCTACTGATCATAATCTTTCAATTTATCTTATTTCCATATCTACTATTTCTTCAGGAAAAAAATTCTTTTTTATACGATCGATTATCTCATTTAAATTCTTTTTTATATACTAAATCCGATTTAAACCGGGAAGCGCCAATTGTATTTCTAGGAGATAGTCAGATACTTTCCGGGATTCATCCGCAAGAATTAGAAATAAAAATCGGTCGTCCCATTTGGTTTTTGCCCAGACCATCCGAACAACCGGAAGGAATGTTGTTACGGTGGAAAGAATATGAACGAAAGATAAAAACCAAACCTTATTTAGTGATCGTAAACGGTTCCGTTTTTTCGGTTGCGGATATGGACGTGGCGAGTGCTCACAGAAGTCTAGAATTGAACTATGATTCTTTTCATTCTGAGATTTTTATAAAAAAGATTTTTAGAAATTTTTATCTGAAGAATGTTTCTTCGGGACTTTATTATCTTTTAGGAAGGATATTTCCTTTTTTGCGTTTGAATGCGTCCGTTTCTACAACACTGAAGATTATAGGAGAAGGAGACGAATTTAGTTATTCTGAAAAAAAAATTGATAGCCTTCTCTCCGGAAATCCAATTGAAAAATGGAGATTTAATTTAAATAAAAATAAATTTATAGAAATAGAATATTCAAAAAATAAAGGATACTTGGATTGGGGAAAAGAGTTGCCCTACGACGGTGTATGTGTTCCAAATGAAAATCCGATTCCTCTTCCTCCAAACGCAGAAGCTGCTTTACATAAAACAAGAGTCTCTTCTTTAAACGCTTGGGAAGAATTATTTTCTTATCTGAAGTCTCAAAATATTCCGATTTTGGCCATTTCTATTCCGTTTCGCCCCGATTTTGAAAAGGAAATTTCGACGCTTATTCTGATGTCTCTTTGGGAATCGATTCTTATGAAAGAAAAAATTTCCTATTGGAAGGTTGAACGTTCTTTGTTTGAGCAGAGTGATTTTGGTGATTATACTCACTTGAATACTTGTGGAATGAAGAAGTTCGTCCCAAAGTTAGCGGAAAAAATTTTTAATCTTAATTGATGGTTAACGATCTCTATAAAACTGAATACAGTTTATGTTGATCATACTGTTTTCGTACAAAATATTAGTATTTTATTATGTATATCTGAATAGTGGTTCTTGCAAAATTATAAAAATTTATAATTCCCTTTTACTTTTTTTCGAAGGAAGTTCAAGTTCCATTCTTTCCAATTTACATCAGAAGGATTTTCATCATTCTATGTGATTCTAAATTTGGACTTAACAGCGAGCCGTCTTTTTTTTATTTCCTATTTTCCCCATTTTCTCTATCTTTAAAATAGTTTCTGGAGCACTCGGAACTTTGCAGGCAGTTTCACCCATCATCACTTCTACTTTTCCGATTTTTTTGGCAACTTCTAAAGCTTCTTTAAAAAGAGGAGGATAAAAACCTCCGACTGCGATTACAAATCCGTTCATACAATACTTTACTCGGTTTTGAGATTTATGAATTTTAGATTCTACTCTTTTAAGTAGTTTGGAAATTTCTTTAGAATCAATTTGATCGTTTGGAAGGATCGATAACAAACTGGAGAAAGTGTTCCATCCGGAAGAAGAGATACTTTCTTTTTCCGATTCGATCCATTCTCTTGCAAGTTCTAAACCGTGTTTACTTTCCGCCGCGATCCAAGCGATTGTATATTCGCTGATCATAGGAGAAGTGGAGTTTTTTACCCAAAACTGCAGGTCTTTTTTCTGAATTTTTTTTTCGTCTGCGATTAGTCCTGCGAGATACATAGCGTCTGCGTTTAGAGTTTTATAAAGTTCTAATGAAATCTCATTGTTCTTTTTGATTTTTTTCTGGATTTTTTTGAGATCAGCTATCTTAACTCCGAAGAGTGGCTCTTTTGCTCCGTGATTAATGAATATTTTTTTGACAGATGGTGTTCCCATTTTTTCTAAATCTTTCATGATTTGTTCTATAGTCATATTAGTATATCCTATTTTTTGAATATTTTTAATTCACCTTCAAAGGATGGAGGCTTTCTGATAATGTTATGTTGGAAATGTTTGTATTTCATTTTTGAATGTAGGAACGAAAAATTGGTTCTTGGATCGACCAGAATTTCATTTGCACTTTCTTTTTGAAAGATATTTTTAAAATCAAGTTAGTTTGTCGGAACAAATATTCTTTATTTTGTGGGAACTCCTACGTTTTTCGATGCATACAAATTTGATTTCAACACGTTGTCTAAAAAATGATTTTCGTAGATAATAAAGGGCCTGTCCCAAAATTTTAGAATTAATCGTTTTTGAATTCTCAATAAAAAGTGGTAGTTCCCACAAAAACCGTTGTATTGAAATGATTTATAGTTTCTTAACATTCTTTTGTTATTATGATTTTTGTATGAGTTCCCACATTTTTGTAAAACTAAAGAGTCTCGCTTCTATAGTCGCTCGAAGTAACTAAAGCAAACACCTCTCTATGGATCGGTGTTTAGGTTTTAGGACAAAATCTAAATAAAACGATATAAAGTTCATTTCAGGAATCAAATTTTTACCGACAAAAATAAAATATATCTTTTGATTGCAAAAAAAATCGAATAAAAAAATGACTTCGGTTTCCATTGGATTGTTAAACGTATATTTGTGAAAACGTTCTAGGAAATCCTACATGAACTTATGAATCTATTTTTATGGAGAATTAAAATGTTAAGAATTGTTTGTTTTTTAGTTACGTTCTTATTGATCTTTCCTTTGAATGCGGAAGAAATTGACCTCGTCAATAAACTCATTTTGAGAATTACGGATTCTTCCACTCCAAAGGAAGGAGATAAAATACAATTTGAGGTTCTTAATTATAACCATGGGGTATCTATGCCTCTTATGGCGGAGGGGCCTACTTATCGGCCGGTTTATCAGGATTATACGATTTCAAGATTCGTGGATTTACATTCCGCATATTTGTTGGAAAAATGCACACGCGGAGAAACGATTCCGGAAATAACCTTAACCTACTATCAAAAAAGTAAAAACGGTCCATCTACTTACAAAGCTCTAGAAGTTCAACTAATCAATGTAGTGGTCACTAGTGTCAACGTAAGTGGAGGAGGGGACCGACCTATTGAAAATATAACCTTCATTTTCGATTCTATTCGATATTCCGTTACCGCCCCTTCTTCTAACGGAAAATTGGAAACAAAAACATTTACAGGTAAAGTTCCTAAAAATTAGGAACCGATACTTAAACTCGCTTACGCTTGTTTTCACAAGCGTAAAACGCGCTATAGACAAAACTACTAATTTGATCTGTGAATGATGGACTTTTTTTTCAACAAGTTCATTTTTAATACATTTTCTAAATAAAAAAGGATTAAGAAAATTAGAATATTCTACAGTACGATTTGTACTAATTCTATTTCAAAGTGAATTTATTTTGAACGAATAAAGTTGTGCTGAAAATCTTTTTGATTGAATGTGAAAAAAAACGGTCGATCACAATTTATAGTAGAAAAGAAGAACAACTTTTATCTTGAATTCCCCGATATAAATTCTGCCGAATAGCCGAAGGTTTCTTCAAAAGCGATCTTTTGTTCTTCCGCTGCCCAAATTTCCAAAGAAGGATCGTAGCCCTTGTCGGATTCTAAAATAAAACGGATCTGATTTTTTTCGATTTTACAAATAACCGAAGAAACTAGTCCGCCTCGGTTTCGATTCAAAGCAGAACTGATTCTTAGGATCGCTGAAAGTTGGCATACTAAGTTTTGATTTTTTTCCGCAAGTTTGTTGAATTCTCTGTGTTTAACTTTAGGAGTATTCTTTCTATGATAACGAGCGGTCAAGGCGATGATTTCAATTTCTAAAAAAGTAAAACCCAGAAGCATTTCCGAATTTCGGATCATATAATAACTATGTTTATGATAGGCGGAATGAGAAATAGATTGACCGATTTCGTGTAAAAGAGATGCGGCTTCTAAAAGTTCTCTTTGCTCCTGACCCAGTTTATGCAGACTTTTTAATTGATCAAAGATCTGAAGACTTAATTCAGCGACGTGTTTTGAAAATTCCTCGTCCCTAGAAAAAGATTTCATAAAATTATGAACTGCTGTTTGACGGATGTCGTCAAGGTGTTTGGAATGTTCCGTGTTTTCGAAGTGTTCCCACTTGCGAATTGTATCATATACGATCCCTTCTCGAAGAGCGAATTCGGAAACGGTCAAAGCGGGAACGTTTGCAAGATCAAAAATCTCTTCTAAAATCAAAGTTCCCCCAACGATGATGTCTGCTCGTTTACTATCTAAACCAGGGATCTTGGATCTTTTTTTAGAAGTGTCCGCTTCTAAAATCAAATTGCGGATTTTTTTAAATTCGGAAGAAGTAAATGAAAAATTGTTTAAAGAGATTTCTTCTGTTTCTCCTCTGGAAGCTAAAATCATACCTGCAATCGATTGTATCGTTCCTGAGGAACCTACTACTAAATCCGGTTTTAAATCTCTGAGAATCTTTCGAAAAGGAAGAAGCATTTCTTCGATGTAAAGTCTACATTTACGAACATCCGAGTTAGAAAGAGTTTCTTCTTTAAAAAATTTTTCTGAAAGTCGAATGGCTCCCAGTTTAAAACTTTTAGAGAATAAAATATTTCCTCTATGACCTACTAAGATCTCAGTACTTCCACCTCCTATATCGATCATCATGATTTTTCGATCAAAAACTGGAATTCCCTGAAGAATTCCAAAATAGATTAGACGAGCTTCTTCATAACCACTTACTACGTCGATGGATATACCCGCTTCTTGATACGCGGTTTCTAAAAAGTCTTCTTGATTGGAAGCTTCTCTCAGTGCACTTGTGGCAACGGCTCTGATCTCTGCTCCTGCATTTTCTGCTAAGATTTTAAATCTTTTTAGACAATCGATTCCTCTACGAAACGATTCCGGATCGATCGGACCGTTTTCTTGCAACCTATTACCTAAGCGAACTGATTCTTTTTCTCTAGCGATGGCTTCGAAAGTTCCATTTGTTCGAACTCGAACGATGATCATGTGAAATGAATTTGTGCCAAGGTCGATGGCGGCGAGAGGTTTTTCTTCAACCATGGTTGAACAGAATGCTTTGCTACTAAAATCGAATCCAGCTTAATTTGTTTTCTGAATTTTTTGTTTTGAGGTTGCCGGGAACCAAAGCGTTGAAATTATTGAAACCTGTCCGACGAAGAAAATTCTGAAGAATTTTCAACTCTGAGCAGATAATAAAGACAAAAACCTTCGCGGTTGAAAGGTACCTGAAATGATCTTTGATAATCTCTATGCCCTGTTTTCTAACGATATGGGAATCGATTTAGGAACGGCAAATACACTGGTGCATGTTAAAGGACAAGGGATCGTTTTATCCGAGCCCTCCGTTGTTGCGGTCCACGCTGCCACTGGTAAAGTTCTTGCTGTAGGGCAAGAAGCAAAACGGATGTTAGGACGTACTCCAGGAGAAATCGTCGCCATCCGTCCGATGAAAGACGGTGTGATTGCAGATTTTGAAACCGTCGAAAAAATGATTCGTTATTTTATCGCAAAGGTGCATAACCGCACTACATTCGTAAAACCTAGAATTGTGATCGGAGTTCCGTCCGGAATTACAGAAGTAGAAAGACGCGCTGTGCGTGAATCAGCAGAACAAGCAGGTGCGAGAGAAATTTTCTTGATCGAAGAAGCTCTTGCTGCGGCGATCGGCGCCAACATACCGATCAACGAACCTGCAGGAAATATGATCGTAGACATAGGCGGTGGTACGACCGAAATCGCAGTCATTTCGTTAGGTGGAATGGTGATTGCGGAATCCATTCGGACCGGAGGGGACGAATTTGACGAAGCAATCATCAAATATCTCCGAAATCAATATAACTTAGTGGTGGGAGAAAGAACCGCGGAAGATATAAAACTCACCATAGGAAACGCATTTCCGGAAAAAAAGGCAGAAACGATGGAAGTTCGTGGACGGGACGCGATTTCAGGACTTCCTAGAACCTTAGAACTGGAATCGAACGAAATTCGTAAAGCACTCAAAGAACCTACAGACGAAATTTTAGATGGAATCAAAAGAGTTTTAGAAAGAACACCTCCTGAACTTGCATCGGATATAGTAGAAAGAGGAATTGTTTTAACTGGTGGTGGATGTCTTTTAAGAGGATTGGAAATGTATCTTTCCAAAGAAACTGGAGTCCCGGTCTTTCGTGCGGAAAATCCTCTTACCTGTGTGGTACTCGGAACCGGAAAATATCTGGACGAGTTGAAGTATATCAAACCCGGTATACGTTAAGAAATCGGTTGAAATTCGCTAACGTTTCGAACGAGTTTGTTCGGAACGGATTCGAGAGAAAAGGAAGAATCGATGTTATGGTTTCAACTCAGTCGAAGTAAAGAGACTCTTTCTCTCCTTTTTTGTATTTTATTTTCCATTTTATCTTTAACCTTTCGAAGTAATGTAATTGTTCGAGGGATCGCCAGTTTTCAAAGAGTAGGAGACGTGGTATCCGGCTCTATCGATTCTTTCGGTGGATTTTTCAAAGGTGCTTATAATAAGTTGGAATCTTTTGAAACCATACGTAAAGAAAGGGATTCTTGTGTTGCCGTTATGGAAGACTATAAGTTGCTTCCACAGGATTTGGAAAAGGCGAATCGGGAAAACGACGCACTTAGAAAAGAACTCAAGTTCCATAGCAGACAAAAATATTCTAGTCTCAAGGCGGAAGTATTATCTGTTCGTCTCAATTCTATTTATAGAACGATTATCATAGACAAGGGTTCCGATTCCGGAATCAAACCTTATATGCCTGTGACCGCAAGAGCGGTAGATCAAAAGGGAGCGATTATAGAAGCGCTTGTAGGAAAAGTAATTGCAGTGACCGGAGGTTCTGCGGTGGTCCAACCGCTCATCAATTCCAATTTCAACATGGGAATATCGATGCCGGATACAAATCTATGGGCTAATTTATCCGGAAATTCAGGAAGAGGAACCGAAACGCTTTTAAATTATATAGATAGCGGAATCATCATTGATCCTAGAGTGTTTGGAGAATATCCGATGGGACCGAGTGAGATGATTCAATATACGGAGTCTTTAAGTAAAATTGGGAAACCGGTTTATACATCCGGAGGAGGTGGGGTATTTCCTTCAGGGATTCCTGTCGGAATTATCACGGAAGAAGGGCCTCGAAACGGAAGTTTCAAAAGTGCTTATTTAAAACCTTTTGTACGATTTGAAATGTTAGAGAGTGTTACGATCCTTCTCAAACTTCCTGAGAAATGGCTGGAAACTTGGCCGGAAGGACAAAATATCACGATCGAAAATCCTTATTTTGGAGAATTGAATTTTCCGGGAGAGGATCGTCTAAAAGAGAATCAAACTAAAACACCTAACGCGAATCAGACGCAGACAAACGAAACTAAAAACCAACCGTCTACTCCGAACGAGGAAGATTTGCAATGATCTTAGAAAAACTCGTAATCGCGATCGGAATCTTAATCGCTCATTTTTTAAACGGCTCGAATTTATTTGAAATTGGTTCGGCGATCAAACCGGACTTTATGATTTTACTTGTACTTTTTTTTGCGCTAAGAAGGGGACCACTCTATGGGCTCTGGATTGGATTTTTCGGAGGTCTTTTGACCGATTCGGGACTAGGAGGAGAAATTTCCGCAGGGAATGTAGTCACGTATAAGATCGGGCTTCATTCTTTGACCTTCTGTCTGATTGGTTATCTGGTCGGAAAATTTGCGCGTTCCGCTTATCACGAAAATTATCTATCGATTACGATCTATTCTTTATTGATTACGTTTATCACCAGACTGGCCACGTATTATCTGTTTTCCTTATTCTTTCATGAGAATATGAGTTATTCCTTATTTTTCACTTCTTTGTTTAACGCGCTCATTGCACCTGCTTTTTTTTACGCTCTGACTTGGATCTATCAATTGGATCATATGGGGGACGCATAAATTGTTAGGCGGAGCCCAGTCTGCGTCGGAATACCGACTTGAAAAAAATTTTAGACTTCGTCTTTATACCTTTTCCGGACTTGTGGTATTTGCTCTTGCCGCGTTTATATTTCAGTTATTCAATCTACAGATTTTAAACGGAACGGATAACGCCCTTAAGGCGGAAAAGTTCGTTCGAAAAAGCGAAATTATGCCCGCGGCTAGGGGCCAAATGTTTGATCGAAATTTTCTCACGCCAGAAACTTCTATGGCGCTTGTATCAAACTACTCTTCTTTGGACGTAGTATTAAATACTTCTTTGTTTAAGTATGATCCCGCTTCCGTGAAAGCGTTCATTCAAGAATTTGCAAGAACTCTTTCGATACCGATTTCTTATTACCAAGACGAATTGATCGAACCCCGTTTTTCCAGAAATTTAAAGGCTAAAAAACCGATCGTACTTTTAGAAGGAATCAGCACCGCACAACAGGAAAGAATATCAGTATTTGATAATATATCTAAATACATCGTCTTACTTCCATCTCCAAGAAGAGTCTACAAAATGGGTCCGGCTCTTGCACACGTGACCGGTTATATCGGAAAACCTACTAGGGACGATCTGGTTTCTGGAAAAATTAAATCGTATCAGTATTTGGGAAAGGACGGACTGGAATTAGAATACGATTCGGAACTCAGAGGGGTAGACGGGTTTAGAATCCAAAAAAGAAGTTCCGAAGGAAATATAGAAGAGGAACGTGTAGTGGAACATTCTTCTCCTGGAAACAATCTGGTTCTAACGATAGACAAGGATATACAAATCGCTGCTTATAAAGCTCTAAAAGGAAGTAGAGGAACCGCGATCGCCATCAAGGTTGCCACTGGAGAAATTTTGGCGATGGTTTCCAATCCGAGTTATGATCCGAACATACTCTCCGGAAAAAACAGGGCGGATCGAACTGCACATTTTAAAAGAGTTAAGGACAACGGAGGATTTTTAAATCTAGCGATTAAATCTAAGTTTCCACCCGCTTCCACCTATAAAACGTTAGTCGCTCTTGCCGCGTTGGAAAGTCAACACAAGATAGGATATACTCCGGAGACTACGTTCTCTTGTAACGGAAGTTTTGTATTGAAATCAACGTTTGCAGGAGTTCCAGATCAGGTATTTTTATGTTGGGAAAAGGGAGGACATGGAACGAATGACCTTGCGCATGCTTTACAAAAATCCTGTTCCGTATATTTTTACAACTTAGGATACAAACTAGGATCGGACGCAATTTTAAACTATTCCAGACTTTTTGGATTGGAAAACAAATCCAAGGTGGATCTTCCGGATGAAATCGCCGGTTTTGTACCTTCTTCTGCATGGAAAAAAAGAACTTATGGGACGAAGTGGTTTGATGGAGATACGATCAATCTTTCTATCGGACAAGGATTTATTTCCACCACTCCGATAGGAATGGCTCTTTTTTATATGGGATTGCTCAACCGAGGACAGATCTATCAACCGTATGTGGTAAGTGAAATTCGAGATCCGGTAGATAATTCTATTATCAATAGAACCGCACCTCAAATTTTAAGGGACATACCGATCAATCAATCTTCTGCAGAAGCGATTAAAGAAGGATTAAAACTTGTGGTAAAAAGTGGAACGGCTGCACACGTATTGAACAAGCCGTTTTTACCAGAAATAGCAGGAAAAACCGGAACCGCTCAGACTAGAAGAAGAGGGGCTTCCGGTTCCAATCACGCATGGTTCGTAGGATACGCTCCTGCAAACGCTCCCGCCAGCGAACAAGTGTTAGTTGTTGTTTTTGTGGAATACGGGATAGGAGGAGCCGCCGGAGCCGCACCCGTGGCAAGGGAAATGTTTCATGCAGCTTTTCCACCTGGAACATTCAAAAAAACGCAAGAAGTAAATCCTCAACCTAAAATAGGACAGGAGGGAGTTCTTGAAGCCAGATAAATCCATAGAAAAGATAGATTACTTTTTAGTGATTTCGGTAGTAATCGTTGTACTTTGTAGCGTAACTACTTTGTACAGTCAGGAAGTGAATTTTGAAGACGGACCCGGAAAATGGTATCGTCAGTTATTTTATTTTATCATTGGGCTTGCGATCATGTATTTCGTATCTAGAGTCAACTATCAGTTGTTAGGTGCTTATGCTCTCGTGATCTACGTGTTTACGGTTTTTCTATTGATGATTACCTTAATTCCCGGAATAGGTTATCTACCTTCAGGAAGGGGCGCGCGCTCTTGGATCAAACTAGGACCCGTGGGAATTCAGGCTTCTGAGTTTGCGAAGTTATCCACTGTAATTCTCTTGGGGCAGTTCATGGTTTTAAAAGAAAAGGATATGAGGAATCTAGTGGTCTTATCGATTCCGTTTATCATCGTAATCGTTCCAATGATATTTATATTGTTACAGCCAGATTTTGGAACAGCCGTATCTTTTTTACCGATCTTGTTTACGATGCTCTTTTTAGGAGGAGCAGATATATTGCATATAGGATCCTTGCTTGCGTTTGGAGGAATTACGCTCATGGTTCCGATGTTTGTAGAATATTCTAAACTAACTTTGATCAACGACATCTCTGATTTTTTACAAAGAACCGGAAAGACCGATCTTTTGTCCGTGGTCAATCGACTTGGCGGAAAGATATGGCTCGCTCTTGACGGAAAGGACGTAAAAGCGGCTAACCTAACACCTAAAACTCTGAACGCGTTGCAAGAAGTAGTGGATCAGGTAGTGGAAGTGGAAGGAGGATTTTTCTTTAAGATTTTTTCCAATCAAAAATTACTTTTAACCTTTGGAGCTTTGTTTTTGATTGCGAGTATAGTGATGGTAGGAATTCGAATCGCAAGAGGAAGTAAAACATTAAGACAATATTATATACCACTTGGAATTTTGGGAATCAGTCTGATTTCTGCAGTTGTAGTGATGAAAACGGTTCCGTTTAGAGAAAACCAAGTCATTCGATTAACTGCGTTCTTAAATCCGGAGGAATTTAAACAAGGTGCGGGTTATCATTTAAGAGCTTCTAAACCTGCGGTTGGATCTGGAAGATTTTTCGGAAAAGGGTTAATGAACGCGGAAATGACAGAAGGAAGAATTCCACACGTACCAGAATCCAGCACGGATTTTATCTTTGCGTCCTGGGCGGAACAAACCGGATTTTTAGGATCTGTATTTTTATTATTCTTTTTATTTTCGATACCACTTCGAGGGCTCCAGATCAGTTATGAAAGTAAGGATCGGTTTGGATCCTTACTAGCGTCTGGGATCGTAGCATTACTTTTTTATCATATGGCAATCAATATAGGAATCGTGATAGGATTGATGCCAGTAACTGGAATTCCTTTGTCTTTTATGAGTTACGGAGGATCCCATTTGGTTATGTCTATGACCGCGGTTGGAATTATACTTTCGATCAAAAGTAGAAAACACGCAAATTAAAAGATTCTGGGTGTCTTCGATCCGCATTAAAAAAATGAGTTTATTACCGATACATTATATTTAATATTCGTGTAAATTTTTCTAAGTTTGTTAATTTAACGTGAGCAGGGCGTAAGAAAACCAAGCCGGACCGGGCTCTTTAGCTCTAGTCAATAAATTGCATACAGGAAAGCGTTCTGCTTTAGTTTCCTCGCATGTTAGTTTAACATGTGTTTGGTGTATTGGCAAGTAGTGTTCCCAAGTTGATAAAGAACTATTAAAAACTGGTTTTGTATCGAAGGGCTAAAAATATAGTTTTAAGATTTCAGAATCATCACTTGATAGAACTTACTCAGGGTTATATAATAAAATACCAATATTTTGCACTGAAACAGTGTTTTGTGATAAAAATTAATGTTAATTAATTTTATAGAGATTAAAGTTACTTACTTCGATCCAAAATCTACCACACATTCTATTCAGGGGATATGCGTTTAGGATGTAAAATAGGAATAGTTCCTCTAAAAATTTTAAAAAAGAACCGATAATAAAAATACTTCTATGGACCCCGTAAAAGATTCCAGATTTTTTTTCGATCTAAAACGTAAGTTTGAAGTTATATTGGAGGAAGTGGAAAAAAAAACCTTCGACCAAAAGGATGAAATAAGGGAATTGGAAAGTCTTTGGGAAGAGATGTTCGAACTTGCTGGAAAAAATGATTCGCCTTATTTTCAAATCCGACTTAAAAACCTGAAAAAACAACTAGAGACGTTCGTAAAAAGTAAAGGGTACGAAAAACAAGAGTTTGATAGAATTTATCATCAACTCGGAAAGATGAAACGAAATGACTCTGTGGAATTTTTGGATGAATCACTTCGAAATCGACTCGATAGGATTGCGCAAAAACACTATTCTCCCGGAGATATGATTTCAGTGGCTACAAGTAAAAAAGGAAAACATTATATAACGTTTCGCTGTGGAACGATTTATTTTGTAACCGATTGGTCTTCTTATACCGTACTCAAGGATTTGGATCGAAGAAAAAATACCGTGGAGTATAAGGGTTCGGTTTATAGAATATTTCCAAGTTCATTCGTTTACGGACCTTCCGAAGAAGAGTATAGGAATGAAAATTTTTTGACTATGAACTTATTGGTTCTCAAAAGGGAATCTGGACTTGAATTTTATCGATTTGATACATTAGGCGAAATATTACAGATTAACGAGGGAACCTTTTTAAAAGGTTTAAAACCTATGGAAAGTTCCGAGATGGACAAACGAATTCGGAGTTATTTTAGAAAAGCAGGAATTCGTTATTACTATATTCCAGTTTGAAATCTTAAAATATTATATATTTTTAAAGTCAATTTATATAAATGAATAATTCTGTTTTACTAATATTAGATATGAAATTTTCAACAACTCTAATCGTATTCGTATCTGATACGTTTATGTTTGGATTTCTTATAGTTTCTAAATCTGTTTTTTACCAAAACCAAAATGTGGTAGAACCTCCAAGTTTTATTCTATTTTAACGTGAGCAGGGCGTAACGCGAAAGGATCGATGAATGAACTAAAGCACAACGCTTTCCTGAAACTCAATGCATCACTCCCTAAGGGTCGCTCTGCAGGGTCGCGTTTTAGGTCGTTCGACAGGTCGCTCTGCAGGATCAAGTTATTGATATTTTATAAAAATTGAATCTGGTTTGGAATTTCACAATAACTTAACCGGAGCAAAAGAGCTGCTTATGGCAAGCCGGATTTGCCCCAATTTTCTTACGTCGAACTCGCGTTAATTTAGAAAAAAGATTTTTGTGTTTAGATGTTACTGATTTCATCAAATCGAATATTTAAATGGTTATCATAAAGTGTTATTGTTTTATGTAAGTAGGAATTGCTCAGAACTATATAACAAAATGCTCAATTGTATAGAGGTGAGTATAGTAGTTAGTTGAATGGATTGAAAAAAGAAGGATGGGTTTAGATAAGGTGAAAAAGAACCCGGAGAAACGATTTTTCTCCGGGATATTTTTTTAGTCTTCCGAATCTTCGAGAAGATTGTTAAGACTTTCGACAAGTACGTCTACTTCCACGCCGTAACCCATACAAACTTGTTCTATGGTTTCAAGTTCGTTGATGGAGCAGTGGGAACAACCACCTAAATGATAGCTTGAAAAAACAAGTCCTGCTTCTGGATGAACCGCCATCGCTTCGCCCACAGTCATTTCCTTATAAAATCTTGGCTTGACCACTTCTGTCATTGAATATCTCCTATCATTAAAACTTTATTGGATATTTTATTTCTGCAAATTGTGAGAAATATTTTTCCTCTGAAACAAAATTAACTCGGAATTCCAGTATATAGACGTGGGAAAGAAAGTCAAGATCTATGTTTTTTGAAGAATCAGGAAGATTTTATATTCGAATTGAGGAACGTTTTGAATCCTCACATTATCTCTACAAATATTTTCCAGACGGATCGGATGAACCGATTCATGGACATTCTTGGAAGGTAGAAATTTATCTTTCTGGAAAAAAAAACATTGGAGACGACGGGATCAGTTTTGACTTTCTCACTTCCAAACTAAAACTCAAAGAACTTGTAGGTAAGTTGGATCATATTCTAATTAACGACTTAGAAGAATTTAAAAAGGTCAATCCTACGTCAGAAAACATTGCAAGATGGTTTTATCATTATCTCAAGGAAAGTGTGCATACCGTCGGGGGAAGAGTGGATCGAATCGTCATTCATGAAGGTCCCGAGAATCTCGCCTTTTTTGAGCCAACATCGCTTTAGTAAAAAGCGATGTTGCAAAAAGGCATTGTGCAATGTAAGCCTTTTGCTTTCAACGAAGTTGTAAAAATCATCGCTTTAGTGTTTTCTTATATTTTAAAAATTGGAGACTTCTTGATTGTATTTTTAAAGTTAGATATGTATCTGTTATAGAAAGTTTTTTGTAAAAGTAAACGGCTGTTTTTAAATTTTACATAACTTGAATATAAAATTTTCTAAAAGTATGAGTTTCTAGAATTTTGGAATTTATTCGTAAAATCGTGATTCGTAATAGTTCCTACACTTGAATACGACAGTTATAAACTTTTATTTTATAAATTGTGGTAGTTTCCACATTTTAGAAATTAATCTGCAAATTCAGATCCTAACTTTTTTCAAAACAATGAATCATGGTCGAGCTCACGTTAAAATAGAATGTTTAAAATTCTGCCTAAACGAAAATTTGTCTGAAAAATTTAGGGTACTACTTAAAAGTTAAACCATCTAGAATCTATTTCAAAAATACTTTATCTTTACTTAAAATACCGATTTCGATTATTCTAAGATATATTTTTGAGATGGATTTTTGTAAGAGCGTCTAATGTTTTGTAGTAAAAATTTACGATAATCAATTTTTAAGTTTTATGGTGTGTGGAAATGTTTTTTATGAAATAAAAATAATAAAAAAAGAAATTTTCTATTTTAGAAAAAAATAATTTACTCATGTTGTCTTTAAGGCTGAGTAAATTATTTTTAAATTTTTATTGATATCTATATAGCGTATACTTAATGTTTATGCTCAGATTTGCTTTTCTAAAAGAAATTTACTTAATCTATTATATAACATTGAGTAATAGAAAAAAGATATGGTTTTATTTTTCCATTTAGAAAGAATTTATTGATTTCATTTAACATAGAGCTGATCGAAGGAAGCTCCATCTGCAAAATGATCTTTATGCGCCTTTTGCCAACCGCTGAAATGTCCGTCTACTGTGATTAGATCCAGTTTAGGAAATTTAGCCTCGTATTTTTTAAGTATGATTTGGTTTCTAGGACGGTAACCGTGTTTGGCAATAATTTCCTGCGCCGCCTCAGAATAGAGGGATTTGAGATAGGCTTTTGCAGTTTCTAAATTTCCGTGTTTATCCGCATTTTTTTCCACGATTGCTACGGGAGGTTCGGCGAGAATACTCAAGGATGGAATGACTACTTCGTATTTGTCCTTGCCAAATTCTTCTAAAATGAGAAAGGATTCGTTTTCCCAAGCGATCAACACGTCTCCGATTCCGTTTTGTGCAAAAGTATTACTAGAACCTCTGGCCCCTGAATCTAAAACCGGAACATTTTTATATAATGTTTTTATAAAGTCCTGGACCTTATTTGTATCGTTGTTGAATTTTTTTTGCGCAAAGGCCCAAGCGGCGAGATAGTTCCATCTGGCTCCTCCACTCGTTTTAGGATTTGGAGTAATTACACTTACCTTGGATTTAACTATATCGTCCCAATCTTTTATATTTTTAGGATTACCTTTTCTAACTACGAACACGATTGTAGATGTATAAGGAGTACTATTGTTTGGAAGACTTTTCAGCCAATCCCTGGAAATCAAACCTTTGGACGCGATGATGTCTATATCGTATGCGAGTGCAAGAGTAACAATATCCGCTTCTAAACCGTCGATCACAGATCTTGCTTGTTTACCACTTCCGCCGTGTGATTGATTGACTCTTACCTCGTCTCCAGTTTTAGATTTCCAATAACTTGCAAAAAGTTTGTTATACTCTGCGTATAATTCTCTCGTTGGATCATAAGATACGTTAAGTAGAGTTACATCTTTTGCAAAGAGCCCTAGGTTTGAGATCATTGCAAGAAGCACGATGGTGGTAGTTTTAAAAAAATTTGTTTTCATACTGATTTCCTAATTCCAATTTTATGAATTACATTGCAAATTGAACGAACAGAAAAAAACTATAGGCCCTATTGTCCAATGTATATCTGTCGTTTATGTTCGGAGCCCAAGGATTCACTCTTGCGTTTCGAACTGCGTCTCCTGCGAGAAGGTAGGAACCTCCGGTCCAGATAGATACGTAGTCCTTGAGGTAAAATTGATAGATCAAATCGAATTCGTAAAAAAGACGTTTGCCTCCTTTTTCTCCCAACTTATATCCTCCGAACGCTGCGCCTGTAGAATTTTCCGTAGTAAGCCCTGTATTTGCGGCGCCACCGGAAGAATACCACGCGTCGTTTACTGAAGTCTTTTGAATATCATAAACTACGAATATAAATCTACCGTAATTTCGAGAATTATACATTAGATGAATAGATTTGGTTCTTGTGTTCGACCAAAAGGTCGCGTTTGCGAGACCATTTCCAGAATCAAAGTAAGGAAAACCTCCCGATCTAGTCGCGAAGGAAGCATCATAAGTAGCCACTTTATTATCCGTTCTATTAGGGTCACCGGAAGCGATCGAATATTGAATTCCTACTCGGAACCGATCAAAAAAAGTATAACCGGTTTGAGCGATGAAAAATTTAGAATCGTATTCTACTCTTTCCGTATAAAGTCTTTTAGAGTTGGGGTTTCCGTCTACGGTTTGTTTGAGAGTGTCCCAACCGGCGTTGACTCTTTGACCATTGTAGCCGTACTGCCAAGAGGCTTCCAGGGTCCAATCCCAAGCCTTGGTCTTCGGCAAACGGTTGTTATCCGTTCTATTTGTTAAGCGAAATCCTACGGTGTTTAAATCGTCTCTTTGTCTGGTTCTATCTTGACTTGTGACTGGGTTTGGACCTTGTTCCCATTTTCTATCTACGTTGAAGTAATAAAGATCTAGGTTAAAGTCTTCCAGTTTAACGGTATTGTATAAACCGGAAAGGTAGGTATCATTGACCGTTCCACGTTTGACGCCGTTTGCTGTGTTGTTTCCTGCTCCTGCATTTGAGTCTTCTGCAATTATGGAAGTAAACGCTTCTGAGTTGAAATATTTAGAGTTGTATTTTACTCGAGCTCCATCGAAGGAGTTGCCGGTTTGACCGTCGTTTCTTCCACCAACGTATCTGTTGTCGCCAAAACCGAAAATCTGTCTTCCGATAAAAATTTCAAAACCATCCGCAAAGTTTTTCAATTGTACAAAACCTTCTCGTAAATCTGTATTGTTCTTAATACTTATGGAATTGTTTGCGGTTGGAGCGGAACTCAATTCTATTCCGGCAGAGTTAGAAAGACCTAAATAACCGAGTTGTCCGTCTTTACGAGATTGTTCACCTCCAAAAACTCGAACGTCTTGAATCGTAACCTTAGCGGCGACGTATGGGTTGGGGTCGATGACGAAAAAAACCTGAGAATTTTGAGTCGCGTAATTTCTATCATCTTGAGTTCGTTTATCGAAATCCGCGTTATGACTGTAATCAAAACGAGGGCGAACTTGGAAACCAGCTCTAAAAATATCTCCAAACCAAAGTTTGTCCGTCCTTCTTACCGCTTCTTGGTGTTCTGGAGAAAGAAGCATGGACTTCATAAATTCTCCTGGGAGTTTTCCTTTGTAGGGACTTTTATAAGGTTCTTCTTTAGCAAGCTCTTCTTGAATTTCAGGAATCCCTTTTCCGTCGTTTGGTTGTTCTTCATACTTAACGTCGGAAGGAGGGTCCAAATTAAGAACTGGCCCGTTTGTTTTCTCTTTTTTGGAACTTTGGGAGAATAAATTTAATGGAATTATGCAGCAGAGTAAAAGAGCTCCGGTTGATATTTTAAAAATTATATTTTTTTTCATTTTACTTACCCTCCTTGAAATTTTTTACCAAACAATAGGTTTTTATTTTCTAAGTCAATATTAAATTCGTTATATTGGATTTTTTATCTTTTATATAAAACAAAAGCTATTATATTTAGAAAAGGATTGCTCAATATAATAAGAATTTCTGTTTTATTTGAATATAATAGAATTCTCAATTTGAAAAGAGAAATCTTTATTTATAAGTTAAATATGTTTTAATTTTGGTAAATGAGACGATTTGTGTCATGTTCTAAAACCACATTTTACTTTTTGTAAAAAGAAATTTAGTTTTTAGGTGAGTTTGGCTGAGAAAGAATTTTTTGAAAGTATGAGTTCCTACAATTTTAGATTTGGTTTGTAAAATCATGATTTAAGGTAGTTCCCACATTTTAGGAATCGAAACCAGAATTCTTTTAGAAAATTCTTTCTTATTTTCTTACGTCAAACTCACGTTAGCTTAAAATTTTAGAAAAAATAACTACAGGCATTCATGAGTGAGAAAAAAGTACTAGATTTACTGGTCAAAGAAACATAACAACGGTGTCGAAATGGTTCTTGCGAACATATAAAAAATTGAGTCTATTTTGAAATTTATGACTTTGTTGAGGGAAGGCTATTTTATTTCAAATTTTTGAACAAGATTCGAATTGTTTTTATGTGTTTTCGTAGAACTCTGCGTAAGAAATTGGTCTGGGTAAAAAATTTTTATCATACTCGTCAAAACGTTCGAGTTTACTTGAGTTCAAAGATTTTTTTAAGATGTCAAACTTTTCTTAAAACTATGGGCAAGTTAGATTGACTTGAACTTCGGAACGAGGTGCATTTTCTGGAACCGTGAATACGGTTTCTCTCACTACGGTTTCAGGATAACCGTCTACTTTGGCAAGATCTCCCACACAACGAAGTCTATAATCTCCTGGATGAATGTATTTCATTTTAGTAGAAACACCTTGGACGGGAGATGCCATAAGAGGCAGTTTTGTATCAATTTCAGATTCAGAAAGACGATAAACGGAATAATAATGGGTCGTAGACGTCGTTCCACCTAACACTGTCAAGCTGGAGGCTTTTTCAGGACGTATGATCCTCGAACGAACCAGAAGTCCTCCTCCCATATCTGATTCTCCTTTATGGTCACTATCCGGTTTCCAGTCACTAATACCAACTAACGTTCTTACTCCTCCTATACTGGAAACATAGGAATGAATCATTAGGTTCTCTTTTAAATTGATCCTTACTTCCAAAATATAAGGATCAAAACCAGGATATATAAGCATATCCTGATCCCCTTTTTCCGCTTTGTAGAGTACTGGAAACACAAGAGGGGGGAAAACAGATTTTGTAGTAGCATCAGCTCCTGGTTTATAACTCAATCTAGGGACGATATTAATTCCGGGCACCCTATAATTATCAAACAAAGTGAGGTTGGAAAAAGTAAGTCCTGGCTCGGTGGCCCAAGCGGTTACCAAAGATCTTAAGTACAAACCAGTATAGTAAAATTGAACTGGCCCGTTTCCAAATGCTCCCCAGTCCGTTGCGGATGTGGGATCGTTGGATGGATAAGCAACTCCTTCTCCGTTAAAAAATTGAATCGCTTTGAATTCACCGTCGTTTAAACGACAGGAGTTTGAATTTGTGGTATAAGGAATTGTACAAAATACTTGTCGATTGGGTGCAATTTCATCCCAAAGACTTTTTGTATCTTTTACGTTTTTGACTAAACTCAGATCAAAAGCTCCTTCTTGATATTTAGTAGATAAACGGATTTCTCCTATATCTATAAAAATCGGAAGATTCTGAGCTAAGGGTACTCCATCTAAACCAAAAGCAGGATCAGCACCTTCACCACTTGTATCTTGATAAAGTTGACCGGTTCCACCCGAATAGGCCTCGAATCCGATTGGATTATCAGTGGCGTAGGTTCCTTTTACAAGCAGTAACATTCTTTGATTGAATAAGGTACTGATTACTGGATTTTTAGAATGTTTCCCATGCCAATCGCCTACTTTACAAAAGAACATTAGAAAACACGAAAGTATTAAGAAAAACCGTAAATAAGATCGTTTCATAAAAATACACTCACCATCAAACCGAACTGAAAAAATTCAGTATCTACTACTCTGTAATAATTGGGGTTACTCAATCTGGAATCTTCATAAGGACTTGTATAAGGATATTTTGTTTCTCTTGGGGCGTCCATACGAGACTCATAAATTTTATTGTAATCAATTCGAATTCCGATTCGAATTTTTTTTCCGGCTACAAAACTAGTTTCTAATCCTACGATCATCATTGGATCCCAACGAGATGTGTTGGAAGGTCTTGCTACTACAAACGCTTCTCCACCTCCTGCGCGAAGGATAAACGAAATCGGAAGGTCGAGCGGAATTTTATAACCCAATGCAAGATAGACCGGAATTGTAGTCAAAGCCCTTTCTGTTGCCGAAAGATAGTTTGCGTAAAAAGCTCCCATCTCGAGATAAAAGATCCAAGGCCAGGGAATTCTAAAAAAGAAACCGCCGCCTAACGTAGTGTCCAGATATTTCTGAGTTTCAGTTCCGGGTAACGGATTGGAAGCTCCTACCCAAACTCCAACTTCCGTTTTTCGATTGTCTTGGTATCCTTCTTGTTTATCTTCGTCTGTTTCCTCTGGATTTTCTACGTCTTCATCCTCTCTGGAAATGACACCGCTGGAAGGTAAACTGCCGGTTTGTGCTGTACGTTTCGGAAGAAACTCAGTGAAAAATCGATTCCAGTTGGGTTGATACCCACCTAACAGTTCGAAGGTTCCTGGTTTTTGAGGAGAAGCGAATAAGGTTCCCGGAAGAATTACAAACCAAATCAGTATCGTAGGTTTTAAGAAAATTCGAAACCGAAAGAACATGACTATTTTAGAAAATCCAAATGAGAATACATAAAATCGATTTTTGGGTAAGAATCGTAATAGGCTCTAATAAAATAAAGCCCGTAAGGAGGAAGTGTGATTCCTGCGATCGTTCTGTCTTTAGAGGAAAGAATTTCCAAAACGTTTGTGTCTTTTCGTTTACCGTTGGAGATTTCCAGAAGTGTACCTGTAAGAATCCGAATCATATTATGAAGAAAACCGTTAGCTCGGATTTTTACTTTTAGAAGACCTTCTAATTCTAAGCTTCGTTCCAGTTTTGCGTCTAAAATCGTTCGAACCGTAGAACGACCTTTGAGAGATGCAACTTTGGCTAAACTACGAAAATCGTGTTCCCCTTTTAATAACTCAAGTTCGGCTTCTAATCTCGGAACGTCAATCCTATGTTGATACCAAAAGGTTCTATTTTTCCAAGTAGGTCTTGGGTATTTTGTGTTGAGAATCCAATACTCGTATTCTCTAGAACTGCAAGAAAAACGTGAATCAAAACTTTCATCCACTTCTATCATGTTGAGTACGGAAAGTCCAGAGTCCGTGATTGCATTTAAACTTAGAAGAAATTTACTAAAATTTTGTATGACTGTTTGTGTTTTAAAATTTACGATCATTCCTCGTGCGTGAACCCCTGTGTCTGTTCTACCTGCACCGGAAATATGAATTTCTTCCTTGAGAAGAATTTCAGCTGCCTTTTCTAAATTCTCCTGAATACTGGAAAGGCCTTTTTGAGTTTGAAATCCGTGGAAACAAAGTCCGTCGTATTCGACGAGGAGGGCGTAGTTTATTTTTCGCCTCCCATTTCCTCGATGAGTTTACTATATTCATCGTATAACTCTTTTGCCATGTCTATGATAACCGAAGGTTTAGACTTGGAACCTTTTCCGGAACCGTACAGTCTGGAAAGGGTTCTTTTGGCTCTTACTAAAAGATTGAGTTTAGCTGCTGGATCGGATGCGAGTTCATCCCTAAATTTCATTGTGAGATAAGCGGAAAGATAAATGACTCCGTCAAAAGCCCAGTTTTTATCCGTATCCGGACCTAAAATATAAGAAGCCTGATCTACTGGTTCTGATCCACTTTGCATGATTTCCATGGTTTCAGTGTACCAACCCGCTGCTTTTTGATAGAGAAGATCTCGAACCTTGTCAAATCCCATATTAGGGAAGTCGTTGTTTAGATCTTCAAAATACCAAGCTCCTCGAACTGAACAAACTGCTTTTTTAGGAGTAGGTGCTACAGTAGCTTTTCGATTTTGGTAACATTCAATGGCGAGAAGATAAGAGGCGGCGCCTAAAACTAAATTGCGATCCTGATAAAAATCTAAAGGACCTAGAATTTTTTCGAGGTTGGAACGTCTCGTATCAAATTGAGAACGGACTTTTTCGATTTCTTCTGCGTCTAACGTGGACCAGTCTTTGGAAAAAGAGGAATAAAGACAACGAGGACAAACACTGATTACATAGTCGTTCGGACTGACACGACCGAATTTTTTATTCTTTTCGTAGAGTCTTCTCAGTTCTATGGTTAGTTTCCCGGCGATTAGACGGCCACCACCTTGGAACATATTTTCTTTTTGATGAACTTCGTTACAGATCGGACAAACCGTATCTTCCTTTGCACGAAATGAGATCTTTTTTCCTTGTGCGAGAGCGCTGGCTGTCATAGTCTTATATATGAAAAACCCGAAAAAAACGGGAACGGGCTGTCAATTCGAACACCATTCTAACCGATAGAGTAGGAAGAAAAGCACTAATTTCTTTGTTGCTTCCGGCTTAAAAACCGGAAAGCTCTGGAAAAGGTTAACCGATGAAAAGACTGATTCTTATATCCATTCTGATTTCCATTCTTCCCGTTTCTGTATTTGGAGAAGCGGTTTCTAGTAAGGCCTATAAAAAAAGGGTGGAATTACTTCTATACTTAAGAGCGATCGAACCGATTGTTCGAAATTACAAAGGAGAAGTTCCTGGCGGACAGAATCAACAGAATACAGGTGCAACGGCTACAAATAATCAGCAAACGGGGGGAACTCCGGAACAAGACGGAGATAGAGTTAAAAAATATAAGGAACTCAAAAGACTCTATCAAGAAGGACTTCAATATTTTTTTGAAAACAATCATGTAAACGCATATCGTAGATTTTTAGAAGCTCAACTTGGAACAGAAATGTTATTGGAAGAACTTTCTCAGTTCTATGTAGAAAGAACGGAAGAAATTTTAAAATCTGCGATTGAAAAGAAAAATCCTAACAATCCGGAAGATAGAAACTTAGTAGATATTGCAATTGAGTGGAGTAAAAATTCTTTTATAGTAAGAGATATGACTGCGAATCGAGAAGCTCCTCTTACTAGAAGAATGTACAATCCTAGAGATTTTCATTACGTAACGAATAAATACGCGATTGAGAAAAATATGGAAATGGGTTATAAATTTTTGGGACTCGCCAAAGAAACCCGTAACAATGCTCTTAAAATCGAAAAACATTTAGAGAAACACCAGAAACTTCAACCAAGCCATAGAAAACATAGAATCGAGCACTACATCGCTGCGATTCAACTTTGTAGAGATGCAAGGGCAAATGCGATCAATATCTTTAAGTTGAAATATCCATACGATAATTATTATCTATTTAAAAGCGACGCAAAAACCGAGGCGATCAAAGACGATGAAGGAAAAGCCGGACCTTCCGAACCGGTTTCTCTCAACGGAGTCAATTACGATTTCAGTCAAAATCCAACATTAGAATATGATCATAGAATGAGTCCTGTATTTGATCGTAGAATTCCGGAAGAATACCGTAGGGACGCTGTGGACATTTTAGAAAAAATTTATGACGACGAAGTCAAAAATCGAATTTTCTTAAAATGGGATCAGGAAAAACGCAAACAGTTGATCGGAGATAAGGTTCCTAATAAATAACGTTTCGACGGCGCTCGGGTTTATATGCAGGGCGCCAGTTCTAAAACGAAAATTTGGGTCGCGTTTTAGAAAAATTTTTCTCAAGTGTAAGAGCTCCCACACTTTAAATTTTATCTGTAGTATTTGCTCTTTGTAGTAGTTCCTAATTTTCACTGATAAATCTAAGTGTAATAGTTCCTACACTTTGGGTTTTTACAGTGGGATTCTAAAGTAGGAGTTCCCGCATTTTAGGAAAAAATTCGGTTTTATAAAAATTAATTCCTACGACGAATTTACGTTAAGTATAACGTGAACTTCGACGTAAGAAAACGAGAAAGAATTTTTTAAAAGTATGAGTTCCTACAATTTTAAAATTGGTTCGTAAAATTATGATTTGCGAGAGTTCCCACATTTTAGGAATCGAGATCACAACTTTTTTTAGAAAAATGAACCATGGATTCCTTTATACCGAACTCACGTTAAGTATAATTAAATTTGTAATAGTTCCTACACTTTGGGTTTTTACAGTGGAATTCTAAAGTGGGAGTTCCGCATTCCAAACTTTTTCTCCTTAAAACTAGCTTTTCTAAAAAAGATTCTTTTGGAAGATAGCCTCGATGAACCCGTTGAAATTTATGGAAAGCCGTTTGGGCCGTTTTCCGAAATCCTACCGTAAAATTGTACTCAAAACATATTTAATAACAATCGTTTTAGTATTTAGTTTCGCATTTCCAAGTTTGATCGCTGGATTGTTTTTCGCGCTCATAGGAAATCAGAAAAGAAAAAACGCCTCTTTTTTAAAAGGATCTGCGGTTTGGGCGGATTCTATTATTTGGATGACTAAAACCCGATTTTTCAAAATCGGAGAATTTCAGATTCCATCAAAAGGCCACATGATTTTTTCAAATCATGTGAACGAGTTAGACTTTCCCTACGATTGTCTTGTGATCAATAAACCCTACCTTGCCAACCAAGTGATTAAAAAAACTCTGATCGCGTATTGGTGGATGAGGGCGATGGGTTCACAGGTCTTTGAAACTACAAAGGCGGCAACAATTGCGGTTTCTGTTAGAAACGTACTGAAAGGTTTGGATACCACTTCTTTTATAGTATATCCGGAAGGTCATAACTCTTATCGGGAAGAAATTCAACCCTTACAAAAAGGAATGATCAAACTTGCATGGGAAAATAAAATTCCAGTGGTGATCGTGTTGAAATCCGGACTGACCGGGTATCAAACACTGGAAAAAGGATTTGTCGTAGCTTATAAGCAGGCGGGAATTTACGATCCTACGCAGTATTCTTCTTGGGAAGAGTTTAAAGATTTTATTTTCGAAACTATGGATCGAGAAAAGAAAGCTCTTGATTCTATGCTTTCATCCGAAGTTCAAAAAGAATCGGTGCTCGTATCTTGATTTCTAAATTACTGATTGCGAACCGTGGAGAAATTGCGGTTCGAGTGATCCGTACTTGTAAAAAACTAGGAATCAAAACCGTTGCGATCTATTCGGATGCGGATAGGGATTCTCCGCACGTAAAATTTGCGGACGAATCGGTATATGTAGGAGAATCTAGTCCTTCCTCTTCTTATTTAAGTATTTCTAATATTCTTGAAACAATCAAAAAGACAAAGGCGGATGCGGTCCACCCTGGTTATGGATTTTTATCGGAAAAAAGTGAATTTGCAAAAGCATTAGAAAAAGAGAATATACTGTTTTTAGGCCCTAATGCGGAATCGATGGAACTTATGGGGGATAAGATCAATTCCAGGATTAAAATGGAAGCGTCTGGAGTTCCGGTTGTTCCAGGTTACAATGGACAAGATCAAGATCCTAAAATACTTCAAAAGGAAGCTGAAAAAATTGGCTATCCTTTGATGATTAAAGCGACCGCGGGAGGAGGGGGAAAGGGGATGAAACGGGTTTATAAACCGGAAGAATTCCTTTCTTCGCTTGAATCCGCACAAAGGGAAGCGCAGAAAGCCTTTGGGGACGGAACCGTTTTTTTGGAAAAATACGTAGAGACTCCTAGGCATATCGAAGTACAAGTTTTCGGAGATAAATACGGAAACGTTATGCATCTCTTTGAACGAGAATGTTCGATCCAAAGAAGACATCAAAAAGTGATCGAAGAATCTCCTGCTCCAAATTTGCCAAATTCTCTTAGGGATGAAATTTGTAAAGTGGCGGTCCAGGCGGCTCAGTCTATCGGTTACGTGGGAGCAGGAACTGTAGAATTTATTTTAGGAAGGGATGGTAAGTTTTATTTTCTAGAGATGAATACAAGGCTTCAAGTGGAACATCCTGTAACGGAATATATTACCGGACAAGATCTTGTAGAATGGCAGATCCGAGTGGCGGAAGGCAAAAAACTTTCCGAACTCACAAAAGGAAAAACGATCATTCAAAACGGACATGCGATCGAAGCTCGTATTTATGCAGAAGATCCTGAAAATAATTTTTTACCTTCCACGGGTATATTAGAATATATTGAATTTCCGGATCGTGAATTTTTACGTGTGGATACCGGGGTAGAAACTGGTTCTGAGATCACAGTTTATTATGATCCTATGATCGCAAAGATGATTGTTTGGGGAAAAACTAGAGAAGAATCTATCACACGTCTTAAGGAATCCATAGATTCGACAGTGATTTTCGGACCTGTAACCAATACGTTTTATTTATCTGGAATTCTTTCTCATGAAGAATTTAAAAAAGGGAATACTCATACTCATTTTTTGGAAGAACAAACGATTTTATTTACTCCTGAAAAGGAAGTTCAAGCAGATGCGTTTTCCTTTGCGGCAGCTGCACTTTCTGAAAAGAAAAAATCCCAAGGAATTTGGGAAGCGATTGGTTCGGGAGGTTTTTGGTGATCGAAGAAAACTTTCGATTTAGACATAGGGAGGAGGAAATTCCGGTTCGGGTTCGTTCCGGTTCTCCCGGAGACGTTTCCGTATCAATTACGTTAGGCGGAATTGTACACGATTTCCGAATTTCTAGAAATTTTCAGAGTGAAGGAAATGGGCTTTTTTCCGGACCTGGAAACCATTGGAGAATACTTCGAAAAGGAAATCAAATTTTCATTCATCATAAAGGCTGGAATACGAAGATACTTCTTTCTAATCGAGAGATTCATTTGGAGGAAGGAAGTGGCGGCCTGATCAAAAGTCCTATGCCTGGTAAGGTGATTCGAATTGGGGTTTCTGTTGGAACTACGGTTAAAAAAGGTTCCGTGCTTGCGATTGTGGAAGCGATGAAAATGGAAAATAATTTGCTTTCTCCCGGAGATGGAATCGTAGAGGAAGTTTTAGTCAAAGAAGGTAACATGGTTTCTCAAGACGATGTGATTTTAAAATTGAATCTGGGCTGACGTTCATCATCGTAATTTTTTTTTAAACGGAGTTCCGACCTAATTTTTTCCAGATTTGTGGGAACTATTACATAAGTTTGATAGTTTAAAAATCTCTTAATAACTTAAGATTTGTAAGAGTTCCTACAGATCTGAATCTTAGGGATCAACTTTGAAAAATGTAGGAACTCACACTTATAAAAAATTCTTTCTAATTTTCTTACGACGAACTCAAGATAACTAGATCAAATTTTCTATTATTCGGAGCTATAGAATAAAGTCTCAGTACTTTGCAATAGAAATTTATGATACTTGATTTGGTAGGGATCAATGTCTATTCGGTTTAGTGGATGACAGTCGGTTTTGCAAAAAAAACCTGGAAGGAAGGGCGGAGAAATAGTGAGCGATACAGTGGAACAAAAATTAAATCGATCCATCGAAGAAGAAACTCGTAGAAGAAGAACCTTCGCGATCATTGCTCACCCTGATGCGGGAAAGACCACTCTTACAGAAAAACTTCTTTTGTATGGAGGTGCGATTCAACTCGCCGGAGCGGTAAAAGCCCGAAAAAATCGAAAAGCTGCCACTTCCGATTGGATGGAGATGGAAAAAGAAAAAGGAATTTCTATCACTTCTGCAGCGCTTCAGTTTGAATATTCTGGGCACGTTCTTAATTTATTGGATACTCCCGGTCACGAAGATTTTTCAGAAGATACGTATCGCACATTAATCGCAGCGGATACTGCAGTGATGGTGTTAGACGCAGGTAAAGGAGTCGAACCTCAAACGATTAAGTTGTTCAAGGTTTGTAGAGATCGTGGAATTCCAATCGTAACCTTCATCAATAAAATGGATAGGCCAACTAAAAATCTTTTTTCTCTTTTAGATGAAATCGAAAAGGTCCTAGGAATTTCTGCCGTGCCGATGGTATGGCCGATCGGAACTGGAGTGGATTTTAGTGGAGTTTATTCCCGTAAGGATAAGAAAATTCTAACATACGATAAAACTCCAGGAGGAAGTCAGAAGTCTTCTTTTCAAACCTCGGGAGTAAATGATCCCGAACTGGATTCAAGATTTGAAGACTGGGTGATCAAAACTTTTCGAGAAGAATTAGAACTCGTAGAAGGTGGAATCTCAGAATTCAGTCAGGAAGATTTTTTAGATTCTAAAATCACTCCCGTTTTTTTCGGTTCTGCCGTGAACAATTTCGGGATTCAATTATTTTTAGACGAGTTTATCAAGATCGCTCCTCCGCCTTTGTTCTTTCCTTTAAAAGACGGATCTAGATTA
Organism: Leptospira kirschneri serovar Cynopteri str. 3522 CT; assembly: GCF_000243695.2. Taxonomy (NCBI): domain Bacteria; kingdom Pseudomonadati; phylum Spirochaetota; class Leptospiria; order Leptospirales; family Leptospiraceae; genus Leptospira; species Leptospira kirschneri. Next base: position 293,365 of record NZ_AHMN02000008.1, on the reverse strand, counting down.
GATCCGATTCGGACACCTTTCAGCGGATTTATCTTTAAGGTCCAAGCAAATATGAATCGGCAACATAGAGATCGAATTGCATTTTTACGCGTAACGTCTGGTAAATTTGAAAGAGGGCTTAACGTGCTTCACGGAAGGCTTGGAAAATCTGTGAAACTTTCATCTTCTTTTGCGTTTTTTGGCCAAGATAGAAACACCGTAGACGAAGCTTATCCAGGAGATATTATCGGTCTTGTAAATCCTGGAACGTATGCGATCGGAGATATTGTAGCTTCTTCTAAAGTTCCGGATTTAAAATCTCTTCCGGTATTTGCACCTGAGCTTTTTGCTACGATTTCTTCTTCTGACACTTCAAGTATGAAAAGTTTTCGGAAAGGTATTGATCAATTAGCGGAGGAAGGAATTTTGCATTTGTTTTCTTCTCAGACGATCGGGGGAGGTTTGCCTATCATAGGCGCGATGGGACAACTTCAGTTTGAAGTTTTTAGAAGAAGACTTTTAGATGAATACAACGCCCCTTCTACGATCACGATTTTACCTTATGTGATTTCCTGTTGGATCGGTCAGGAGGATTTGGGGAAGGTTCCTTCTTCTGCAAATCTTGTGACAGATCGAGGCGGAAGGGCGGCTCTTCTTTTTGATACCGAATGGGACAAGGGATATTTTCAAAAAAAGAATCCAGAAATTACGCTGTTGGATTATCCGCCAGGTCCTTAAGCAATAAGGAATATTCTGGAATCTTAAAAAAGTGTGAGTTCTGCTTAAGAATATTTTCTAAAAGTAGTTCCTACAATTTTAGAATTTGTTCGTAAAATCGTGGTTTGCAATAGGTTCCTACATCATTTTACGAACAAACCTAAGTTTTGTAGTAGTTCCCACATTTGAAGAATACGACAGGTTTAATTATTATAAGCTTCTATTTTTCAAATTGTAGTAGTTCCCACATTTGAGGAATCGATCTGTAAAGTTCAGATTGTAACTTTTTTCAAAAAAATAAATCGTAGGATTTATTTACGACGAATTTGCGTTATCTATACAAAACCTGTGATATTTTTTTCAAGATTTCAATGTGAAATCTGAAGTAAAAAAAAATTAATGAAGTAAGAATCCGAATCTTTTCGGAGTCATAAAAATTGTATTTGCACCAGATGTCTTTGAGGCGAAGTAACTCTTACAGGTTTCTTCGCCTATTTTTTTAGAATTTCTAAAAAGATTCTAATTAAATAAAATCCAGTCAAGTAAAGAAAGATTTTTCATAAAAGTAGAAAGATTAAATTCTATGGAAATCTTTGTAAAACTCAAGATAATAATCTAAAAGTCGAATTTCTGCATAAAATCGTTGTTTGGTGATTATCATAAAATAAAAAAATTCATTTAGAGGGTTTCTCATCGTTTTATCCATTAAACTGAGGGATCATTCGGATTTGCACGTTATGTCTCTACAATGTGGGAACACTGCATTTTGTTGGGTGGCCTGAATTTGGAACAAGAGTATTAGAAAAGGCTTTTTTGGAAATGTGTGAGTATATTTTGCGGATGAATTCTAAAAAAGTATGAGTTCTCACATTTCCAAACTTATTTATAAAATCTTGATTTGCAGTAGTTCCCACAATTTTAGAAAGAATTGATTTTAACGTAAAGAACTCTTGTAGGTATAGTCTGCGTTGGCTACGATTCTGAATTTGATTTATTGAAAAATAAACTCTCCGTCTGTTTCCGTTGTATTGAAATGGTTTCGCTAATTTCCACTATGAGGTTTTTTAACAACTCTATTACATAGTTTCAATAAAGATTTGTCTTAACAAATTTCCGATTTAAAAATAGATTGAACCGGTCTTTCTATTTACGAATAATTCGTTTTATGGACCCTGATTATGAAATCAAAAAAATTAAACTTTAAGAATATAGATGAATACATAAATCTCTTTCCGGAAGATGTACAAGACAAATTAAGGAAACTACGTTCCACAATTAGGAAAGCGGCGCCTAACGCTGAAGAGAAAATTAGTTATCAAATGCCGGTCTTTGCTTTAAATGGTAACTTAGTTTATTTTGCAGCTTATAAAAAACATATTGGATTTTATCCTACTTCGAGTGGAATTAAGAAGTTTCAATCGGAATTGAATGAATATAAAACCTCTAAAGGAACGGTTCAATTTCCAATGGATCAACCTCTTCCTTTAAGATTAATTGCAAAAATTGTTAAATACCGCATAAAAGAAAATACACAAACTAAAAAAAGTAAGTCTTGAATTTGTTATAAAATCTTTTGCAAACGCTGAAGGTTGTGTATTATATATTTCTTATGAAATTGAATACCATAAATTTTTAGTGCAAAGAACTAAGAGCTTTACTATATAGGTAGGAGAACTATAAACGTGATTTTAGAATGGACGAAAGTTTGTTTATGAATTTAAGTAATCAAGAAAAAATTGATATTTTACGCATATCTAAAAAGATTTTTATATGTATCGTTAGGCATACTGGAAAAGATTTAGATAAACTTTCACTGAAAACTTGTATTGTCAATGATCTCGGAATATCCGGAGACGATGTGGATGATTTGTTACAGGATATAAACCGATATTTTCAAGTCGATTGGTCTTCTTTGAATTTTAAAGAATATTTTGGCGGAGAAGGATTTTCTATTGTAGGATTTTTTATTTTTTTAGTTCGTTTGATTTTTAATTTAATGAAAACAATTTCGAGGGTTTTGATAAACTTCAATTTTTCTCACTTTCGCTTTTTCGAAAATAATCAAAAAGACTTTCAAATAGAAAATCTGATTCTGGCCGTCTATTATGGAAAGTGGGATAATACGTTGATTTCGTATTCAATTCCGATCGAAAAAGAGATTCAAAATTGGCAGATTCAATATTGGAACCGATTTAAAAAAAGATACTGATTCTAATGAAGGACTTAAATCCTTTTGGAAATCGCCGAACGAATCTTAACACAAACGTGAGCTCGATATTAGAAAATGAGAAAGAATTTTCTAAAAGTGGTAGTTCCCACATTTTAGTATTTACGGCAATTTTAAGGTTTTGTAAGAGTTCCCACATCCATTTTTCACGATAAAACGAAATTTTAGAAAACAGATTTCTTATACCGAACTCGCGTTAACACAAAGTAAAAATAGCAAAAATAAAATCTACAACGTCCATGCTCCGGAAGTGGAAGAATGTATTTCTAAAGATAAATCTCATAAGAGGTATGAGTTTAGTTATTACCAGTAAGTCTAATTGGATTGTTGGAGTTCAAGCCTTGCATGGCAATCCGTATGACGGCATAACCTTACCCACAAGTATTTAGATTTCAATATTAAATCTTGTGGGAATTACGACAAATCCTCTGTAAAACTGAGTTCCCGCCCTTATTTTTGGGTGGGGGCGGAGGTGGAGAAATTCGGAAGACTTTTCTCTATCAGAAAAACATGCTTTTTGCAAGTAAAAAGACTCATTCTTGTCGGAACACTTGAAAAATGTGCGTTTTTGAGCCTTCTTATTCTAAAATCCTATTCAACTTGTGGGTAAGGTTATGGTATGACGGTGGATGCTATCAATCAGATGGAAAAGATTGTAGATCTTCGTCCTATGCGGACGTCTTAAAATTTCAAAGACTCGGTCTGAATTTAAGTAAGGGCTCCCATAAAAATGTCCTTTTTTAACAAATCAAAATGTTTTTCGAAGTATCTTTATGAGTTCAACCACTCGGTTTCTAAATAAAATTTAATTTAGAATAATATAATATTATCATATATCTTTTAAATGATTTGTCTCGAACGTAGTCCAATCCGTTTTTATATTCGATTTGTTAAAAATAGAGTTGTTAAAAAATTAATTCTTGATCTGTTTGTATTGGATTGAAATGGACAATTGAAGCAATTTTACGAATCTTCACTATGGAATTTTTCAACCACTCTAATAAATTTTTTATCTGCTTCTGTTTTATTGAAATGGGTTTGTTAATCTTCATTATGGAATTTTTTAACAACCTACTGAATCCGTTCTAAAGAAATAAAAGTTTATGACTTCTATTTTTATTTTTTGGAAAAATTAAGAATTTCTTTTGTAATTGATTCTAGATCCGTGGAGCCTAATTCTTCTTCTAAAACTTTTTGTGCTTTTTCATACACTTTAGAAAGGATCGGTTGGATCGCGTGACCACAGATACATTTCTTATTTGGAGATTTAGAATGCATCTGAAAGATCTTTTCGTCGATCGCTTCATAGATTTCTTTCAGATTGATGGACGCCGGAGTTTTTGCAAGAATGTAACCGCCGTTTGGTCCCATTTGATTTCGTACGATTCCTTGATTTTTTAAAAGTGATAGAATTTTGCGGATCACAACTGGATTTGTGTTCACACTTTCCGCAAGCTCTTCGGAAGTTTTAGTTTTACCTTCTCCTAAAGAGAGTAGGGAAAGTATGTGGATTGCAACGGTAAATCGACTTGTCATATCTGTAAGACATCCAGTTACAGAATATAGAAAACGAGTGTTCGTGTCAAGTCAAAGCTATTGCTCCAGTTAAAGATGTTTTTAAGGATTTTTGGTTTGGATTTTTTTTGGAATGAAATTGGTTTATTTAGAGATCAATTCTGAATTGAGAATGATGAGTTTAAAATTAAAAATCTCTGGATTAATTTTCATCCTACTATTCATCTCTATAATATAAAATCGAGTAACGTGAATTTTAGTAGTAAAATCACGTTTTGACACAAAATATTGATTAAAAGAAGTTGTTTGCTTGGATATTTTTACTTCAAAAGTATTTAATAAATTTAAAATATTTAAATATACTTTTATTTTAAAAAAGAAAAAATGCTTCTATGGAATCTGAAATCAACATCTTAAAAATCAAATTTCTAAATCTTACTGATCTCTATAAAATTGAATACCGTTAATTCTATCACAAAACGCTGATTCTATGTAAAAATATTAGGTATTTTATTATATAGTTATGAGTAACAACTTTTGTTCAATGGAAAATTCGTTTTATAGAGATTATAAACTCAACGAAGTGTTTTTATAAATTCAGTTTTGGATATAGGATTAAAAATAACGCATGTATGTCGATGTCGAAAGCAGGCTCACTCTAAATCAGCGCCTTTATTTAAGGTCGATATGTACTGGAATGTATGAAATGGAAGTACTACCTTGACTGAACCATTCTGGGACCGCTCTTCTCCAGGAAATGAATTGTGGTGATTCTAAATGTTGTTTTCTCGCGGTTTCATTTTTATATATTTCCATAAATAGAAATCTGCCTGGATCCCCGTCGCCTTGAAGTATGTCCAATCTTAGAACCCCTTCTTCGGATTCTATAGATTCTTTCGCCATTTCTTGACTGATTTTTTTGAATTCTTCTATCTTTTCTTCTAAAACTTTATAGGAGGATACAACCACGATCATAGGAACAGAATTTTTGAATATGGAATCGTTGGGAAGAAAAATCCTACTTGCGTTAACGTATGGAAATCAGAAGAATCCTTAAAATGAAATTGAATACTCGAATTACAGAAATGCTCGGAATCGATTTACCTATCATAGGAGCTCCTATGTTTTTAGTTTCTTATCCTGATTTGGTTGTGGCGGTATCCGAAGCAGGTGGAATTGGTTGTTTTCCTTCTCTCAATTATAGATCTATAGAGCAACTCAAAGACGGTCTTCAGGAAATCCGTTCTAAAACCAAAAAACCAATCGGAGTCAATCTGATACTTCATAAATCTCATAATCCAAATTGGTCCAAGCAGTTACAAGTAGTATTGGACGCTAAGGTAGAACTGTTGATCACTAGTTTAGGTAGTCCTCGTACTGTTGTCAACGAAGCCAAAAGTGTAGGCGCTAAGGTGTTTTGTGACGTTACAACTTTAAAACATGCGAATATAGTTGCAAAGGCTGGAGCGGACGCTTTGATTGCGGTTGCACAAGGCGCCGGCGGACACGCAGGAAATATTTCCCCTTTTAGTCTTTATCCGTATCTTAAGAAAGAAACTGGTTTACCTATCATCGCGGCAGGGGCGATTTCTAGCGGAGCACAGATGTTGGCCGCTTTTTCGTTAGACGCGGATGCGGTTTACGTAGGAACCAGGCTAATTGCAACTCCGGAAGCACAGGCGTCCGAAGAATATAAGAAAATGCTCATAGAATCTGGTCCCGAAGAGATCGTGTATACCGAAAAAATATCTGGAATTCCTGCTAACTGGCTCAAGAAGTCTGTGGAAAAGGCGGGGGATCTTTCTCATAGTGGACAATCTCAAAACTTGGATCAGGAATACAAACGATGGAAAGATATATGGTCTGCCGGACACGGTGTTGCTCAGATTCAAGGATTGATTCCCGCTAGAGAAGTTGTTTTAGATATGGCAAAAGAATATTATGATATTCTAAATCGTTTACCTCGTTAATTTTCTGGAATTGTTCTATTTTACTGATTCCAGAACGCTCGATTTTAAGACAAATCCGCCTTTCAAGAAAAAACTATAAATCATTCAATACGACTGTTTTGTGGAACTACTACATTTGGTTGGAGATTTACTATTCGGACGTATGAAAATAGTATTAGAAAATGAATGGGTGATTTTACAACGATTCAGAAATTCTCAAAAAATTATATCTAATTTGAAATCGTTAGCTTTTTTGTGTGAGATCCTACATTTTAAGTTTTGAAATAGGCTTAAGAATCGTATTATTTTTATGCGTCTGAATAGTAAAGACGATAGATGGTATGGCTTTAAAACAAATCGATCAGACCGTTTTGTGAATCGTAGATATAGATTTTTTCAATAACTCTAAAAAAGAATCAGAAGTTTAGAGAAGGAAAACTTTTCAAAAGTATCATTTAAGCGCGTTTGTTTCTGAGGGAAATCATATGAAAAACTCCGAATATTAGAATTTGAATACAATCTAAAAATATATTGTTTGATTTCTTCCGTAAGAGAAACCAGAAATATACAATTTCTAAAAGATGTACAGCCAAGGTTCCGTAACCCACTGCTTTGATTAGAAAACTAAGATGAGATTCTACCGAAATGAAACCAAATAGAAGAGCGCTAAAAACGATCCAAAATAAAACGGCACCGATTTTAACTGTTGATAATATTAGATACATAAATTTGTTCCTGTCCTGTTTCCAAAAAACTTTTAAGATTAAATAAAGTTAAGATTCAAAATATTAAAAAACTATTCTGAAAAATTTCGCTCATTGAAACTTTTGAAATCGATTGGTCAAGTAAAAAAGAGACAATCGATTGACTCGAATTTTAAAGTAAGTAAACTGATCGAATGTTACCCTGTTGCCATCATTTAATTGTCTTCTACTCATAACTATATAATAAAGTACCTAATATTTTGCATGGAATCAGTGTTTTGTGATAGAATTAACGGTACTCAATTTTATAGAGATCAGTAATAAAATTCTAATGAAACTTCTCCTTTCTTTGGAAAGGTCTAAATCGATGGGTATATAAAACTCATACGAAAACAAAAGGAGCGATCTTGTTCGGAACTTTTTTTCCGTAAGAAGATTGTTTGGATTATACAAAAAGGGCCGTAGAAGATTCGTGGTTTTAAACTATACTGGCCGGTTGGATTTGACTAGACCTGATCTTTCGGAGACTTTTTATTATCTCGAAAAAAAAGAAATTCCTATTGTCATTCATTCTGGCGATGCACCTCTTCCGGGGACCTTATACAAATATTAGATCTTTTATAGAACGTTATCCGAAATTGAAGGTAATGGGCGCGGAATTACTTGAAATTTATCCAGAACTTAGTATGGATACCACGATGGTTTTTGTGGACTTTTGGCTACAGGGGAAAATACGGATTGTTATTTAGAAATTTTAGAACGTTATTCAGATAGAATTCATTTTGGATCAGATTATACCATACTCGCTTAGTCATTTTCTATTCAATACTTCTCTTTCTGGAAAGATCAAAAGAAAGATTTTTCTGGAAAATAGAGCGAAACTTTTTGGAATTTCGATTTAAAACGAATTCGAAAATTAAGTTTTTTTAGATTTTAAATATAGGTTTCAATTCTAAATCAAAGTTAGGAAAAAACTTGCCAAAGAGTGTTCCGTATCTACTCTTTTCTATATGTGCGACATTTTAAAGCGAATATTCGGATTTATACTCGTAGGATTTCTTGCGATTCAGTGCGGAAAAAAAAATTCTCCTCCATCCGAAGAAACTTATAAAAGGGTCGCAGAGGCGTATTGCACTCAAATGAATCGTTGTAAAGAACCTTATCTTGCTTCTTTAGAAGGAAAACTCAGAAAAGAAGCGGCTCTCACGTATCCAGACAACGTTCAGTGTTACAGCGATTTTAATTACGACTACGATAAGTCCGAGCCGATCGTTTTAAAAAAGCTCAGCGATAATCTGAAATTAGAAGCAGAACTTTGTATTAAAAGTGTGAAACGTGCGGATTGTGGTTCTATCGTAACATATCAAATTCCGGAATGTGCGGAATACAATACGTTTTTAGAAACGATTTCCATTCCTTCTTTAACAAAATAAAAATTTTTATCTTAAGAAATTGTACCTGTTTCTACAACTTAGAATTATAGGATCAAGTGTCTAATTCAACATTAAATGAAAATTTTCTATAATCCAGGTTTATATAAGTAATCTATGTTAGTTGAAAGATCATAAATTTAAAATAAAACTCTTATAGATTTTTATCGTTTTAAATATTAGAGTTGTTGAAAAATAAATTCTTCATCTGTTTCTATCACATGGAAACGATCGATTGAAGCAGTTTTGTCAATTTTGAACTTTCAACAATTCTATTGTTATGTTTATAAAAAAATTATATTTTTGAAAAAAGTGAATACGAGAAATTTTTAAAAAACTTTGGTCTTGAAAAAACTCAATAACTGGGAAATAAAAACTAAACCGGAATTTTTCAAAGAAGATCGATTTCAAAATCGTTTTTTTTTACGAAAATAAAATGAATTCTATTATTTTTGAGATCTTGTAAAGGAAATAAATACTAAAAAAAATTGTAAAAAGAAACGATTCGATTCGTCGAATGTTTCAACTTTAGCTTATCCAAAAATTTCAAAAATCAACCAAAATCGATTGAGAATATAGAAACAGAGAATGTTTTTGGATGAAGTATAAACTAATTTTAAAAGGGACAAGCACGACTAATTTCAAAAATGAAAATGGATTTTAAGTTTAAGACTTATACAAACTGATGTGTATTCAAAAGATCATATTTTGATTGATGCTAAAAATCTGAAGTCCCAAAGGAGTCCGGTATGTCTTACAAAATGGACGGAGCGAAATTCCAAACAATGGAAGAATTGATAGACGCTTTTTATCCTCTTTATTCGGATACTATGTCCGAGGACGACTTTGAAAAATACGTTCAGGAGAATGTAAGAGAAGAATAATTTCTCTTGAGCAGAATTGAAAGGGGATCGAGAACACCCGTTTTGCTTGTCAGGAAATCGGGTTTCGTAAGAATCATCCCATGCAAATCATACAGAGGAAATGGAAAATTCCTCACGCGGCAAGAAAACCTCTTGTATTTTTTTTAGTCTTTTTATTTTTATCCGTACAATTTCGATTTTTATTTTCGGATCAAATACCCGATTCCGTATCCTTACAAAATCAATATCTAATTGCTCAGGATTATCAGATTTTATTTAAGAATTTTCTTTCTTCTGGATACGATCGTTCCTTACAAGGTGGTAGTCCCACGTTTTACTTCCAAGCTCCCTTTTTCTTTTTTTTGGTTTCTTTTCTTCACACGTTTATTTTATTTTTTCTTCCCTTGGAAGTTTCTTTTAATTTAGGAATTTTGCTCGGACTGTTTTTATTTTCATATGCGTTTTTAAAATTAGGATTTTTATTTCTTACGGAAACGAACCTCAGTCCAGGAAATACCTTACTTACTATGACCGGGCTTATGTTTTATTTTTTATATCCGGGAGATCGTGTTGTAGGTGCGGGAATTGTAGGAGTTTTTCAAAACTCAATTTCGTTTTCGGTAGGACTTGCGATCGCGTTACTTGCAATTTATTATCTGGAGAAATTTCGTTATACCGGAAAAGTTTCTTCCTTCTTTAAGAATCTGATCACTGGAACTCTCGTATTTTATACACACTACGAAACTTCTTTGTTCTATTTAATAGCGTTGGGAATTTATTTTCTTTTTTACAAAGACGAATTTGAAAATCTTGAGATCTTATTGATTTTTTTATTTCCTCTTTTTTTTGCCTTTCCTATATTATGGAATTATTTTGCGTATGTTTCGTTTCAGCAAAATCCTCCCGTTTCTTTTCCAATCAACGGACTTTTATCTCTTTTAGGAGAAGAATTTTCAAATTCAGTTGCAAGACCAGAGAAGGTTTTAGACCTAATCAAACAGATTTTGATGGATCAATATTGGATTCATCTATTGTTTCCGATTTTATTTGTAATCGGAATCCGATTGTTGTTTATCAGAAAACTATTACCTCCGATTTCCAGATTTCTAATATTTGGAGCCCTATTTTTTTATTGGATGGCTACAGATTCTTCTTTATCTATGATTTTTCCTTGGCTACATGCAAAGTGGCATACGGCCTTGAACGTATCTTTGGTTTTTCTGACTCTTTCTTCTCTTGTAACCGCCAGATTCTTTTTAAAAAATCTTCCGCCCGGAAAATGGAAATTATGGGGCGGTTTGGTTTTATTCATATTGGGATTGTATCGATTTATCGTAACGATCCCGGGTCCGGCTACTGGGATCGAAACTTTTACAGAAAATCCTTCTGCGATCTGGGAACAGAAAAAAGAGTGGACCCATGTTTTTGAAAAAACTTCTTATGGGGCATTGATTGCATCCGAAGAAATATTAGAAGAAAAAGATTCCCGTTGGGCTTCTGTACTGATTCGTCAATCCGTTAGACGAAATATCGTTTTGAGAAATCGTTTTGAGAAATCGTTTCCTTCTTCGGTTGAAGAAATCTTTAGGTTATTTCCGGAACAGGGAACAAAACCTTTTTTAAACAAAGAAGAGAAACAAATAAATCCTGCTCCTGAAAAAGAAAAACTTTCAGAATTATTTTTTAAATTACTTTCCGAAAGAGGGGTTTCCTACGTATTGCTCGGTTCGGATTCTTTGAATCAATTGGCGATTGTGTCTCCGAAATTTTTTTCTAAGATCGATCAAAAAGGAAAGTGGATTTTATGGAAATTGAATTCTTCTCGATCTTTTATGGAGCTACTTCCTAAAAAACCGATTGCGATTTTAAAAGAAGATTTTTCATTTCAAAAGTTTAAATTAAAATCCGCCTTGGATTTAAAGTTCGAACAAAATCTCACTTTGATTCCTGTTTCCAAAGAAGAATTTAAATCGGATGAAAATTCGTTTTCGGACTTTTGCGAAGTATCTTCTTGTTTTAAAGAAAAGATCAAAGAGAAGGAAAATTTTCAAAATAAAACTCGGACTAAAACGGAGTTAGTTGATTTGCCTACAGAAATTTGGCCGGTTACTTGGAGCGATTCCGAAATCAAATGGGAAATTCCGAAAGAAAAACAATCGGAGGCATGTTTTCCTACACTCGTTCGTTCTGGCTTTTTCCCTCTTTGGAAACTTGTATCAGGAGAAAAAGTCTATCGAACCTTGGAAGATCAATTTTATTTTTGTTCTAAAGAAAGAAAAAATGAATTCATATTTTATGATATTCGAACATATTTAATTACCTTTGTTCAACTTTTGCTTCCTCTTGCTTTTTTTGGAGCCACATTTTTAACACGCAGGAAAATATCTAATTGACGTTCTTTACAAAAGATTTACGAAAAACTCCTTTTAGAAAAAGACAAACTCTTTCTAATTCTATTTTGATAGGATTTTCTGCGGCGATACTTTTTATTCTGTTTTTAGGAAATCCAGAAACTCCGATTGTAAAAATTATACTTTCCGCTTTGGAAGGAGGTTTGATCGGAGGATTTTGTGATTGGTTTGCCGTATGGAAAACTTATAAAGCGATTGAAGAGGACGGTTCCAAACTTTCAGTCGAAATCGGAAATTGGGTGGCTAACGATCTTCTACATCACGAAGTGATCCGCTCCAGAATTAGAATGGTATTAGAAGATCCTTATACTCGAAACGAAGTTCACGAAGTTTTACTGGAAACTTTCGGAAATGAGGAAAAAACAAAAGAGATATTAAACGGACTTTTCTCCAAAGTGGAGGAAGAAATCGTTCAATACTTGGTTCGCTATCAATTTTCCGGAACCGACGTCGCATTATTAAAAGAGTTAAATCGGCAAAAAGAAATTATGGATACGATTAAACTTTTGATCGGAGAGTCCATGATAAAAGTTGCAGATACGGAAGAGTTTAAATCTCTGCTTCAAGAAATATTAGGAAAAATGAATTTAGTAGCTCAGGTAGTATTGAACCTAGTCGTAGACTTTCCAAAAAAATTAAAGGAATACGGAAATCACGTAAAACAAGGTTTGGAGATAGAATCCAAGGACGAAAAAACGATCGAAAAATTGGTCAGTCTTATGGCTGCTTCTTCGGAAACTTACATATCCTCTTGGAACGAATTACATTTGGATCAAAGAGAAAAGGCAGTTCGATCTTTGATGGGATTTTTAAAAGACCAGTCTAGCCGACTTTTGTCAGCGCTCATTCAAACTCATCTTAAGGAAATCGGAGAAGTGAAAACCTTACAGGAATACGCGCCTCTTCGTTCCGTACTGGAGTTTGTAGAAAAACGTATAGACGAAAACGTTTCGGGTTATATCGGAAGACAAATTACGGTTAGGCTTCAAAGTCTGGAGCCCAAGGATCTTAGAAAAAATTTAGAATGGAAAACTAGAAACGTTTTAGAAACGATCCGGATTAACGGAAGTATATTAGGATTTTTTTTGGGATGTATCACTGGACTTATAAGATTCTTTTTTTAAGAGTTGAAATTCTGATTTTTATATTTATCATTTTAGAAAAGTTACGCATTAAAGTTAGGTGGAGTGTTACAAGAGAGTGGATTTATAGGCTTTGGACTAAGTAAATAGGAAGAGTGTAGTATCTTATTTTTTTACTTTGAACAAAGTGATTTTGAAAGAGTTTGGAAAATATTCAAAAAGTTAAAAAGTGTTTCTGATTGATAATTTTTCTTGAGTAGAATATCAAAATTAGAAGTATTTCTCTTATCTCCTGAAACGTAAATTATTAGCTTAATTTAATCTATTGAGCGTTAAATAAGACGTAAATTTTTTCTCTATTTATTGTTGAGTCGACTTAAACGGTTAACAAAGTCCAAATGCAAAGTTTCAGGATTTTAATATTTCAGAGGATCTGATTTTGAAACAAAAATACAAAAAGTTTTGTCGAATTTAAAATGCTGTTTAATAGGATTTACTATCTTAAAATTATAAATGAATTTTTTAATAGAGTAATTTAGAAAGGATCTTTTTTAGAGAGTATGGTTTTTGAAAAATTCAAACGTATTTATGCGCAAGAATCTTTTATCTTAAGGGTAAGGGCTCTCTATTTACTTCTTTTTAATGTAGTTGTTTTTATGTTTGCGAGTTTATCGTTTACATTTTTTTTCAATGAGAAAGAACCTACTTACCGACCTAGTTTTATACTTTTTATAATTGCTTCTTTTTTATCGATATTTTTGCTTTGGATAGGACAATTTAAAAAAGCTTTATTTCTAACCTTATTTTCCGTGGCTACAGGGCTTGCATGGGCCTTACTTTTTGGGAATCCTGTCGGAAACGCTTTATCGAGTCTTTCTATTTTAGTGATTTTGTTTTTGTTATTCACTGATATTAGAACTACTCTTTATATTTCTTTATTTTCGTTTATATTGATTCTATTGTTTTTTTACAGACTCAATTCGATGGATAAGTTAAACAGCGTTTTTGCAGTAGATTCTATTATAGGTTTTATTCTTTTTACGCTCCTTTCTTTTTTAACTGTAAACCTTTTAAATTCTTATATTAAAGAGAAAGACGAACTAATCAAAGAAATTCATCATAGGGTTAGAAATAATCTTCAAGTGTTAAGTGGTCTTGCCATTCTTCACAATAAAGACGGGGCCGATTTACAAAGGGTGTTATTTGAATTTCAGAATCGGATTCTTGCAATGTCAGAAGTGCATAACTATTTGTATAAATCCGATAACTATCATAGTATAGAATTTTCTAATGTAATTGAAAAAATTATAGAGAATCTTAAAAACAAACATAAAGATTCTAAGATAACCATTCTAAATTATTCCGAAAAAATAAATTTGCCAATTGAAACGGCAATTCCTTGTGCAATGATTTTTAACGAACTTCTAAATAACTCACTGACTCATGCGTTTAAAGAATCTAAAGATCCTAATATAGAAATTCATTTTTCTAAAAACGTTTCCCTCTATAAATTAGCAGTCAAAGACAACGGGACAGGAATGACAATTCCGACGAGTTGGAAAAATTCGAACACAATAGGTTTTACTTTAATTCAGATACTTTCTAGGCAGATTCATGCAAATTTTGAAATTTTTAACGATCATGGTTTGGTCGCCGTTTTAGAATTTTAATTGATGTTTATAGATTTTCCCAAAAATCTTACGGATATTTCTTTTTTGGAAGCTACAATATATTTGGTTTTAGCGAATCTTGAAAAATGGTTTCTGTATAAATGTTGTAAGGTGGGCCTAGATCTTAAGAATAAATCCACTGTTTAACGCAGAATTTTGGACAATAATTTGGTAAAGTAATCTTTTCACGATTTCAATAGAAACAAATAAATCGATTTATAAGATACTCTATCAATCTTGAAATTAATTTTCGATTTTTTTTTAAAATTACAGTCGAATGATTCGTATCATTTGAAACAAAACCGTAAGAGAATTATTGTGATGATATTTTTTTAAGTAGTTCCTTCACTTGAAATTCGATGCAATAGGGTTTACAATCGCATTTGTTCTTTGAATGGCGAAATTTATGATTCTTTTGAAAAATATGATTTTAAAAAGATTTCAACGTATTTACTCACAAGAACCTTTTATTTTAAGAATAAGGGCTTTATATTTATTTGTTTTTAACGTTGTAACCTTTGTTCTTCCAGGAATTACATTTTGTTTTTTTTTCAATGAAGTAACTTATCTTCCTAGTTTTGTAATGCTCATATCCTTTTCGTTTTTATCGATGTTGCTGGTTTGGTACGGACAATATAAAAAGGCTTTAATTCTTACTTTGTTTACGGTGGTCGTAGGAGTTACTTTAGGATTGCTTTTCGGCGACCCGGAAGGGAATGCATTGTATAGTTTTCCGATTCTTGTCATTATATTTCTGCTTTTTACGACTATTAGAACTACTATCTATATTTCCATTTATTCGTTTTTATTAATATTTTATTTTTTAAATATACTTTCTCAAAGGGGAGGGTTAAAAATAAGTTTTGTCGTAGATTCTGTTTTGGGTTTTTTCTTTTTTACGAGTATTGCGCTTTTGACAGTAAATCTTTTGAATTCTTACATTAAAGAAAAAGACGAATTGATCAAAGAAATCCATCATAGGGTCAGGAATAATCTTCAAGTACTGAGTGGACTTGCGGATCTTCATAGAAACGATAAGTCGGATTCACAAAAGGTATTATTTGAATTTCAGAATCGGATTCTTGCAATGTCAGAAGTACATAACTATATGTATAAATCCGATAACTATCATAGTATAGAATTTTCTAATGTAATTGAAAGAATCATAGAGAATCTTAAAAACAAACATAATATTTCAAACATAATCATTTTAAATTATGCGGAAAAAATCGATCTGCCAATTGAAACGGCAATTCCTTGTGCAATGATTTTTAACGAACTTTTAAATAACTCGCTTACACACGCGTTTAAAGAATCTAAAGACCCTAATATAGAAATTCATTTTTCTAAAAATGGGGAAAATTATAAATTAACTCTTAAAGATAACGGAGTGGGAATATCCGCTCCAATTGATTTACAAAAGTCTAAAACGACTGGTTTTACTTTGGTTCACATACTTTCCAAACAAATCAGGGCAAAATTTAAAATTTTCAATGACAGTGGTTTAGTCGCCGTTTTAGAATTTTGATGTGGTTCTTTTTTATACCGAACTAATAAAATAGATATTAGAGTTGTTGAAAATTCCGTAGTAGTGATTAACAAAACTGCTTTAATTGACCATTTCGTGAAACAGAAACAAGATGGAGAGTTTATTTTTCAATAGTTCTGTAGTGTATTCAATTTTTATAATTAGTTGAAAACCGTTTAAAAAAATATTCTTTTGATAAAATTTAAAATAGATATATGACGAATTTTGGCAGTGGTTTTGTAGGCTTCTGACGTTAAAATTATATTCAATATTAATTGAATATAATTTTAAAAATAAATTTTATTTTACCTTCTGTATATATTTCAAATTCTAAAACAGATATAAATTTTATAGAAAGTTATTTTATGAAGGAATGAAATATTCGTTTGAGAAATGCGTTTTTGATTGGAGCTATTGTGCGATTTTAGAAGGTTTACTGGTTTTTAGTGCGGATCCAACTGCTTCTGCGTGGACTTTGGTTCAAGGGATATTGTTTTGGTTTTCTTGTGGATTTATAACAACTTTAGTAGAAATTGGATTTTCAAAAATGCTCAGTTCTATCCTACTCACGGAATTATTAAATCATATAGCGTTCGTAGTGATTCCGAAATATATTCACATTTAATTCCTCTTATAATAGTAAGTTTGATTATAGGCTTTTTGAATCGAATTCTAAAAACTCCAGTTCTTAAGTTGGATTAACGTGAGTAGAATATAAGAAAGAATTTTCTAAAAGTAGTAGTTCCCACGTTTTAGAAAAAAAATCTGCAGGTTCAGATTCCAATTTTTTTTTTCAGAAAAATGAATCATGGATTTCTTTACGAACTCACGTTAAAATATAAATTTGTGGTAGTTCCGTAGATTAAGTCGCATTACAGATCTTTAAACATTCATTTTTTGTGACTCGAGTTGGGGAGCTCCTCATTTTATTTTTTATGGAAAAATCAGGTTTTTATAAAACGAATCTCTTACGTCCTGCTCACGTTAGTTAAAATTAAATATGAGAACATTAAAAAATAAAAAAAGCCGGCTATGGAAAACCGGCTTTTTAATCAGATTTTTTTGAACCGCCAAAAAAGTTTTGGCAAGGTATTTTAGTAAATTCTAATTTAAAATTTACTACTGTAAATTATCTGCAACTAACTCTGCAATGTCTTTTACTTTTACTTCTTCTATTTTCCCTTCGTGTTTGACCCCGTCTGTAATCATAGTTACACAGAAAGGACAAGCGGTTGCAATTGTAGTTGCTCCCGTATCTAGAAGTTGTTTAGTTCTTTTTATGTTTACTCTGTCGTTGTTTTGCTCCTCCATCCACATCTGAGCCCCACCTGCACCACAACAAAGTCCCTTTGTGTGATGATCAGATGGTTCCGCCAGTTTGCCACCGGAAACTTTTTTAACTACGTCTCTAGGATTTTCGTAGTTATCATTGTAACGACCTATGTAGCAAGAATCGTGATAAGTATATTTGCCGGAAGAAGCATCCTCAGCGGTTTTAACGTCTAGTTTTTTCTCTTTGACAAGTTGATTGATAAACTCTGAGTGATGAACTACCTCAAAGTTACCTCCAAATTGAGGATATTCATTTTTAATTGTGTTGTAACAATGAGGACAAGCGGTTACTACTTTTTTGACATTGTATCCGTTCATCGTATCCACGTTTGCCTGTGCCAGGGTTTGGTAGAGATATTCGTTACCACCTCTTCTTGCAGAATCACCGGAACAATTTTCTTCAGTTCCAAGAATACCAAACTTAACATCCGCTTTTTGTAGAATTTTTACAAAAGACTTAGCAATGTTTTTATTTCTATCGTCAAAAGCACCTGCACATCCTACCCAATAGAGAACGTCTACGTTGGAGTCTTCAGCCATGGTTTTAACACCTAGACCTTCCGCCCAATCCGCCCTTGTATGCGCGCCCACACCCCAAGGATTAGAATTGTTTTCCATATTTACAAATGCATTTTGAAGTTCCGCAGGGAATTTGGATTCCGCAAGAACCAAATGTCTTCTCATTTCCATGATCGCATTGACTTGGTTATTTCCAACAGGACAAGCTTCTACACAAGCATAACAAGTAGTACAACCCCAAAGAGCTTCTTCGGAAAGACCTTCATACGAATTGATTACGGTAGTATCTAAGGCGGCTACTTTTTCGGCTGCAACTGAGGCGTCCGTTTCTTCTGCTCTGATTTTGGCAACTTCAGGCATCTTATCTAAAAGAGCGTGTTTTAGATCAGCGATGATTGCTTTTGGATTTAAAACTTTTCCGGTTCTATTGGCGGGACATTGAACTTGGCAACGACCGCATTCGATACAAGACATTCCGTCTAAAAGATTGGGCCAAGGAAAATCTTCTACACGATTTACTCCCCAGACTACATTCTCATCTTCTAAATTGAGTTTGGAAAGCGCACCTTTAGGAGTGTCCGATTGAAGAAAGTAGTTAAAAGGAGCAAAGATTAAGTGCGCGTGTTTCGAGGTAGGAACATAGAGCATAAAAGAGAACACGGAAAGGATGTGAATCCACCACATGATTTGAAAAACTACGTCTGCCGTAGAATATTCTATATTCATCGATCTCCAAATGGAACCGATTCCGGCAGCTAAGAAAGAGGCGTTTTCCGTTGGACTGTCATAAACTGCTCCTACAGACTTGGCACCTTCTCCTAAAAGGGTAGAAATCATCAGAATCGAAATCATTCCGATCACGATCGCAGATGCCGGAGAATGGACGTCCAATCCTTTTGCTTTTTGAATCCATCTTCTCCAAGCAAAAAAACCTAAACCGATCAATACTAAAATTGAAACGACTTGAACGATAGACTCGTAAGTATGTCCTGCACTTTCTCCGAATAAAAAACCGACTAAAGAAAATTTATAAGGATCATCCATCCCATACCCGATAAGACCCGCGATCATCTGACTCGTTGTGTGAATTGTATAAACTACAAAACCGTAAAAGATAAACGCGTGCATGATTCCTCGAAGAGGTTCTTTAAAATTCTTTTTTTGAAGAATCACATTTTGAATAAAACTGTTGATTCGAAAAAACCAGTTCGGATTTTCCAAAAAGTTTTCGGTTCCGGCCGCTTTTCTGGCGCTGAAAATCAATCGGAGACGATATAAAATCGCACGAATAAAAACTACATTCGCAATTACGAATAAAACTGTGAAAATGAGATGAAAGGCGATTTGTGAAATTGCCATATGGATCAAGTACCCTTTCTTTTGGATTGATGAATGAATTACAGCGTAGGAATTGAGAACCTACCTGTCGAGGAATTTTCAAAGATATGGGGTTCTGGTCTGTTATGATTCTATGGTATTGTTGAGTTTCAGTCTCGTTAAAAATAGTCGATTAGTTTTATTTGTAGAAGATGGTTTAACCGCAAAAAGAAACGATCGATTCTTATTCTATAGTTGGAATTAAAACCATAAAATTGATTTTATAGAGTTGAAACGAATCATTGTTTTTAAGTTAGAAATACTATTTTCTGTGAATTTTTGTTGTTTGGGATCCAAGGTTTCTTTTTCTCAGTTATTCAACATAAGTAACAAATTTAAAACGCGTAAAGCGATTGTAGCGGAAATTCTGAAAAAATAAGAGTATTGGATTTAGGGAATCATTGTTTGAGTTTTTTATTTACTCAGATTTTATAATGCTAAATTCACATTCTTTAAAATTCAAAGTATCTTGTTCTGGAGTTATAAAATGGGGTTTATTTTTCTCATACTAAGTTTCTACGGTTATTTAATTTTTCTAATTCGTTATAGTAAATGGTCCACAGCAAGTATGCCTTTGTTTATTATATCAACGGGTATAATTGTACTTTTTGCTTCCGGTTTTTTGGATCTTTTGCAACCGACTTTATGGTGTTTTATAGGTCTTGGGATATGTTTAGGGTTTATAAGTTTATGTGCTGCGCGTAAAAATTTGATTCAACTATTAACGAGTCTTTTAGAGCCGGGGCCGGTGATTTTTTTCCTTTTAGCATGTTTTTTTTACATTAAGTTATCTGGAGCGCTGTTTGAAGGGTGGGATGAGTTTACACATTGGGGTTTTTCGGCTAAGGAAATGTTTCATTTAAATTCTTTTACCAAAGCAAACAGTCCACTTATGTTTAAGAGTTATCCACCTGGAACTGCATTGTTTCAATATTGGATAACCAAAAGTATAGGTTGGTCCGAAGGAAATACATATTGGGCACAATCTTTATTGGTTTTAGCAGGTGCAGTGGCTATTTTAGAAGGATTAACTTGGCGCCAATGGATTCGAATCATTTTGACTTTGAATGTTGTTTTTCTTGCGGTTTTTATATTTGGTTATAGTTTACAAAGTCTTTATGTAGATCATGTACTTGGATTTCTTTGTGGAGCTTCCGTTATATCTTGTACTCGGTCTAATACTTCGGCACCGATAACAATTGTAAGGCTACTTCCAACTTTATTCATTTTACCAATTATAAAAGCAGTCGGTTTGATGTTAGGAGTTTTTATCGCGATAATTTTTATATTTGATCAGATTTTTAAAGAGAAGAATATTTTTTCAGTTAGTAAGCCACTTAAGCAAAAACTTATATTCGGTTTTCTTGTAATCCTAATTCTTGCTACACCTATAATTTCAGCTCGGATATGGGGTTGGCACGTAAAAAAGTCTGGTTTTTCTCAGGTATTTGAAACTTCGTTTTCGATTTTTCAGATAAAAAAAAGTTTTTCTTCAACAGAAGCAACAGATCGAGATAAAGAAACGATTTCTACCTTTAAGAAAGCATTCCAGACTTATCAGATAAATCCTGAAAATGTACTTCAAATATTTTCTAGAAGATTTGTTTTAAAGCTAACTCCTCTTAAATCTTTACTTTTTTTAATGGTTTTTGGTATTGCAGCCATTGTAATAGAAACCAGGCGACAGGAGAGACGTATTGCAATTGTAGGTTTTTTAACCATGTTTTCAGGTTATGCTATATATTCATTTGGCCTTCTGCTAATGTATTTATATTCTTTTGGTTCTTATGAAGGAACTAGAGTTGCGTCTTTTACGCGTTATATGGGAATTTTTCTTCTTGCATGGACTATAGTAACCTGGGGATTTATGCTTAGCACCGGTGAACAGAAAGAAAAAAATTCACCTAAAATTGTCCAGGGTCTTTTAGTTATTTTCATTTTGTTTTTAACTCCTATAAAAGCTGCCTTATTCGCATTTACTAAACCTAAACCGTTACCTGTACGAATGGAAATTAAGGAAATTCTTTCCAATACGATTCCAAATCTGAAAAGAGGTGAAAAGGTTTATGTAATTTGGCAGAATACAACTGGCTTTGAACCTTGGATCGTTTCGTATGAATTATCACCCCGAAATTCTACGAGTGTGGCTAGTTCAGGGTGGTCACTTGGTCTTCCATATTATGAAGGTGATGTTTGGACTAGTGATATACATCCAAAAACTTGGAGTGAAAATATATTAGTGAATTATGATTTTCTATTATTAGCTTCTGTGGATGAATACTTTTGGTCTAGATATGCCTCCATTTTCAAACCTACTTTAAATTTAAAAAGTAATAAGCTGTTTCGAATAGTTAAAAAAGAAAATGGTAAAATTAATTTGGAGACAGTTGATTTAACTTCAAATTCTAAATCGGTTAATCAATTCGATTAACCGATATTACATTTGTTTGTATTCGTAGAATTTCTTACTTTGCTATTATGTTAAATTGGAAACAATAGATTGAAACATTTATCTTTGGTTTTTCTTTTTTGGAATTTTAAAATAAATTTTTATAAATGATACGATTTAACATACCTTAAATAGAATATTGTCAATATGAATTGACAATATTCTACAGAACAGTTTCTGTCTCTTATGGAGTGCTAAATCAGCAATTTTATGCGCAAAAAATCATTCTCTATACCAATTATAATACCTGCTTATAACCCTGATGAACGATTAGTGCAATTGGTTGATGAACTGATTCAACAGGGTATTGTAAATATAATAGTGATTAATGATGGAAGCAGAGAATCTTGTGCATCTATTTTTAAGAAACTAACAAAATTTAAACAATGTCATCTTTTACATCATGCTACGAATCTAGGTAAAGGTCGTGCATTAAAGAATGCGATTAATTATTGTATGCTTACGTTTCCTCAAATGTTTGGAGTTGTCACAGCGGATGCGGATGGACAGCATAAAGTATCGGATGTTATTAAAGTGGTGCAAAGTCTTTTAAAATATCCTGATCAGCTAATACTTGGTTCGCGTAAATTTGACAAAGATGTTCCATTTCGCAGTCTTCTTGGTAATAAAATTACTAGTATCGTCTTTGCATTCTTAATCGGTCGTCGTCTTACAGATACACAAACTGGGTTACGTGGTATTCCTACAAAATTTCTTTCTACGTGTTTACGTTTGTCTGGTGAAAGATATGAATATGAAATGAATATGTTGATCTCTACTAAGGAACACCGTCTTAGAATTTTTGAGGAGTCAATTGAAACACTTTATCTAGAAAATAATAAATCATCTCATTTTAACCCCCTAATTGATTCTGCTAGAATTTATTTCCTTTTTTTTAGATTTGCATTTTCCTCAGTGTTAACTTCTGCCATTGATTTCTGTGTATTTACAGTGGTTTATCTTTCGGTTTCCAATCTTTTGACAAGTATCATTTTTTCTAGAACGATTGCAGGAACCTTTAATTTTTTTGTAAACAAACGATTTGTTTTTAGAGATCCTGGAGGAGTTGTAATTGAATTTGTTAAGTATGCATTTTTGGTTTCGGGATTAGGACTATTGGCTTTTACTGCAATCCGTTATTTACATTCTCTTTATGGATGGAATATAATTGCAGCTAAAGCTTTTATAGATACAGTATTTTTTCTATTTAGTTTTGCGATCCAACGTGAATTTGTGTTTGGTGGTAGCAGCGAAGAAGAACGGTAGATGAGGTTTTTAAATGATATTTTCTAAAGGAACTGAAGAATACCCAACTGGGCTGTTACAATCTAAGAAAACGGATTGGGATGCATATTACAAAAAACCTTATAAAACGGCTAACATCACTCGAAAGATAACGGCAAGTCGTTTAGTCAATACGATGCATAAATACAAATATGTGAATCATCCGTCGATTCTTGAAATTGGAGGTGCGAATTCATGTTTTTACGAAACAATTTGTGATCAAGTTTTACCAAACGTCTATTCGATTTTTGATAACAATGAACTGGGTTTGCAAAAATTTCGTGAACGAGTTTCGAATTTAAAAGAGTTTTCGTCCGAACTGATTCAGGGTGATATTCTCAATCCGCAGTATCAAGGAAACTTTGACATTGTTTTTAGCGTTGGTTTAATCGAACATTTTAATGTAGAAAATACTCGTAAGGCTTTTTTGAATCATTTACAATTTGTTAAAACTCCAGGCGTATTGATCGTAACTTTTCCAACTCCTACATTTTTGTATCGAATGACTCGTTTTTTTGCTGAGTGTTTAGGTATGTGGATTTTCCATGATGAACGTCCTATTCAAGAATCAGAAATTAGATCTTTAGTACCTTCTTCAAACTATAATATTCGTGAATATAGTATCATTTGGCCCATTGTATTGACCCAAGGGATGATCGTAATTACAAAAGTTTGAAAATTTTTTAGAAATTAAATATGAATTAAATTTTACTAAGCCAACTAGATTTGTATTAGATGATTTTAATAAAATGAGTGTTTTCATAAAAATGTGAGAACTATCTTCAACCGGAGTCTAACAGATAATAAAAATTGTAAGACTACTTATGTTTTAGGTTTTAAATACCAAAAAATTTAATACGAAGTAGTAACTGTCATTGTGGAGCTATTAATTTTTAAATTTTTTACTTTGAATTCACGACTTGTGAGAGTTCCCACAGATTAAGTCGCATTACAAATTTTTAAACATCTATTTTTTATGGAAAAATCAGATTCTTATAAAGCGAATTTCTTACCTTACTTACTGCTAGAAAATTGGATCGATTGAAAATTGAGACAAATTCTCTTTTGCAATTGGAAAGCCACTTAAAAATATCTTAGAATTAGGCATTTTAAGCAAAGATAAATTATTTTTGAGATAGATTCTAGAAATTTCTTCATTCAAGAGTTTTATTCCTAGGAGTTAAGAACTAAAATGAAAATCTAAAAAGAAGGTGCAAAATTCGGAATTGGTCCAAAGATTGAAGTGTGGTCATTTAAAGTCTGCTTCTTTCAAAGTTTTAGAAAAAGGGTTCGATTATTGAAATCATTAGAACCTTTTTTAAATACATTTAGGTGGACGGATCTAAGGAGTAAATGTGACTTCTATTTTTTCATCTCAACCTACAGATCGTATTTTGGAAAAAGCATTGGATGGGAATCGGATTTCTCCCGAAGAGGCCTTGGCTTTATATCGAGAAGGGGATCATCTTAAGATTATGGCGACTGCTCGTTCGCTCCGAGAAAAAATTCTATCTCATCAATACGCTAGTTATACGATGTTTCGGGTTGTGAATTATACAAATTATTGCAATGTAGAATGTAGTTTTTGTTCTTTTATGGATGAGATCGGAAACGGTAAAGGTTATGCGTTATCCGTAGAAGAAATTTTAGAGAAGATGGACTATGCGGTCGGCGAAGGTGCTGATCAGATGTTTTTACAAGGAGGAGTTTATCCAGATCTGTCTTTCGATTATTATCTGGATGTAATTTCTGCAGTAAAAAAGAAATATCCATACATGCATATTCGTGCCTTTTCTCCGGTAGAAATTATCAACTTAGAAAAAATTACCGGGCTTCCTTTGAAAGAAGTACTTCAGATTTTAAAACAAACTGGATTGGATTCTGTTCCAGGAGCAGGAGCGGAAATTCTAACGGACAGAATGAGAAATATCATATCGCCTAAAAAAGCGACCACAGAGGAATGGGTTCGCGCGATGGAAACCTGTCATGAAGTTGGACTTCCGGGAAGTGCAAATATAGTATTTGGTTCGGAAGAAATTCAAGAAGAAGTGATCGAACATTTAAACGTTGTGCGAAATCTACAGGATAGAACCGGAGGATTTTTATCTTTTATTCCTTGGACCTTTCAACCACAGACTAAACGATTCAAAGTTCGTGCGGTTCCAACTCAGGAATATCTAAAGGTTCTCGGAATTTGTAGGATTTTTTTGGATAACATTTTACACATTGAAACTTCGGTGATGGTTTTAGGAAAAGGAGTAGGGCAATTGGCTCTCACAAGCGGCGCGGATGATATATCTTCTGTGGTCATAGAAGAAAACGTTTTGCGTTCTTACGGACTGAAGACCGAAAAAGAAGCGGTGAAATTTTTGAAAGAAGGTGGATTTGTCCCTAAACGAAGAGATCTTCTTTATAACTATGATCGATACGAAAACGAGCTGATTGTAGATCTTGTTTAAAATTGAAATCTATAAATGGGATTCATTTTTGCGCATCAAATCGAAAGTTTAAATCTTTCTTGTCAGAGATAAACTTGGATTGAGCGGTATTTTTGCTAAAAAATCGATATGTAAATATTTCGAAAACACTTATAAAGGAAGGAAAGATGATAAGAATTTTAAATTGTATTCTTGTATTTTTGCTAGCGTTCGGAGCTTGTACAAAACAGGTCAAAGAACATATTCACGTAGATACGGGAGTCACCGTAGAGGTGTTAGGCGCTCACAAATATAAATTGATCGCGATCGGCGGAGCTTCTTCAACTTCTGTCGAAGAAAACGATACATTCAAAATGAAGAATACTTCCTGCACCGCCGCAAAATCTATCGCGGCGCGCAAATTAGAAGAACTCGAACCGGAACAAAAAAACAGATTATTTTTTATGGAAACCGTGGACACGAAGTATATAGACGAAGGGGCTTATTGTGAAATTACCTATCACTACGAACTTCCGGCGCCTAAGAAGCAGCAGTAGTTCCAGGATATTCTCTGGGAAAGTAACGGATCGGTTCTATAAAAGAAACTCTGTTTCTTCCCTTTTTTTTAGATTCATAAAGAGCTGAATCAATGGAATGATAGATGTCGTCAAAACTGAATTCTTCTCCCGGACCAAAGATACAGGCACCGATGGAAACTGTAATTTTGACCGGACTTCCTTTTTTGGTTCGATAGGATAGTTCTTTTTCGGCGACTTCCATTCTTAAGTTTTCGCAGAGTTGAACCAGATCTTCTTTTTTGATCGCATCTAAAAGAATACAAAATTCATCCCCACCGATCCGAGAACAGATGTCGGTCGCTCTGACTCTTTGTTTCATCACGTCTGAAATTGTACGAAGAGATAAATCTCCAGCTAAATGTCCATAAGAATCGTTAATTTCTTTAAGATAATCCATATCTAAGATGATCATCGCGAGGGAAAAACGATAACGTTGTGCTCTTTTAAGAAATAATTCAAATTGTTCGATCAAATACCTTCGATTGTAGAGACTGGTGAGTTCGTCCACCTTGGAAATTTTTTCGATCTGAATGTTTTTATCTCTGAGTTTACTGACAGCTTTCTGAAGTTTCTTTTTGGCTCTATGATCCATCACCCTCCAAAAATTGATCAGAAGGTTTCCAAAGATTCCAGTAAAAAGATAGATGAGTACGTTTGCAAAGTCGTGTTGAAGTATGTTTTTGTTTCCGGTCAGAGATGTGCATAAAACCAGAGAAAAATAAAAGAGTGCATTGAAAATGACTACGGTTGTTCCTGTGAGCCAAAGAAGGATATTTCCACTTACAACTAAAGTTGTATAAAAATGAAAATAGAGTCCCATTCTTCCGGGATCTAAAAAAACATAAGGGAGAATAGAGAACACGATCATTCCTGAGGACAAAATGCTATATCTCTCGATTCTTCTTCTAAAAAAAGGCCTCCATTTTATAAGCAGAAATGCGAAGAACGCAGATAAAAGTAAGACGGTTAAACGGGAATATACTAGAATTTGGTTTTCTTTTCCAAATAAAGAAGCTCCGTCCGGAACCAGGAAGGAAAGAAAGCTGATTCCGATACAAAAAAAGAAATAGATAACCGTGGCTCTACGAACATCTGGTTGATAAATTCTCAAATAATCATCCGGAAACGGATTGAAAAAAACTCTCCTAGCGAGTAGTTTTATTTTTTGATTATTTCCCGAAGAAAGTCTCATCTGTTTTTACAAGAGATCGGACGATCTAACTTCCTTATTTTAAAAAATGGTTTTGTATAAACAATCAGGATTTACAATCCTGTCAGGTTTGTTTGTTGTTACTCGTTTTTTGACGATTAAAAAACGACTATCTTTCTAGGGTTTTTTGTCAGAAGAGAGGGTAATGGCAATCCTTCTCCGCCTAAAGAACGTACAAATTTGCCATTGATTTTAAGCTGAACTCCTTGGATGGGCAGATTTTCCATAAGGCTATAAGTAAGTTGGTCGATTCTATCTTTTAGAATTTCGGGACCGGCTTCTTTTTCGAGATCGCTACTTAGGGAAAGTTTGAGAATTCCTCTCTCAATTCTATAATTATCGTCGTAACGCAAACTTTGTGGAATGGAATTCAGGATTCCTTTTTCTTTTTCCTGAGAAACCGGTCCGGCGATTAAAGAATTTAAAATCAATTTCACCCGATCTCCACCTTTAGAAAGTCTAAGCACCTTCACAAGTCTGGAATGACTTTTACTACCTTTACCATAAAACTTCAGAAAAAAAAGAGATAATTCTCCTTTTTCCGAAGGAATTGGGAAATCGGGTTCAATTGTGGAATTCACAGAAAATGTGGGAGGTTCTAAAACTGGAACTTCTTCGTTTAAATCTTCTTCGATGGAATTGGATAAATCTACAGAGGTTTGTATATCTCCATTTCGGAGAAGTTCTTCTAGAATTTCTTCTTCCGCTTGATCCATGATTTCTTTGTGATTGAAATTTTCTTTTGAAGATGAGTGGGTTTTCGGGGTCAATTTTCCTATATTATTAAAATTAAATCCTTCGTTGGAAATAGAAAATCCGGAGCCTGTGCTTTTATCCAAGAGCACTAACGTAAAAATAATTCCGGTGAGAATGAAGATGATATTTTTTCTTTTTTCGGAATCCGGCACACTTTCATTTTCGGAAAAAAAACGGATTCTATGCAGGCAAAAAATCAGAGTACTTCGTTCAAATCCGAAAGGTTTTTAAGTTTTAAATCGAAGTCCGGAATTTCTCCTTCCGGAGCATGTCCATAGGAACAAAACGCAAAAGGACAACCGTTTTGTCTGGCGGCTTCATGATCGGAAAGTCTGTCTCCAATCATTAGAATTTGACTCGGTTTAAGATGATAGAGTTTCATATACTCTTCTAAAATTCCCGCTTTGGTTCGGATTCGTTCATTGTCTAAAACTAAGATAGGATCGAATTTAGGAAGAATTCCAGAAACTTCAAGTATGGTTTGGATATAAGGTTTTCTTCCGTTTGAGGCGGCTAAAATACGATAACCTTTTTGAGCGAGAGTTTCTATCGTTTCCGGAACGTTGGAATAAAATTCTCCCTCTCCTTTTTTAATTCTCTCACAAAGAAAACGAAGTACACTATCGGAGATGCTGTCTCTTTGTTCTTCATTCAGTTGTGGAAGAAGATTGAAGAATATGGTTTTAACCGGTTTGCCGATTTCCGTCATAATTCGATCCCGAGAGGGAAGTTCGATTTGGATTCCGGAGATTTTGGAAAAATTTAGAATTGAATCTCGATAGACTTCAAGAATGATTCCTTCGGACGAAAAGAGAGTACCGTCTACATCAAACGCAAGAGCTTGGAGAGATTCTACTGAAAAAACAGTCATCAAGGACAGTTTTAGAAAACGAATCCTTTTGGCAACCTTTGCTTGATTTTCCCCAGACTCGAAGAAAATAGGAACAACCGAATGAAAACTTCCCGTTCTTTTGTACAAAAATCCAAAGGAGAAAGTTTTGTAAATCGTTCTCAGTTGTTTTCGTCCTTTGATTGGACCGATTACAAGGCGCAACTTCAAAATAGAGTAAAAGGTTTTGAGTTGGGGCGTTACTTCGATTTAACAGAGAGCGAGAAAATCGGAATTGAAAATACAATTCGTTTAAACGTTTCCGCGACTCCATATTACATTTCTCTTACGGACCCGGAAGATCCAAATTGTCCGATCCGAAGGATGATTCTTCCCAGAGAAGACGAATGTATTTTTTCTCCGGAAGAATCTCCGGATCCCTTACACGAAGAGCGGTTGTCTCCCGTGAAAGGTTTAACCCATATGTATCCGGATCGAGTTCTTCTTTTTACCAATCACGAATGTTCTGTATATTGTAGACATTGTATGAGAGGGCGTAAGGTTTCCGATTCCAAAGAAAGAATGTTTACTGAAGATTTGGAAATTTGTTTTGAATATATTGAATCTCGTCCACAAATCACCGACGTCGTGTTATCCGGAGGAGATCCTTTGAATCTAAGCGATTCTAAAATCGATTGGATTTTGGAACGGTTGGAAAAAATAGAACACGTTAAGATTTGTAGACTAGGAACCCGCAATCCGGTCACTCTTCCGTTTAGAATTACATTTGATCTTTGTAATATAATAGAATCGCATAATACCGACCGACTTTCCATTTTTTGTAATACTCAGTTTAATCATTCGAAAGAATGTACTCCCGAAGCAAAAGAAGCGATCTTAAAACTTTTGAAAGCGGGTGTAAACGTAGGTAATCAATGTGTTCTTCTAAAGGGAATTAACGATTCCGGAGAAAGTATGTTAGAACTTCATAAAAAACTATTGGAGTTACGAGTGCGGGCCTATTATATGTATGATCCTGAGTTGATTCCTGGTTCTAGAGGTTTTAGAACTCCCCTTGCCAAAGGAATCGAAATTATAGAATTTATGAGAGGTAAAATTGGCGGGATGGGGATTCCACAGTTTGTAAACGATCTTCCCGGAGGAGGGGGAAAGATTACATTGACTCCGAATTGGTATTTGGGTTTTTACAAACCGGAAAGGATGCACGTTTTCAAATCTGCGTTACGCGGAACCTATCATTTCAGTCCGGAACCAATCGATTCTAAGATGGAAGGATATTATCCGGAAGTTTCCCCAGAAACCTGGGAAAGAATTTTTTCGAATTCTTTCGGAACCAAATAAATTAAATGGCTCCTACCGTTCTAGTCTATGCGGATCTGCACGAGTTTGAGGGAAATTTTCCGGAAATTTATAAACAAGAATGGGAGTCCAGAAAGTCAGTGGACGCAATCTTAGAATTGTTAAACGAAGTCGGAGAAAGTATTGAATTGGTAGTGACTCCGAATGAACTTCTGGAAAAATTAAAATTTTATTGCGATTTGGACTTTTCCAAACGCCCCGTAATTTTTCATTTAATGGAAGGGTTTTGTTCTAGAAATAGAGAAGCTTTGATTCCTGCCGTAGCCGAATTATTCGGTTTTCCTCATACTGGTTCGGACTCGTATTCTCAAAACGTCTCCTTGGATAAAAATTTAACTCGAATTTTTGCGCAATCGATAGGTGTTCCTGTTACGTCCGGATTTTGGATTCGTTCTAAGAATGTTGCACTTGAAGAACTGCAAAGATTGGAATATAATTCTGAAATTAAAAAAGAACTTTCTTTTTCAAAAGAAAACGGAGTGAATCTGAAAAATTTTTCTTTTCCCGCCTTTGTAAAACCTGCGGGAGAAGGTTCTAGTCTTGGAATCGGGGAAAAAAATATCATTTATAGTTTTGAAGAATTGAATACTTTATTGTCCGAAGCTCCGGATTTTTTTTTCCCGTATCTTTTGGAAGAATACTTAATGGGAAATGAATATACGATTTCCATAATGGGTTCCGCAGTTTTTGGTTATAGGGCGAGTTCTGCCGGAAGATTGGTATTAAGAGAAGATTTAAAAGTGGAAAATGTATACGGAGAAAAAACGAAATCTAAAAGTATGATGCCTGAGACTCTCATATTTGATTGTCCTGAAGACTTGGAAGTTGTAATTCAACAACAGAGCGTGTCGTTTTGTGAATCTCTTGGAACTTCCGGGCCTGCCAGACTTGACTGGAAATTGGATTCCTTAGGAAATCCTTTTTTTTTAGAAATGAACCTGACTCCGGGGTTGTCTCCGTTTTATTCCACGTTTCCGATTTGTTATCGTCAGAGTTTTGGGGACGAAAAAAAATTGTTTCAAGAGATTCTAGAAATTGCACGTTCGGATTTTGAGACCGATCGATTTTCATATTCTAAAAATAAAACTCGGAATCTAAAATAAAATTATGAATTTATGCAATTAGTAAATACTACTTCAACTTCTACAAACTTTAGAAAAACTTTAGAAGATTCTGTCCGAAATCACCCGGTTCTTACTTTTAATCTTTGGTTAGAAGAGAAAGAACGTAAAATGGAAAGGGAGGATCTACTTCTATGGCTTCGTCAGGAATATTTTGTAAGTGTGGATTTTGTAAATTGGTTTTTAAATACGGCCTCAATCTGTGATTCTGTGGAAGCTAAGATCGTACTCGTCTCCAATATCTGGGAAGAATTGGGAGAGGGAAACGTTGAGGATTCTCACGTTTTTATTTTGAAAAAATTTCTTTCGGATATGGGAGAGGTTGTTCATGAAAAACATGTACTTCCGGAAACAACTTCTTATTTGAATCTGATGCAGAAGATCACTACTTCGGATTTTTATTCCGCATTGGGTGCTCTTGGTCCCGCAAATGAGTATTTGCTTAAATTAGAATATTCTAGAATGTTTAAGTCTTATTTGGATTTGAAGAAAAAAACTATTTTGCCGGAAGGTAAATTCTTTCAAGTAAATTTAAACGCCGACGAGTCTCATTCGGAGAAATTATTTCGTTTGATCGAAACTGTGGCTGATACGGAAGAAAAACGAAATAGAGTGATGAAAGGAAATCAACTTGCCTTGGACGCTAGACTTGTGTTTTACGAAGGTCTAACGGCTTTTCAAAGACTTTAAAAAGATCATTCCAATCATTCCGAAAATAGGAACCAAAGGAAGATAAAGAAGAGGAGAAATCCAGCGGTAGCCTTTTAGAGAATGACTGAGCTTTCGAACCGCAAAAAATCCTGGATATCTTCTTCCGTTTGCGATCATTTGAACGTTTCCTTCTGCTACACGAATATTTAAGGTGGGATGGATTTCTGTGAGTTCTTTTTCCGTAAAATCTCGGAAAGATCTAAATCTAATTTTAGGATTTAGATTTAGGTTTTGCAATTTTGTGGCTAAGTTTGTGCAAAACGAGCACTCGCCGTCGTATAAAAAAACTAATGTTTGCATAATAGATTCATTTTTTTGAATCTTATCTAAAAAATCCAACTTTTTTAGTTTTGTAAACTTTGGGGTCGGAACTCCGGCCAATTTATTTTGAAATTTAACAGCAGATAATTTTTTTATCATGAAGATTTCATATCTTCGAATGAAAAATAATTTGTAAGAGTTCCCACAATCTGAAGCGTTGGGTGAATTTTTTGGATACAAAATTTTTCTTCAACCACATTCGAAATGAGTTTAGAGAATTCTTTTTACGGATTGGTTCAGGATATGTTTTGATTGAAATTTTTTAGATCGTTTGTCGGCGTAATGAATAACAAAAAATTTTTTGAAAAGTAGTAGTTCCCACATTTTTCAAAAAAAGGAAGGATTTGTGTGAGTTCTCAGAAATTCACTGTTAAATCGAAGCCTTTTACGGATTTTGAGCTTTACTATGAAAACGTATGAAAATGATAAGATGAATTTTTGAGATCTAATAAAAACAAGACGTTTGAGTTTTATAAAAATGTAGGAACTACTGCAGATTTTAATAAAAAAAGGTTTTGAAATGAGAAAGATCCAAAACATAGATTTTTTCGAATGTTCCGATAAAATAGATATTTATTACTTGCAAAAAGTATAATTTTCTAATGAATGAAATCCTCGTAAATCTTAAATCGCTCAAAGTGTAGTGTAGATGGGTCACAAGTCTTTTATGGAGGATTGTCTTGCTTCTTGAATGCCAATCCTTAGAAGACATTCGCTGAGTTTTACGGGATGTTCGACATATCTTCCGGGAGGTTTTTAAGAAAAGAACAAATATTAGGAACGTGGATTTCTTGAACTCCAATCCAGAAGTAAATCCAAATCCCTTCTTTTTGCATACCATCACATACCTTCATATACCATTTTGAAATCGTATTTTCTTTTCTTGCTCTCCAAAATAAAACTGGAAATCTAAAAATTAGTTCGTCCCAGATATCTCTTCCAACCCCTTCTCCTCTCGCGATTTCATCTACTGCAAACTTAGAAAGAAACGTTCCAAAAGAAGTTTTTTTTATTAAGGCACATCCTTTAAATTCAGATTCTAAAAGAATTCCGGCAAACTTCTGATTCCAAAAATCTTTTTTAAGAGATTTTTGAAATGCCTTTTCGATCAGAAGATTTAACTTCTCACTTGAAACGGTAAGAGGATCCTCAATAAAATCGATACGATTTTTTCTTCTTAAAAGGGTTCCGCTTCCTTTGATCGTAAATAATTCCTTAAGAAGTGAAGATGCAGAAGTGATTGCGATTTCAAAATCCTTATCCTTTACATTTTTATAAAGTTCTAAACAAACAGATAAAATGGATTCATCTTCTGGATCCGGTTTTACGGAGGAATCAACGTCGAAAATGGAAATTTTATTTCCTTTTAGATAAACTCCACCTCTGGAATAAAGATGAACCAATTTTTTAGTACGAAGAATAGAACAAAGTTCAGTTAAAAAATCAAAAAGAACCTGGCCTTTTTCCTCCGCGATAAAAACAGGAAGTTTCTCTTCATCCAGAGCGGAATGAACCGCCCCCGCTAAATCTTGAGGATGTCGGAATAATTTTCCTGGTAAAATTGAAGGAGTATCATCTTTGTTTTGATTTCTATAAAATAGATTGGTATAAGAAATTCCGTCCTTATCTAAAACTACAACTGGAAATAAATCCAACTTATGAAGTAGTTTGAGGTTATAAAGAAGGGCTTCTGCGGATTCCATCAGAGTAGCGGAATCCGCATAGATCACGGCAAATTTTTCGGGTTCGATAGAACGGAATCGTTTTAAAAATTGAAATGAATCTTGAGTATTCTCAGTGACTTCTAAAAGTTTTAGTAGAATTTCTTGATGATTCATTCCGAATCGATTGGATTATCTACCTAAAGTGTAGGCAACTAATTTTCCTTTTAACTTTCCAATCGTTAGAGATTGTTCTTTGTTCTTTTTTAATTTTAGAAAACCTAAAAGAGAAGTATCTCCGCAAACGATCGCAAGAACATTTCCCGAAAAATGATCTTTTAGTTTTTTACCCCAAGCCAAGTAGGTTTCTTTAGCTTCCTCTTTTGTTCCTAAACGAACTCCATAAGGAGGATTGGTCACTATAAAACCTTCGGAAATTTTTATTTCGTTTTCATAAATCTTTGCATCCGATTCGAAGAAATGGATCAAATGATCCACTCCGGCATTTTTTGCGTTTAACTTGGCCAACCCCAGAGCCTTTGGATCTAAATCGGAAGCAAATATTTTTATCTCCGAAGAAAGATTTAAATTCTCCTTAAAGTTAGGCTGTCCGAAAAGTTTTTGAAACGGAAGAGAAGAAGCCAAACTTCTATAATTGGTATGACTTCCGTATAGAAGTTTGAGCGCAGCCTCTACTACTACGGTTCCAGAACCGCAGAATGGATCGTATAACGATGATTTAGTGTTCCATCCGGAATAACGAATCAAAGCAGAGGCAAGAATCTCCCGAATGGGCGCTTCCCCTCCGATTCTACCGTGTCCTCTTTGTTGTAGAGGCCTAGTGTTTAAACCTAAAGAAAGTTTTGCGTGTTCGGAATGAGAACGTAGATAGAATAAAAAATCGGGTTCGTCTCTAGAAATTTTTGGAGGTTCTTTTCCCTTGGAACGAAAACGGTCGAAAATCGCGTCTTTCAGTTTGTATGTCGCATAACGTGAATCCTTTAAGGAATCTTTAGTAGTAGAATCGATTCTCAAAGAATGTTCTGAAGTTAGAATTTTCTCAAAAGGAAATTGAAGCGCTTGATCATAAAGATCTTCTGGGTTTTCCACTCTCCAATATTTTAACGAAATGCTGATTCCGGACGCGACTCCAGTAGAAAGAATAAATTCTTTTAAGGACCTTGCGGGACCTTGAAAAAAAATTCCACCTCTGTTTTCGGAAATGATCTTTAAACCGGCTTCTAATACTTCTTCTCGCAACAGTCCAGAAAGACCATCCGGACAAGAAGCGTGATATTCGAAAGAATCCGGTTTTGAAAAATCCCATTCCGATTTTAAAGGATTTTGTTTTTGTCTTGGATCGTTCGGAAAATTTTTTCTATCAGATCTTTTTGATTTTAATCGGAGGGATTTTTTAGGGATTGGTTTTTTAAAATTTGTCACTCTATTTGTTGTGCAAGATAGTTTTCAACGCCGATTTGACGAATGATTTCTTGTTGAGATTCTATCCAATCGATATGTTCTTCTTCAGAGATCAAAATTTTTTCGAATAACTCTCTTGTACCGTTATCGTTGTTCTTAACCGCGATGGCAATTCCACGATTGAATCTTTCTACTGCCGCGTATTCCAAATCTAAATCTACTTTCAAAATTTCTTCTATATTATTTCCTACGTTTATCTTCATATATCTTTGAAGATCGGGTACTCCATCTAAATAAAGAATACGATCGATCACTTCATCAGCGTGTTTCATTTCGTCTATAGATTCGCGTTTCATAAAGTCTGCAAGTTTTTTAAAACCCCAGTTCTTATTCATCTTAGCGTGAATGAAATACTGATTGATTGCAGTTAACTCTGCAGAAAGCACTTCGCCTAAAATTTCGAGTACTTCTTTGTTACCTTTCATTTTGTTTCTCCTTGTGATCATTCAGTATAAAAATCATTCTTAATTTTGCAAGGATAGTTTATAAACATGAATGAAAAGTCATCTTACTTGTGTTATTTAATTTTTTTTGATTTTCAATCTCACAATTTTTAAAAACATAGACCCGATGTATTCATCCGCTTTTATCATTGATTCCGAACTTAGTCGTTTTGGAAAAACTGAACTTGATTATCATTCTCTTTCTTATCAAACTGCAATTCAACTTTTGGAAAGAAACTCTGAGTTTGAACCTCAGTTTCTTATTTTTGCGGCGATGGCTCCGGAACGTTATACGGGAGAGGTGTTTGTTTCTGCTAGGATCAAAGAAAGTCTTGGTTTGAAAAATTTATTTACGATCCGCACGGAAACTGCTTCTTCCTCTGGTGCGAGTGCTCTTCATACAGCTGTTTATTTACTTCGTTCTGGGGCGTTTCAAAGAGGAATTGTAATTGCTACCGAAGTGATGAGTCGTCTTGAGAGAGAGGAGAATAATCTTCTTTTAGGGAGTGTTTTATCTGAACGCCAAAAAGGTTTTGCGATGTCCATGGCTCAAGGAGGAGGAATGATTGCTACACGTTATCTGCAACAATACGGATATGATCGTAAGGACCTTTATACACTTTCTAAAAAATTGCACGATAATGGGCTTAAAAACGAAAAAGCTCATATCAAAAAGAATATTACAGAAGTAGAATATTTTAATTCTCCTATGTTTACAAGTCCACTTTGTCTTTACGATATTTCCCCTCTTTCTGACGGAAGTTGTGCTGTTCTACTCAGTTCCGAAAAGATAGAATCTTCTCGATCTTTAGAAATACGTGGAATTGGGCACGGAATCGGAAATCTCTCCAATCCGCCGGGAGATTTAAGTTTTAGTTCTAGCGTAACCGCGTTTCAAAATGCATACAAAGAGGCGGATTTAAGGCCGGAACAGATTCAAATTGCGGAGTTGCACGACGCTTTTACACCTTTTGAGTTGATAGGTGCGGAGGACGCGAAACTTTTTCCGAGAGGTTCTGCGTTACGTTATGTGAAAGAGGGAAAAACCCATCCGGAAGGACAACTTCCCATCAACGCATCGGGAGGTTTGAAAACCAGGGGCCATCCGGTGGGAGTTTCTGGACTGGCACAAATTGCTGAATTACAAAACTGGATGTTTAAAGAGGAACGTTTTCAAAACGGTTTAGCTCTTTCCATCGGAGGTTTAGGTGTGAATAATTTTGCTACGATTCTTTCTAAAGTTTAAAAATGGAATTGGACGTGACCGAAAAAATACTTTTGATTCAGACCGCTTTTTTAGGAGATTTAATTTTAACTACTTCTTTCTTTAGAGAAGTCAAAAGGAAATATCCGAACTCACATCTTACGGTTGTGGTTAATAAAGGGACCGAAAGTGTGCTTGAGGCAAATCCTTATATAGATCGACTGATTCCTTTGGATAAGAAGGAATTCAAAAAATCCATTTTGAAATTTATTTCCTTTTTATTCAGTCTTAGAAAAGAAAATTATACACTTTGTATTCTGCCTCATTTTTCTTTTCGTTCCACCTTGATCGGATTTGCAAGTGGTGCTAAAGAAAAAATCGGATACGAAACAGCAGGCTTTTCTTTTTTGCTGACTAAAAAAATTCCAAGACCTATTTTGGGAATGCACGAGGTGGAAAAACTATTTTCCTTATTATACAGTAAAGAAGAATATTCTAATATTCCAAAGCGTCCTGAACTTTATTGGAAAGAAGAATCTGTTTTTAGAATTCGTGAATTGATGAAAGAGAACGGACTTGAATCTGGAAATTACGTTTTACTTGCGCCTAGTTCCGTCTGGGAAACCAAGCGGATGCCTGCTTCTAAATTTAGAGTTTTAGGGGAACGTATCTTTAAGGAAACCGGTAAGAAGGTGGTTCTAATTGGATCGAAAACGGACTTAGATCTTTGTGAAGAAGTAGGTTCCGGCTACGCGATTAACTTTGCGGGAAAAACAAATTTACCAGAACTTTCGTTTTTAGTTTCTAAAGCAACTTTAGTTATTAGTAATGATTCTTCTCCGATTCATTTTGCCTCTGCGTTTAACATTCCTACTTTGGCGGTTTTTGGAGCTACGGTTCCGGATTTCGGTTATACCCCACTTGCTGATTTTTCTTTTATCTCTGAAATTCACGGACTTGCTTGTAGACCTTGTGGGATTCACGGCGGGAGAATTTGTCCCGAAGGACATTTTCGTTGTATGAAGGATCAGGACACCAACAAAATGTTTGAAGTGGCGGTCCAATTAGAAAAAGGAAATGTAAAATGACTTCATATATTCACTCGGAACGAATCGAAAAAGTTCAAAAAAGATTAAAAGACGGAGAGGTTTTGATCGTCTTTGCGGCTTCTCATTTAATCAGAAATCGTGACGTAGAATATAAATTTCGTCAGGACTCTGATTATTATTATCTAACCGGTATTGAAGAATCGGATGGAATTTTAATATTAAAAAATTCTTATAAATCGATTTTTGTACTTCCAAAGGACAAAGAAAAAGAAATCTGGACCGGAATTAGAATCGGAAAAGAAAAGGCGAAGGAGTTGTTGGGTTTGGACGAATCCTTTGATACAAATGAATGGGAATTGAAGTTGGATGAAATTTTACTCAATCAACATACTTTGTTTCATTTTTTTGGAAAGAATTTGGCTCGCGATTCTAAACTCATCGAGTGGATTTATTCTCTCAATCAAAGATCCAGAGAAGGTAAATTCGGTCCTAAAAGGATTGAAACTCCGGATTTTTTACACTGGATGAGAATGTTTAAATCTACCGTGGAAATTGAAGCTCTCAGAGAATCTGCAAGAATCACCGCCTTAGGTCACGAAAGATTGATGAGAGAATCTAAACCCGGAATGTATGAATACGAACTCGAAGCGATTTTGGAATCCGAATATTTAAAACACGGGGCTTGGGGGGGCGGTTACGGACATATCGTAGCGAGTGGAAAAAACGCAACCATTCTTCATTATACGTCTAACAACTGTCAGTTGAATCCGGGGGATCTTGTGTTGGTGGACAGCGGAGCTGAAAAAGGATATTATACTGCAGACGTAACTCGTAACTTTCCGGCGGGGAAAAAATTTTCTCCCGAGCAAAAGGCGGTCTACGAAGTGGTTTTAAAAGCGCAGAAAGAAGCTGTTTCCAATACGAAGGAAGGAGTGGAATTTGTTTCGATTCACAATCAGGCAGTTAAAACTCTTGTAGAAGGTTTGAAAGATTTAGGCCTTTTAGAAGGTTCTATGGATTCCATTTTAGAGCAAAATACATTCAAGAAATATTATATGCATAGAACCAGTCATTATTTAGGTATGGACGTGCACGATGTAGGTTCGTATTATAAAGACGGAACTTCTTGGTCTTTGCAAGACGGTCAGGTGATTACTATCGAACCAGGTCTTTATTTTGATCCTACTGATTTTACTATCCCAGAGAAATTTAGAGGAATAGGGATTCGGATAGAGGACGACATTTTGGTTCAAGGTCAAAACCCAGTGAATCTTACGTCTTCGATTCCCAAAGAAATTGATGAAATAGAATCTCTTAAATACTGAATTTTGAACTTTAAGATGAATCTTTTTTAGAGTTTGTTCAAAAACTTGAAAATGTGGGAACTCTTACAATTTTTAAGGACGGAAGTACGTTCCAAAATTATAAACCAATGACAAGAGATTTAATTTTGTGGGAACTGCTGCGTTTTGTTATTACTTAATGTGAGTTTGCTGTAAGAAAACCGGAACGAATCTGGCTTACCACAGGCAGCCGAACCAGAGTTAATAAGTTGCATAAGGGAAACATTATACAACAATCGTCTTTAGTTTAAATATAAAACGTGACCTGTAGAGCGACTCATAGGGAGTGATAACCAACCCTACAAGTTGAATAGGATTTTAGAATCAAAGTTGAACTAAAGCTGAACGGCTCTCTCAAACTCGGCAAAACGCTTTCCTGAATGCCGATCCTTAGAAAGGCATTCGCTTTAGTTTTCCGGGTCGCGTTAAAGAACTCAGCAAAACGCTCTCTACGGATCGCGTTTTAGGGATCCAAAACGCACATTTTTCAAGTGTTCCGACAAGAATGAGATTTTTTACTTGCAAAAAGTATGTTTTTCTGATAGAGAAAAGCCCCTCAAGCCTTTCCTCCTGAATTGCGCCCCATGGGAAGCAATTCATTGAGTTGCCACCCAAAATTAGGGAAAACTCAAAAAACGCTCTCTCTAACTCACTTGCAGGTGTAAGTTTTACAGAGGATTTGTCGTAATTTCGATAGATTTATATTGAGATCCAAATACTTGTGTGGTTGGTTATGGTAGAGAGCGATGTGTTGAGTTTAGGAAAGCGTTCTGCTTTAGTTTCCTCACATCGATCCCTTTCGCGTTATACCGAACTCAGATTATTTAGAATTATATGACGGAATATTAAAATTTTGTTTGAAGTAGTATTTTGTGTTAAAAGCTTAAGATACTCAACTTTATAAAGATTAGTAAAATGATTATGTGTTTAAATGGTAGGAACTCCGGCTGATTAAAAAATTTTTAAAATTATGAATTATTTTTTCATAAAACTCTGAAAAATACGAACGATTGCAATGAATCAAGAACTGTAAGAAGTATGGTAAAAAAAGATCAAACTTCTTCTCGACACATTCGTAATCTCAGTAATGAACAAAAAAATTCTAAATTGATTACTGATAAAAAATCGATTTCGAAAAGAAATTCTCCATCCGATCTTTGGATCCCAAGAGTAAAAATTCCACATTTAACAAAACGAATTTCACAGTTTAAATCTTTAAAATGTATGTTACATTTCCTTTTAAAGAAAACCGCCATCGATTACATTCTCTTTTTGCTCATTCTCAAAAAGAAAAGACCTTATATCAAGAAACCGAACTTGAACTGGTTCGTTTTTCTTTTCGACCTAACGCTGCGGATTGGGCGGAATTAAGACTTGCTGCTCGTTACTACGGTGTTTCCATTTGTAATTTTTTCGTAATGCTTCTTACTTTTGATGAAAATAAAGGTTCTTCAAAATCCTTTTGGAATGATTTTAAAAATCGAAAATTCCAAAATTCAGAAATTTTACTTATCCAATTGATTTCTTCCAAGAGGAATACTCTATTTTTTTCCATCGTCACCGGGTTTAACACTTTTCATGGGTTCGAACGAAAATCATCTGCTTAAAATGTTAACTCTTTCAATTCTACCGTAATTTGATTTTATGGCGGTCTTCCGACCCGAAATAAGACATAAACTACAGAAAATTCAGCAATTTAAATATTCAATTTTCAAAAAATTATAATATTTGTTTGTAATATAAAAATGAACAATTCAAAAAAAATAAGGATAAAGGAAAAAAATTTCAAAAAACAGAGCCGACGGTTCCATTATCGGAACTGATAACGGTATGAAAATTAAAAAATCAAAACAACCATTCAGACATTTAAAATTATTAAAGCCAAACCGTTTTGGAAAAGATCGAACCGAGCAGAAACTCCGAGATTTTCCAAAAAATCTAAAAAAATTGGGGTCACCGTCGGATGTCAATATTCCTAAGGAGTTGGTTTCTTATTTGAATAAAAGAATCCAAAGAGCAGGTTCTTTGAGATTATTTTTAAATCAATGTATTCATCAAAGACCATTCCTAATATTGGTTCCAAAACAAACTTTAAGGAACAAAATCAGTTACCAAAAACAAAAGCTCGAATTGCAGAGATATTCTTTTCGGCCATTTGAGAATGATTGGATAGAACTTAAAAGACTCGCCTTTCTACACGGAGTTTCGATGTGCAAAATGTTTGTAACACTATTATTGGAGACAGATCTTTATCCGGAATCTAGATATGCGGAAAATCTAATTTTAGATGAATTTAAAGAATATATCGGAGATCCGACCTTAATTCAAAAAACTAGAAACTAAATGAACATTTAAAACTGAGAAATTACTCAAAATGGATGGGCGATTTTACCAAAAATGCAAAGTTCTCAAAAATTGAGCTTGGCTGGGAATTGTTTGCTTTTTGCGGGAGGGTACTACATTCTCAGTTTTTTAAACAAACACGAATTCGAGGTAGTGCGAAAGGGATCGATGCGAGGAAACTAAAGCAAAACGCTCTCTCTAACTAAAGCCGTCTCACTCTCCATGAGTCGTTCGACAGATCGCGTTTTAAATTGCAACTTAAGATGAAATATCGTATTAAGTTTCTTTCATACAATTTATTGACCAGAGGGGAGAGTCCGGTCCGGCTCCAATGGCAAGCCGGATTCGCCCTGATTTTCTTACGCCCAATTTCAGGTTAAACAAAACTCAACGAGGTATTATTTTTTATGCGTCCGAGTGGTAAATAACATTTATCGGAAAGTTTTCTTTTTATTAAACGACCGTATTAAACTCTAAAAAAACTCTTGTCGAAACCGGGAAAAGCGTGAGTTATATTGTTTTTTAGGGTTGAAGAATTGTTTTTTTATTTTGATTCAAGGATCACAAAAAATTAGATTTAAAAAAATCAATATTCCTTTTTGAGATTTGTAAAAATGAAAGATGATAAGTTATGGTTCTTGAAAAATTTTAGCGAAATTTCGCTTTTTACAAAAATGTTCTCTAATTTTTATAGAATGATTTTTTGTGATTTATCGAAACAACTTCTATATTTTTCAATATTTCTATTTTATTTTTTGGTTATATTTCCTATTTCTTCCGAGTCTGTCCAAAAAATACAGTCATTAGACGAAATTGTCAGTCTGGATTCCACGAAAGAACATGGTTGGGAAATTACTCTACAAAAAATGGATCCGGTTTCCTTTTCTGACTCGTATTTGAACGGTCAAAAGAATTCTAATATTCAGTTGGAAACTTATGAAGTTCCAGGTGTGTATATACTTCCGGAGGAATCCATACAAACCGCATTTATAGTTAAAAAGTTTATCGCTCCAAAAAATTGGAAAAGTTCAGGGCTTGCCGTTCGTCTAGGGACTCTGACGGATAAAGATAAAACGTATTTAAACGGAACCTTGATCGGTGAAACCGGAGATATGAATTCCACTTTACCTCAAGCATATGATAAAATCCGAATTTATCAAATTCCAAACGGTTTGATACGTAACGGCGAGACAAATATACTCGTGATTGAAGTCAAAAAATATTTTCAGAAAGAGATAGGAATTGAACAGGATAAAACTGCAATTGGAGATTCTCTG
This sequence comes from Leptospira kirschneri serovar Cynopteri str. 3522 CT, assembly GCF_000243695.2. Taxonomy (NCBI): domain Bacteria; kingdom Pseudomonadati; phylum Spirochaetota; class Leptospiria; order Leptospirales; family Leptospiraceae; genus Leptospira; species Leptospira kirschneri. The sequence goes on along the minus strand of NZ_AHMN02000008.1, from coordinate 250,204 downwards.
TTAATTCAGAAAGAACTGTTGGAAACTGAGTATATTAAAATTCTATTATTAATGGTTTATACAACCGCTGGTATATATTTTCTTTTTCTTTATTTGCGTCGTAGAACCGACCGTGAAAATTTATACTACGGCTTGTTTACGATTTTACTCGTTTTATATCAATTTTTAAGAAATCAGATCAAGTATGATTTAGGAATCGAATTCATTTATATGAAAAAATTGGAATATATGGTGCTCGCTGTCCTGGTTCCACTTTTTGCAAACCTTATTCGTTTGTATTTTAAATATCCAAAAACGATTATTCTAAAGGTGTTGGATGGTTTGTATGTATGTTTTGCACTTTTTTACTTTGTTTCCAATAATGTAGAACATTATAATTTTATAAATAAGAATTTAGTTCAATATGGTTGGATTCTTTATCTAGGAATCACATTGGATCATTTGATTCGTCGTGTGATCGCAAAAGATAGGGACGCTTTTTTAATTTTAATTGGGGTTTTGATTACGGTATTTGCTGCTCTTTTGGATACTTTGGGTGCAAGAAACGTATTCGTTTTTCCGAGGATCGTAGGTTATTCTTTTCTGTTTTTTATTTTAAGTATTGCTACGATTCTTGCCAATAAGTTTGTTCGATTAAATGAGGAGGTAGAGGAGCTTAATCTGGACCTAGAGAAAAAAGTAGAACAAAGAACTGAAGAATTAAGAGTTTCTTTAGAACAAGTCAATCGATTGAAAATTCAACAGGATGCGGATTATTTTCTTACTTCTCTTTTGATCAATCCGCTTTCCTCAAATAAAAATACGAGCGAAGTGATCAAAACAGAATTTTATACAAAACAAAAAAAATCTTTCGAGTTTAAAAATAAAACCTATGAAATTGGAGGAGATATTCTGATTTCGGGTAACGTGGAACTTTGTGAAAAAAAATACGTCGTATTTGTGAACGGGGATGCGATGGGGAAATCGATTCAAGGAGCCGGAGGAGCACTTGTATTGGGAACCGTGTTTAATACGATTCTTACTCGATCTTCAATTTCGTTACATCAAAACAAAAAACCTGAAAAATGGCTGGAAGAAGCATTTTTAGAACTTCAAAAAATTTTTGAATCCTTTGATGGTTCTATGTATATCTCCATCGTTTTGGGATTGGTAGAGGAAAACACGGGACTTCTTTATTATATCAATGCGGAACATCCTTGGACGGTTCTGTATCGGAACGGTGTCGCTTCTTATATTGAAGAAGAATTGACTCTTAGAAAAATAGGAATTCCGGAAAACGAAGAACATCTTGTGATCAAAAATTTTCAAATGCTTCCAGGTGATACGATTATGATCGGATCGGACGGAAGGGACGATCTTTTGATCGGAAAGGAAGAAAATCGGGTCATCAACGAGGACCAGAATCAGTTTCTTAAAAGGGTGGAAGAGGGGAATGCCGATCTTAGAAAGATATATGAGGAAATTCTAAAATTCGGCGTGATCTTAGACGATCTCTCTTTGTTAAAAGTTACTTATAATCCAGAAGATAATAAAACAAATGAATAAGTTTATTACTCATAACTGCATAATAAAATAACCAATCTAATCGTTTATATCTCAATCCAGAGAAAAAAACGAGGCGAACCGAACCGCGCTTTTTAGCTCCAGTCAATAAATCGTATAAAAGAAACGTAATGCTATATTTAGTCTTGAATTACAATTTATTATAAAACGGAGACCTGCAGAGCGACCCAGAAAACTAAAGCGAATACCTCTAAGGATTTGCATTCAGGAAAGCGTTTTATTGAGTTTAAGAAGCAGAGCTAGCTTGAAAGAGCGCTCTATTCAGTTCTACTACGATTCAATCTCTTTCGCATCGGATCTATCGAACTTATCTGAAGTGGTACTTTGGGATGAACATTAAGATACTCAATTTGATAGGGAACTATAGTTCTGAGTAATAAAGAAACTAAACTCTAACTTTCAATAATTTTAATATGTCGAGTTTGATATAAGAAAGTTTGAGTAAATACCTCTTTTGTGTGATACTATATTTTAAGTTTTGAAATAGATTTAGAATAGTATTATTTTCATGCGTCCTAGTAGTTGTGTGAGATCGTAAGAATTTTTGAAAATAAAAAGTTTGAAATGATTTTTACTATAAATACACGTTTGATGAATTTGATCATTTTGAGAAATCAATTTTCTTCTAGATAAATTTTAATTGCCTCTTTAAGAACGGTAAGACCGATTGAAAGAGAGTCTTCGTCTATGTCAAATTTAGAACTATGATGTGGATATACGAATCCCTTTTCTTCGTTTCTAGAACCTACAAAAAAGTAACAACCTGGAACTTTCATCAGAAACGCGGAGAAATCTTCTCCTCCCATGGACTTCGTATTTTCCTCTGTTAAACTTCCTTCGCCTAGAATATTTAAAGAAGCTTTGCGTACTATGTTTGCCATTTTAGGATCGTTAATTGTGGGTTGATTCGTTCTTTCGTAACGAATAGATACAGTGGCACCTAACGCAGATGCTATTCCTTTAACCACTCTTTCTAATTTTTCCGGAACTTCTTCAAACATCTTTTTAGAATAAGTTCTAACTGTACCTTTTAATTCTGCGGTTTCCGGAATTACGTTAAATGCGTTTCCAGAATGAAAACTCCCCACGGTTACTACGCAGGAATCTAAAGGATCGGTATTTCTAGAAACGATGGTTTGTAACGAGTTGATGATTTGAGCGCCTACTACAATCGGGTCCACTGTGTGTTGAGGCATAGCCCCGTGGCCGCTGATACCTGAGATTGTAATCGTAAATTCGTCAACAGCTGCCATTATAGGGCCGTCTACAACTCCTATTTTTCCGATTGGAATATGATTCCATACGTGTAGGGCTAAAGCGGCATCTACGTTATATTTTTCTAATATACCTTCTTCGATCATTTTGTCGGCACCCTGTCCACCTTCTTCAGCCGGTTGAAATACTAATAATACTTTTCCTTTAGGGAGAATGGATTGGATGTTCTCTTTGATTTCTGTTGCCAGTCCCATAAGAATGGAAGTATGAGCATCGTGACCGCAGGCGTGCATCACACCTTCGTGAACCGATTTGTATTCTTGATTAGATTCTTCGAATATGGGAAGCGCGTCCATGTCTGCACGTACAAGAAGAGTTTTTCCAGGTCTACCAGAATCGATCAAGGATACCACTCCCGTTTTTGCGATCTTATCTTGGAAAGAAAGACCTAATTTTTTGAGATGATTGATTACGTAACTAGAGGTTTGATTTTCTTCATATCTAAGTTCCGGGTGTTTGTGAATTTGTCTTCTGTATTGGATGAGTTCAGCCGTTCTATTGGAAGTTAGTGTGTGTTTCATACAAAAACCATTCTACCTTTAGGAACTGTTTTCGAAAAGAATTTTAGATTTTTTTACTCGGAGCTATAAAATAAAATCCCGGTATTTTGGGCTAAAACAGTGTTTTGCATTAAAAATTTACATTACTCAATTTAATAGGGATTAGTAAAAACCTAGAATGAACTTTTGGTATAAATTTTTTTTATATCTGTGACTTTGAGATTTTAAGAATTTCTCATGAATTACGTTATTTCGATTGATGAGCGAAATCCCATATTCTAACTTTTTAGAAAAAGTTTATAGTATTCTTTTATATGTTAGAGTAGTGAATATTAGAAAAAAATTGTATAGAGCATTTGTCCACCTACGTCTATACTTTTTACACCACCAGTAATTTCTTTGGAAACCAGAGGATTACCTCTCACTCCAAAACCTTCTGAAACATTTTCTCCTGTAGGAGTTTGAATTATGTTATTTTGTGCCCAGGTTTTTCCGGTAAAGTATGAGTGTGTCAATTGAATCAGATAGATTCCAATAGCAACTCCAGCCGCGGTATGTTTTGCTTTTTTGTAGTCTCCTTCGTCGGAACGAATCGAGTTGAGAGAATTCAAATTTCGTAAAGTATTAAATTCAAAAACCAGATTGAGTTCGGGAGAAATTACCGTAGAAGTGTTCGAACCTAAAAGTAGGTCTGTAGTAAATTGTTGTCCTATGATTTTTTCTATCTTCTTATCGTATGCTTTTGCCCTATCTTTTTCGGCGGCATCCAGTCCAAAGTAAGAAAATAAGGAAACAAAGAACAAAGTGGAATAGCTAACACCCCAGCCGTTTTGTCTCATCGTGTTGTGACCCCAACCAGGAAGAATCGCTGATTTCCAAACCGGTTCCCAAGGATTTCTTTTTGCGGTAATATAACTTTCCCAGTCACCGTCTCTCTCTTCTAGATATTTTTCCAGTAACGCTAAACGTTTCTGAACGATTTTGTAACTATTCTCTTTAATCATCTGTTCGAGGTAGATCGTGTCTAGTTGTTCTTCTTTATCGCTTTTTTTACCCTCTTTATTCAGTTTCTTTTTTTCGATTTCTATAATTTTGGCGATTTCTTGTTCGTCTTTGATTTCTTTGAAAATGATTTTAAGAATTTTAAATTTTCCTAATTTAATTCTCTTTCCGTCGCGAATGATTGTAACCGTTTCCGGATCTTGATCGATTACGGTTCCATAAGCTCTTTCTCCAGATTTAAAAAGAATCGTTTCTCCAAAAATTAAACGGGGCAAAAGAAGAAATAGAACTAAAAGTGAAACTTTGTATTGAATAACGTTTTGTAGAGAGTGTGTGAAAGATTTCATCAAGATAACGTTCCTAAAAAATTAAAATGAATATTTCAGTATTCATAGAAGATTCAGAATTGCAATTTATTTCCTAATTTTTAAGATTTATTTAGAGAGCTTTTTGAAACTGAACGAGAGCTTATAATGAATAGAGCGTTAAAATTTTCTCTACAGAGATCCTTATAAAATTGAGTGTCTTAAATTTTTGATGCAAAGTACTGTTTCAGCTTAAAATACTCGGTCTTTATTTTATAGTTCTGAATAAAAAGACGTATGAAAAGGATACTATACGTTATTGGAAAAAGTTAAAATACAATATCTTCCTTAAAAAAGCAGTTCGTTTCGGAATAAGATACTATTATTAGTGAAATCAAGTTTTAAAAAACGTAAATTAACACGAAAAGAATCGATGCGAGGAACTTTAGCAAAACGCTTTCCTCAAACTAAAGCGTCTCACTTTCTGAACTCAATAGAACGCTCTCTATGGATCGCGTTTGAAACTCAGTAGAACGCTCACTATGGATCGCGTTTGAAACTCAGTAGAACGCTCACTATGGATCGCGTTTGAAACTCAGTAGAACGCTCACTATGGATCGCGTTTGAAACTCAGTAGAACGCTCACTATGGATCGCGTTTGAAACTCAGTAGAACGCTCACTATGGATCGCGTTTGAAACTCAGTAGAACGCTCACTATGGATCGCGTTTGAAACTCAGTAGAACGCTCACTATGGATCGCGTTTGAAACTCAGTAGAACGCTCACTATGGATCGCGTTCTATATTGAATCTAAAGACGAAATATTGCATTACGTTTCCTTCATGCAATTTATTGAATGGGACTGAAAGCGCGGTCCCGCTCGCTAAAGAGCTGGATTCGCCCGGTTTTCTTATGCCCTGCTCACGTTAAAAAAGAAGATTTGAAATCATTGCCGTTTAATTTTATGGTGATTTTACAATGAAAATAGAATTCGATTTTAAAAGATGGATGACGTTATGGGTCATATTTATTTTTTGCGGTACTGTATTTGCCAAGGAAACGGAAAAAAAGGAACCGGATAAAAATTCGGCTGCTTCTTCTAAATCAACTGTTCAAGGATGTTGTAGAATTAAAATGACCGGCGGCGGGTACGACTACTTTATTAGCACCGAAGAAGATTGTGCTTCTCATAGACAGTTTCATTCTTTTCTAAAAGAAAGAACCCTTTGTTTTGAATCTTTTCCGGAATGATTTGAAATCGTAATTCCATAAGATCGTAAAGATCTAATATTTTCAGAAAATTTTTTCTTACTACAAAAACTCATCAAAGGTATTATGAGTTTATTCCAATACATTCTACAAATTGAACATAGAAAATCTATGTCGCTTTAGAAAAAAGAACGAACTTGTATATCTCGACGATCATACTCGATTCTATAGCTTTAAGTAATTAGTAAGAGGTTCTTTTTTCTTCAGAGGAAAATTCGAGTGAAGGCCGAAAATCTTTTCATACGAGGTTTTTCGGATGTCTACCGCGCTCAAAAGAAAAGAAAGAAAAATTCAGATTGGAGAATTCTGGACTTCTCGTCAGAGACAATCTCATTCCATTCATTACAGTGTTAGTTATAGGGCTTCTTTTAAGCCGGAACTTCCAGCGTTTTTTTTAGATAAGTATCTTTCTAAACATAAGGGTATTGTTTTGGATCCGTTTGGCGGTAGAGGAACTACTTCGATTCAAGCGAACTTAGACGGGCATACCGCGATTCACAACGATATTAGTCCGATGTCTTTGTTTCTCGCCAAATCTAGACAAACGATCCCTTCTTTAGAAAATATGGAAAAAATATTAAATCGTTTGGATTTAAAAAAGAAAACTAAAGAAGAAAAAGAAGACAAGGATCTACTTTCGTTTTATCATAAAGACACGTTAACCGAAATTAAAAATCTAAAACGAATCCTTTTGGCGGATCGTTCTCCCGAAATTCAATACATAGGAGTTACTGCTCTTTCTAGGCTTCACGGTCATAGCGACGGTTTTTTTTCAGTCTATAGTTTTCCTCAGATTTCGATTCCTCCTGAGGCTCAACGTAGAAATAATCAAAAAAAGGGAATCAAACCTGAATATAAGGAAATTAAATCTAGAATTCTTCAGAAGATGAAACGAGATTTAAAAACTCCTCTTCCTCCGTTTTATCATGAATTTTCGAGCAGAAATCTTTATACAAACCATTCTTCTTTGTTTTTGGAATCCTTGCAGGATGGAACTGTAGATATAGTGATTACTTCTCCGCCTTTTTTGGATAAGGTGAACTATGAAGAAGATAACTGGCTCCGTTACTGGTTTTTAGATATTAAACTTCCGGATCATAAAAAGCCGAGTATATTTTCGACCTTAAGCGCTTGGACCGATTTTATCCGCGATACTTTGAAAGAACTTTCCAGAGTTCTAAAACCGGATGGTGTTTGTGTGATGGAAGTAGGGGATATTAAAAAAGGTCAGACCGTGTTTAATTTAGACGAATACGTGATTCAGGCTGCATCTGGTTCCGGTTTGGAATGGGAAACAACTTTTATAAACGATCAAAAGTTTACAAAACTTTCCAATTGTTGGAACGTTCTAAATAACGAAAAAGGTACGAACTCCAATCGTTGTGTTGTATTTCGAAATTTTATATGATTTAAACATTTTAATTTTATTATATACTATATTTTTAATTTATAATCGATTATTTGCGTAAAGTCATACTTTATGATAGACATTTAAGTGTGCTCAATTTTATAGAGATCAATAAAACCTTAGAATCCCCGACAAGAAGTGGTAGTTTCCACAAAAACTGTTCTATTGAGCGATTTATAGTTTTTACTCATAACTATATAATAAAGTACCTAATATTTTACATAGAATCAGCGTTTTATGATAGAATTAACGGTACTCAATTTTATAGAGATCAGTAGTATTCTTTTATTAACGTGAGTTTGGTATAACGCGAAAGGGATCGATGCGGGGAAACTAAAGTAGAACGCTCTCTATCATAACCTTACCACAAGTATTTAGATTTCAATATAGATCTGTCGGAATTACGACAAATCCTCTGTAAAACGTACACCCCACCCTAGATTTTGGGTGGTAACTCAATGAATTGCTTTCCATGGGTCGCAATTCAGGTGGGAGGTGGAAAGGCTTGGGAGACTTTTCTTTATCAGAAAAACATGCTTTTTGCAAGTAAAAAGACTCATTCTTGTCGGAACACTTGAATAATGTGCGTTTTTTATCCTAAAACGCGACCCTTAGGAGAGCGTTTTGCTGAGTTTCAAACGCGATTCGTAGAGAGCGTTGTGTGATTCTAAAATCTTCTTCAACTTGTGGGGTTGGTTATGGCTCTCTCAAACTCAGCGTCTCACTCCCCATGGATCGTTCGACAGATCGCGTTCTAAATTGAATCTAAAGACGATTGTTGTATTATGTTTCCTGCATGCAATTTATTGACGAGAGCTAAAGAACCCGGTCGGCTGTCTGTGGCAAGCCGGATTCGCCCCAATTGTCTTACGAAGAATTCACGTTTTATTATTATAATTTCTGTATGAGTTTCCATATTTTTATGAAACTCAATCTTTAGGATCGTTCGAAAAACTAAAACAAACACTGATTTTACGATAATTCTAAAAATGTGGGAACTCATACTTTTAGAAAATTCGAACTCACTCTAAACTAGGATTCGTTTACGTCTTATTTTTGCACTTGAAACGACTTGTACTTTTTGTAAATTCTGTCTCTTTTTCTTTAAAAACAAAAGGTTTGCTCTTCATCAAATTTCAAAATCGGCCGAACTTTAAAAAGGAAGAGGGTTACCTAAAAATGATGCGCTCACTTTGGACGGCTGCTACTGGGATGATCGCCCAGCAGTTTCATATCGATACAATTTCAAATAATCTAGCAAACGTAAATACGACCGGATTCAAAAAGAATCGAGCCGATTTTGAAGATTTAGTTTATCAACATCAGGTTTTGGCCGGAACTCCAGCTACTTCCGTAAGTGAGATTCCAACGGGAGTGAACGTAGGTCACGGTGTAAGAGCAGCCGCTTCTCAAAAACTTTTTGAAATTGGTTCTTTTCAAGCGACTGGTAACAAATTGGATATGGCGATTACCGGAGAAATGGGGTTTTTCAAAATCCAGATGCCGGATGGAAGTTTCGCTTTTACGAGAGACGGATCTTTTAAGATAGATTCGAATCAGCAAGTTGTGACGTCTAACGGATATCTTTTAGAACCACCTCTGATTCTTCCTGAAGGTGCGATCCTAAACACACTTATGATTTCGGAACAGGGAGAAGTCACCGTAAAGGTAGGAGCCGACATTCGTCCTATCGTAATCGGACAGGTGGAATTGTATCGTTTTGTAAACCCCGCCGGGTTACAAGCAATTGGAAAGAACTTATTTCAAGAAACCGTAGCTTCCGGTCCTGAAATTCCCGGAACTCCTGGAATGGAAGGATTTGGAAACGTTCTACAGGGGTTTTTAGAAATGAGTAACGTAAAGATCGTAGAAGAGATGGTGGCTATGATCGTAGCACAAAGAGCCTACGAGTCCAATTCCAAAGCGATTCAAACTTCGGATAACATGTTATCCACGGCAATTTCTCTTAAGAGATAAGAGTTTTATAAATTTCTAATGAATCTTTTTCGAATTTTCCTTTTTATAATTATTACCTTTTTTCCTCTTTGGGGGAGAACATCAGGTATTTATCTAAAAGGAAAAACGATTATAGAAGGAGAGGTAGTCCGCCTTTCTTCTGTTGCACGTGTCCCGGAAGGTTTAGAAGATAGAATTCTTTTGAACAATCTAAAACGTCCGGTATTCGTAGATTCTAAAGACGTCCTAAAAGTTTACGAGGATTTGAATCCGATCGTTACTGGAAAAAAAACTCTAGTACTTCCTTTGAATCATTCTCTGGAACCTGGCGAAATCGCAGAATCTCTTTCGGAAGAGATCAAAAAAAAACATCCAAATGAAGAATTTCGTCTAACGTTTATATCCGGAGATACAAAGGTCCCTTTGGAAGGAGTGGATCTTAGATGGGCCAATCTTCCTTCCCGTTTGCATCCGGGGCAGATTATGGCTTCCTTAGAAATTTTTTTTCAAAATCAGAAAGTGCATACTTTGAGAATTCGTTTTCAAGTGGAACAGATGGTGACGGTTTTAAAGTCTAAACGTTCTTTAAACCAAGGGATCAAAATTACGAAGGAAGATTTTCAAGAAGAGGAAATATTTACTTCGGAAGAAATTTTAGATTCTCCCGGAAACGAACTTTTGGGTTCCACTCTTTTAAAAAATATGAATGAAGGTGAAATCTTTCGTAAAAAACACGTTCGTAAAATTCAAGACGTTCAAAGAGGAGGAGAAATTCTGATGATCTATCATAAAGGAAGTCTAGCCCTCAAAACAAAAGTAAAAGCTCTTAGTTCCGGAAATATTGGAGAAGAAGTTCAGGTTACGACTCATTCCAGAGAAAACCAAATGAAAGCGAAAGTAGTAGATAAGAATACGGTGATCACGGAATGAAAATCTATAAAAGAAACGTAGCTCCGACTTCTGGAATTTTAGACACGAATATATTAAGTAGTTTTTTTCTTAATTTAAAGTTTATAGAACGACTGACTGACAGAAAATACATTGTGTTCTTTTTATCAATTTTAAAAAGCCTACGCCAAAAACTGGGGATTTCTTTAAAAGATTGTTCAACAAATTGTAGTTTAACGAACTTGATTTCTAAATTTCAAAAAAGTTCTTTGATTTACGTAGATGTTAATCTGAAATACTATTTAGAAAAACTTAATATTGTAGATATAAAAATTTCTATGACGTATTTTGCGACTTTTTTTTCCTGTTTGTTTTTTTTAGGGAATAACTTTTCTTTAAACGCCCAGGAATCTTCGCTTTGGACGGATAAAAATCCGTATTCTGTGCGTCAGAGTATGAAAGTGGGTTCTACTCTTTACGTTAAAATCAGAAACGGACTTCAAGCAGAATTTGAACTAGAATCCAATGCGGATGAAACTCTGACTTTAAAAGCGATGCCTGATAAAAAGATCATTCCGGATATGCCTTCGTATAACAACGATCGTACGATCACCCGTAAAAATAAGGGAAAGATCAAATCTATCGGAAAGATAAAGGGAAATCTGACGGTTTTAGTGACTGCGATCGATCCGAACACGGGACTTTTGACCGTTCAAGGACAAAAAGTAAACGTGATCAATGGAGAAGAAAACAGTCTTCTTTTATCCGGAACCGTTTCTCCCGAATTTGTGGAGAAGGATTTATCTATCGATTCCGATAAAATCGCAAATCTTCAGTTAAATTTTAATGGTAAGATCAAACCTCAGCAAGTAAGTCCGCCAATTTCTATCAAAACGATTACCAATCCAGACGGTTCCGTTACCACTAAGGCGGAACTTTCGGAAGAAGAAAAACAAAAACTGATTCTGAACCAACTGAACAGACTTTTGGGAGAATCACAATGAAATCTAAATATTCTATTTTTTGCATGTTCTTTTCGAGCGGTTTTATTTTTTTAGGGACTGTTTTTTCCTTAAACTCCGCCGAGTTTAGGTTGAAGGATATTGCAAGAATTGAAGGGGTTCGGGAAAATCAAATTACCGGTTACGGTATTGTGGTAGGTCTTCCCGGAACGGGAGATAGTAAAACTCCTTTTACGTCTGAAAGTATGAAAAATTATTTAAAGAATTTGGGAGTAGAAGCCAATCTTAAACCGGACCAGACTAGAAACATCGCTTCTGTTTTAATTACGGCTACGATACCAACTTATTCTAGGAAAGGAGATAAGTTAAACGTTGTAGTTTCGTCTATCGGAGACGCTAAGTCTTTGGAAGGTGGAGTTCTTTTACAATCTCCTTTAAAAACCGCTGGAGATAAAACTTATGCGGTTGCTTCTGGAGTGATTTCATTCGGAGGCAGACAAGAACAGGAGCGTGGAATTAGTTCCAGAGGAAATAAAAAAACGGTAGGGGTAGTTCACGGTGGGGCGATCGTCGAACAGGAGTTAGATCAGAATTTTTACGCTTCCGAAAGAGTTCAGATACAACTTGAAAATCAAGACTTTACTACATTAAACGCGATCGTCTCAAAAATCCGTTCTATTCTTCCGGGAAAACACGGAATTGGACCTGAGTCTGTAGTTCCTATTTCTCCTTCCGAAATTAATATCGTTCTCGGAAAAAGTTTCGAAAATAAATCGGATGCGTTCCTAACTTTGTTAAGCGACATCGAAAATTTGACCGTGGAAACACAAGTAAAACCTAAAGTAGTTATTAACGAAAGAACCGGAGTGATCGTGATGGGAGGTAATATTACGATCGAAGAAGTTGCGGTTTCTCGTTCTGGTTTGAATCTTTCTGTAACGGATAAAAATAGAAGACGTAATTGGCTCGGAAAAGAACAAGAACCCACTAAAAGTTCTTTTTTAATCGAGGAATCTACAAGCGTGGGTGACGTGGTGGAAGCCTTAAACAAAGTAGGCGCTTCTACAAAAGACATCATCGCTATTTTAGAAGCCCTAAAAAAATCAGGAGCGCTGCACGCGGAATTGGAGATACAATGATGATTGATTCTATAAAAGATTATTCAAATAAACTAAATCTAATCGAAAAGCCAGAAGTAAAAAGTCTTCTAAATTTGGAAAAACAACATAAGAACAAGTCTGCTTTTCCGGAGGTTTTACGAGAAGAGTTTAACGAAAAACTTACTGGAAAAGTGAGTTCTTCCGAAATCAAACTTCCACATAACATTCAGGAAGAGATTGCGGCAGATCCGTATCGCAAAAAACTATATTCAGCTTCTGTTGAATTCGAATCCATATTCGTAAAAATGATGTTAAACGAGATGAAAAAAACGGTGAACAAATCCGGTTTGATAGACGGAGGATACGCGGAAGAAATTTTTGAAGATATGCTCTATGACGAATATTCTAAAAATCTATCTTCTAATTCTTCTTTGGGACTTGCGGAACAGATTTATCAGTCTTTATCTTCTAATCTTCCTCCCTATCAAAAAATTGATCAAAAGGTTTAAAAATCGATTTCAATTTTAGAATCCTTCTGCTTTTGGGATGTCAAAATTTACACATCGATAAAAAATGTGGAAATATCGTTGTTAGGAAGTTTCAATTTGTCTATACATTATAATTTATATAACGATACTACCATTCATCTGAATGTTATATCCAAAATGATAAAACTTTAAATAAAAAATCGGTAAAACGAAGTTTTTAATTTCTTCTTGTGTCTGAAAATTTTTGAGCCCCTAAAAAACAACTTATTCTTGTTAGCTGATTAGATCGCTGAACTTAATAGCGTCCAGATCGTTTTGTAGTTTTTCTTCCGTTTTTTCGATTTTAGAAACGATGTTTGTCGGAAATAATTTTAGATTTTGATCTCCGGTTAAAAGAGGTTCAGGGACTTTACGATAGACGTCCGCGATGCTTAGATCTACGGGAGAAGCGATCGGAACGAATTCATTTTTTTTAGTTTCGGACAACAATTCCAACTCACAGAGTTTTTTAGTAAGGACTGGAATTTCCTCTTCTTTTAAACCAGAAACGGAAGAAAGTTCAACACAGGAAGAGGGAACTTTTTTTTCTTTTTGGATTTTATAAGCTGATTTTAAAGTTAAAATTAATTTTCTGAATTCGTTGCTAGGCGAAGTATTCATTTCGTCCAGAGAGTGAAAAGGGGCGATATATCTTTCTCTAAACTGAAGACAAGCGGTGATTTCGGCTCCGAACAAAACAATTAGAGAAAGTGAATATACTCCTAAAAGAAAAATTGGAATAGCGGCTAACGCTTTGTAGATAATCATCGTAGTTTCACTAAAAGATAAAATATAAACTTGAAATCCCCAAATAAAAACTAGAAATATAATCCCAGTGACAGCAGCACCCACAGAGGAAGCTTTTAAAGGAACCTTCGTGTTCGGAATCAAGGAATAAAGGCTTAGAAAAAAGAGCCAAATTCCGGAAAGAGGAAATAAAATTCTTAAAAAAGAATAAATCGTAAATACACTGTCTCCCCCTGTGATTAGGGTCGTTACAAACTTCTGGTCCTTGGATTCTGTAACGCTGATCGTGCGGTATTCGCCTATGTTGAGTATTTTGATTTGTCCGTTTTCTTTTCTTTCTAAAAGAAGATTGGCCCATAACTTACCGTTCATAGGAGTATAAAACGGATTCCAGTGTTCACCTAAATCCGTTGAAATCAGTATATTTCCTAAACTATCCATTAGAAATAATTCCGTAATATCAGTTCCGCTAAAAGACCAGATTCGTATAAAGTTGTACCGTTTATGGCTTAGCTGTATCCAGGTGTTTCCTCCGTCCGTAGAACGATACAAAGCCCCTCTTTCTCCGGCTAAAAAGAACTCTCCGTTTGTAGTTTTATGAATATCATGAAACGCTAAATGAGTCAGTCGATTCGGATAAAAATTAAAACCTCCGTCGTTGCTAGTCCAAACCGTTCCGGATTCGTCGGCGATATAACCGTTTAATTCGTCCGGAAAATAAATTTTAGAAGCGTTCATCTTCAGTCTGTCTTTGAAGATCGGTTTGAAGGAAATTCCTTCTGGAATGTAATGAAGAACTTCTCCATTTTTGAATATAATAAAAATATTATTTGAATTGATTACCTCTATGTCTTTTAGTTCGACACCCTCGAAGGAAGCCAGTCTCCAAACGGGAGATTCTAAAGATTTGATTAAAAGTAATCCTTTTGCGGAAAGAGCGTAGATCATTTCCTCTTGGATTTTAATTCGAACGAAATTGGAAGTCCCTATGTCCGGTTTTTTGCAGAAGTCAAGTCTTCCGCCTAACGCATCCAGACATTTCATGTTTTCAAAATCGATTTCTTCTTCTCGGATCGAATATTCCTTTTTGAGATTTGAGTCTATTCGAAATAAGGTTCCGTTTTCTCCACTCACCCAAATTTTTCCGGATGAATCTTTTTCCATGGAAAAATAGTGAGAAGGTCTGAAAAAATCGATGGTTCTTTTTGCGATTCCTTCTACGATCACAAAAAGAAGAGGGCCTATGGCTAATACAAAAAAGTAAAAAATTAATTTTTGAAATAGGGATCTATTAGAATGAATTTTCCAAATTCCGTTAAATGCATTTTCGAGAGAACGTAGAACCGCGGTTGCCGAAAATACTAAAGTTATAAATCCGATCGCTCCAATTTGGGATGCGGTATCGATTAGGTCTCCTATTGTTTCCAGATATGGGTTGATGTCTATGCTGATGTTACTTTGTAAAATGAATGTGTTTATAGTATCGAAAATTTCTTCTTTTCTATTTTCTAAACCGGAAGTGATTGTAATCAAAGATAACGCAACCGTAAGCATAGGAATTAAAGATACGATCGTAGTATAGGAAATTCCGGAAGCCTGCATAAGACAGTCGTCTTTGATGAAACGATATGCGGAACCCAATATGATCCGGATGAATATTACGAAGGTTCTTAAAAAACCTTTTTCGGGGATCTTATCTGAGTCGGTTAACCAACCTGGTTTAAAAAAATGTAACATTGTTCAGTCCGCCTTGAAGCTGTACAGAACCATAGATGAAGTCAAAGGTCTGTTTTGTTTTTTGAGTTTGCTTTTCCAGTGATAAACACTGATTCGAATCCATTTCCAATATTCATTCCAAGATTTGAAACTTCCTCTGGACTTAAGTAATTTTGCGAAGAGAGAAAAATCCACTCCGAGATAAGTGATGGGATCTTTAAAACCGAAACGATCAAGAATTTTTTTCAGATTGGATTGCGAATAATAATAAAAATGTCCAGGAAGGTAGTAGTGATAGTTTGCACCTGCATCGATTGCTTGCCAACCTTCAAAGTTTGCAGTTTGTATTAGTAACAATCCTCCTGGTTTGAGAATTCTATTTAACTTTTCAAAAATTTGTTCCGGATCAGAAAGGTGTTCTATCACTTCTACCAAAGTAATCACGTCAAAAAAATTTTCAGGAAGATCAACGTCTAAAAATTCTCCCGTATATACCTTTAATCCTCTGGACTTAGCGACTTCCGCGGAATAAGAAGAGATTTCCACTCCTGTTACTTGAAAACCGGCTTCTTGGGCGCAGTTTAAAAAACCTCCAAAAGAACAACCTACGTCTAAAAATTCTCCATTTGATTTGAATTTTTGAATGTTTTTAATTCTGGCTTTCCAAACGTATCGATCAAATTTTTCGGTTTGTCTTTCGTCACGGTACGAAAAATTAGCGTTACCGGAATAATATTCCTCCGTGTATAGTTGGGAAGGTTCCGGTCTAGGATATTGAGTTTGTAGACCACAACTTAAGCATAAGTAAATTGGAATATTGTAATTTTTAAATGTTGAATTGTAGAGAAATTTCCAGTCTTTTTTTTGACAACAGGGACAGGTTTCGTTTATAGTTTTGCCAGAAAAATCCAATGACAGATCCTTTCTTCCAATTTTCCCAGAGGGGTTCTTTCTGTATAACCGAAGTCTAAGTGGGAGAAACCTTTTAAATCTTCTTTCAATTCTTCTAATGTATAAAAACGAGTATAGGCACCTTTAAGATCCGCGGTACCGACTACGGTTTCCCGTGCTTGAAGATGGGTGTCTCCTACCGCTCTAACAGAACCAGCGAGATAACCTCCTTTCTTGAGAATTCTCATTTTTTCTTTGAGAATATTTTTAGCCGATTGGGCAGAATTATAGTGTAGAACTCCCCAACTTACGATTACATCGAAAAAGTTTTCTTCAAAGGGGAAGGGGGGATCACCACCTAACGATGTTTTTACGAAAGGAAACGTTTCTTGAACCGTTTTGATGGAATTTTCGGTGTAATCTGTGGCGTAAACTTGATAACCGAATTCGTTTAACAAAACACAATGTCTACCGGAACCGGTTCCGAAATCTAAGGCTTTTTTTTCTTCTTGTTTATCGGAATCGATTTTGGAAAGCATTCTGACCAGATTTTCGTCGGGATAACCGAGTCTGGACTTGGTTCTAGTATAATGAAAATTCCAGGCGGAACGGGAAGAAGATTCAGACGGATTCAAATTTACCTTCCAGTCTTTGTAGAACTGACTCCTTCCATTGAGTCAAGGTTTGATGATTTTCTTCTGGGCCTAAGATTCCTATACTTCTAACACGAACTCCGTTTCCTTCGTTTGTTTTTAAAATGTCTTCCGGTTGTTTTAACTTAAGATCGAAGATCAGTTTTTCCTTTCCGTTTGTGTGAAATTCGGAATGTTCAACTAGTTTAGATTTTCCTTCTGGAGGAGCTGAGAAAAAAATTCCAGCGTATTGATTGGGAATTTTAAAATAGTTCGGGAAAGGTTTAATTTTTTCTCCTACAAGAAGTTTTACTAAATTCTCGAAATAAGAAGAACCAAAATAATTCGGAATTAAATTGTCCGCTAAAAATTCTCCTCCTACTTCCGGAACGGCCTCGATCAGATAGATTTCTCCTTGTGGATTGATTCTGAATTCTGCAACAAAAGGACAATCGTTCATTTTAGTGGCTGCGATTAAAGCCCTACAATTGAGTAGAATTTCTCCAATCAATTCGGAATGTAAAAATGGAAGAGTATGAGCGATTTCTAAATAAGGTGCGTAACTAGTCACGTCCTTATAGGAAATACATGCGGGAAAAAATTCTTTGTTTTGAATAAGTCCACAGACCGTAATTTCAAAACCAGGGATAAATTCTTCGGAGATCCATTCTTCTGGAATTACGTTATGTGTCTTTGTTTTCTTTTTGGGCAGTTTAGGATTCTTTTTTTTAGATTGGAGAAAGTTTTCCCATTCTTTTAAATCGTAAAAGGTACGAATTCCTTCTTTACCGTTTCCGCGGGAAGGTTTATATACAAAAGGGAATTGATGTTTGGAGTTTGTATCGTAGTTTTGAGGTGTTAAAATTCCGACTTTGTTTGCGACTTCTTTGAGTTTATTTTTATTGGAGCAAATTTCCACACATTCAAGACTTGCATAACGTAACTTTAATTTGTTCGCAATGTAAGAAGCCGTGTAAGTCGCTTTTCCAAAAGAACGAGTACCTATTCCGAGTATATTACCTTGAAGGGGAATTTCGGAAACCGTTTTTAGAATTTTACGATATTCGGTAACGGATTCCATGATTCTGAGTGAGGAGATGTTGAGTCCGGGGGCACGATCGTTTTGATCCACTGCAATTACCGAGTAACCCAGTCTATTCGCCGCCGAAATCAAAGGAATTTGATTGGGTCCTGCGCCGATCGAAAGGAAGTAATCTTTCATCTTCCGTAGATTTTTGTTGATACGCAAGAAAGTCAAAGGATTTTTAAGATGGATATAATAGAGATCATTAGAATGATCTCAAAAGATAACTTAAAAATATGGATAGGGTCAACACGTTCGTAAGGAATACGAACTGGATGTGAAAAAATAAATGTGTTTATCGTTACCTTTTTTTAAATAGTCTTCCTGCCTCAGCGTTTCTCTGTAGTTTCATACTCAGACGACTAAATAGAATACTTTGGTTAGATTGTTTCAAAAATTTGAATATTTTGGCCCTGCTCTAAAATGCCGTAAATCCCGAATTTGCGTATTTTTTAAGTACTGCTATTTTTTTTGTAAATTCGACCGTTAATAGCTTGGTACTATTTTCATGCGTCCGAATAGTAAAAAACCATCGTTTGCGCCCGAGATTCCTTCGGAGTTTAAGATTTCAAAACAAGCGGATTTGTATCTTTGTTTGTTTATGTGCTTATAGTAGATAGTAGGGTTCTCCTTTAAAACATTTGTGTAGAATCAACCTTCCACCTAACACAAGTTTCATGATTTCAGCAATCGGAGATTTTGTCTTTTTCGAATATGATACCTTTCCAATGATGGATTCGAATTCTTTGTGGATTTTTTACTTTGTTCAATTTTATTTTTACTCATAAAAGAAAAGTAATTTGTCGCGGAACTTGAAAATCAAACGGAAAGAACATTAGAGTTGTTGAAAAATTCCATAGTGAAAATTCGTAAAATTGCTTCAATTGTCCATTCAATCCAATACAAACAGATCAAGAATTAATTTTTCAACAACTCTATTCAATTAATGTAAGCAGGACGTAATAGATTCGTTTTATAAAAACCTGATTTTTCCATAAAAAAAATAAATATTTAAGAATTTGTAATGCGATTGAATCTGTGGGAACTCTCACAAATACCAGTTAAACTTTGAGAATTGTGGGAACTACTACGTACTGGGATACAAAAAGAATCATCGTCCATCCGATTTTTGCACAAAAACGCTGTTTTACGACCATCATCAAAATTTAAATCCCATTTTAACCTGAGCAAGGGAGTAAGAAAGACTTTTCTAAAGTATGAGTTCCTACAACTTTAAAATTTGTTCGTAAAATCGTGATTTGTGAGAGTTCCCACATTATTTTACAGACAAACCTAAGTTTTGCAGTAGTTCCCACATTTAAAGAATCGATCTATAAAATTTAGATTTCAACTTTTTTCAGAATCATGGGTTTATTACGTCGAACTCACGTTAAAATATTAAAATATTTTACTGAATTTCAAATTCAACGCTGATTCTTGCCTGGATCGTTCTTTCACCGATTGAAATAGGAGATTGTTTTGAGTTTGCTTTTCCTGTTATAAAGTAAACTTCTTGAGGTTGAAGTATAGAATCGGATTCTACTATTTTGATTGCAGATACGTTTGTTTTTCCGATTGATTTTGCCAGGACTATAGCCTTGTTTTTTGCGTCTTCGTAGGCGGAGGTTAAGGCTTCTTTTTCTTGTTTTTTAGTGGAATCCGCCTTAAATTCAATTCCACCGACTGCATTGACTCCTGACTTTTGAATTTCCAACAGTAAATCCTTATAGAGTTTGAGATCTCTGAGTTTCAGTAGAATTCCAGAAGATGCAAGATAAGGTCTTTGTTTTCCTTCTTGTAGATATTCTCTCTGAAGAGTGTAATCAGTGCTGTAAATATCTTTATTAGAAATTTTGAATCTTTTAGAAAGAGCCTCTATAACGTTAGACACTCTTTCCAGATTTTTTTCTTGGGCAACTTTAGGGTCTGGATTTTCCACTTCAACGGAGAAATTGATTTGAACGTAGTCGGTTTCTACGATCGCAGAGCCGTTTCCGGAAACGGTGATCGTTTGTTGTTTGTTTTCGGAGTAAATTCCCGAAGTGGTAAGTAAAATCAATAAAAATATAAGAATTTGACGGATCATAGTTTGTGAATGATTTTTTAAGTTTGATTTGTTGCCTACAAAAAAAGGCGGAAGAGGAAACCTCCGCCGCCTTTTGCGATTGGAAAAGAAAGTTCGGATGAATTACATCATTCCGCCCATTCCTCCCATACCGCCTCCGCCCATTCCCGCCATCGGGTTTGGAGCGTCTTTATCTGGCTTATCTGTGATCGTAACTTCTGTGGTTAAAATCATAGAACCGATAGAAGCCGCATTTTGAAGTGCGGAACGAACTACTTTCGCAGGGTCAACAACTCCGGCTTGGATCATATCTTCCCAAACCATAGTGAGTGCGTTAAATCCTTCGTTTCCTTTTTTAGCCTTTGCGTGTTCCACAATTACGGAACCTTCTAAACCAGCGTTTGAAGTAATCATACGAATCGGTTCTTCCAAAGCTCTAAAAATGATTTTTGCTCCTGTAGCTTCGTCTCCATCCAGTTTGAGAGAACCTACTGCTTCTTGTGCTTTCAAAAGAGTGAGTCCACCACCTGGAACGATCCCTTCTTCTACAGCCGCGCGAGTTGCAGAAAGAGCGTCTTCTACGCGTGCTTTTTTCTCTTTCATTTCTACTTCGGTAGCTGCACCTACGTGGATCACGGCAACACCACCCGCAAGTTTAGCGAGTCTTTCTTGTAGTTTTTCTCTATCATATTCGGAAGTTGTGTCTTCGATTTGTTTTTTGATCTGACCGATTCTTCCTTGGATTTCTTTTGTCTGGCCTTTGCCTTCGATGATCGTAGTATTTTCTTTATCAACGGTCACTTTATTTGCACGGCCCAACATTTGAAGAGTGGTGTTTTCTAGTTTCATTCCTAAGTCTTCGGAAATCACTTGTCCACCGGTTAGAATCGCAATGTCTTCAAGCATCGCTTTTCTTCTATCTCCGAAACCTGGGGCTTTCACCGCAACACAAGAGATGGTTTTTCTAAGTGTGTTGACAACGATAGTTGCGAGTGCTTCTCCTTCTACTTCTTCGGAGATGATCACGAGAGGTTTTCCGGCTTGAGCTACTTTTTCTAAGATATGGATTAGATCCTTCATGGAAGAGATCTTCTTGTCGTAGATCAGAATGAAAGGATCATTTAGAGTTGCAACCATAGACTCTGCGTCAGTTACCATGTAAGGAGAAATATAACCTCTGTCGAACTGCATTCCTTCTACAACGTCAAGGGTGGTTTCGATAGATTTTGCTTCTTCTACGGTGATCACTCCGTCTTTTCCAACTTTGTCCATTGCGTCTGCAATTAGGTTTCCAATCGTATTATCGTTGTTAGCCGAAATACTCGCTACGTTTGCAATGTCTTTTTTGTTTTCGATTTTAACTGCTCTTTTTTGGATACTTTCCACAGCAGCAGTAACCGCTTTGTCGATTCCTCTTTTGAGAGACATAGGGTTTGCACCGGCGGTTACGTTTTTCAGACCTTCGTTGATGATGGATTGGGCGAGAATGGTTGCGGTTGTAGTTCCGTCTCCAGCGACGTCATTCGTCTTAGTGGAAACTTCTTTTACCATTTGAGCTCCCATATTTTCTAATGGATCTTCTAGCTCGATTTCTTTTGCAACGGTAACGCCGTCCTTAGTAATGGTCGGTGCTCCGAATTTTTTATCGATTACTACATTACGACCCTTAGGCCCTAGAGTAACTTTGACTGCGTTTGCGAGTTTGTTCACTCCTTCGAGGAGCTTACGTCTTGCCGTTTCGTTATATTCAATATCTTTCGCCATGATCTAACTCCTGATTATTTTTTAACTACGGCCAGAATATCACTTTCACGGATGATTAGATATTCTTTGCCTTCTGATTTGATTTCAGTTCCGGAATACTTTCCGTAAAGGACTGTATCGCCTACTTTTACTTCGAGAGGGATGAGTTTCCCGTCTTCATATTTGCCGCTACCGATTTCGACAACTTTCCCTTCTTGTGGTTTTTCTTTTGCCGTATCAGGAACGAAAATGCTACCGATCTTTTCCTCGGCTTCCTGTCTTGGTTCTACGAGGACTCTGTCACCCAGAGGTTTAATCGATGCCATAGACTGACTCCTTAAAATTTATAAGATTAGCACTATATTCATGAGAGTGCTTATATAGTTTTTCATTAAAAAAAACCGCTTGGAAAGCGTCAAGCACTTTCACTATGAGAGTGCTAAATGGATGGAGAGGAATCAGGCCTGTCTAAAATCAGTTTAATAAAAATTTATGCTACTCGATTTTAAGAATCAGTAGCTAACCTGTCGTGGACCTGGGTTTTCTAGAGTAATTTTAAATGTGGGAACTACCACAAACACCGATTTTACGTATAATTTTAAAAATGTAGGAACTCATACTTTTAGAAGAATTTTTATGTTCCGATTTCATAAATTCTATTTAACGTGAGTTCTACGTAAGAAGATCTGGGCGAATCTTGCTTGTCACAGGCAAGCCGGACACGGCTCTTTAGCTCTGGTCAACAAATTGAATACAGGAAACATAATACAACAATCGTTTTAGTTTCAAAACACGATTCGTCGAACGATCCATGGAGAGTGAGACGGTTTGAGTTATTTCGAGCACCCATAGAAGAAGACATTGAGTTTGAAAGAGCGTTTTGCGAAAGTTTCCTCGCATCGATCCCTTTCGCGTTATGTTGAATTCGCATTTATTTAAAAACTGAGAATGTAGGATCTCCCGCAAAAAGTTAAACAATTCCGGGCCGACTCGATTTTTGAGAACTTCAGCATCTTTGGTAGAATTCGCCCATTCATTTTGAGTATTATTTTTATACGCTCGAGTAGTAATTTCCAAAAATGGCGGAGTTCCGACCCAAAGTAGATTAAGAAAACAAACTGCATTTTGAATCAGATTTTGGGTAAAATAAGGTTAATACAAAAGTGTGGGAACTTACACTGTAAAATAAGTTCTTTTTAATTTTCTTATATTCAATTTACGTTTTTTAAAGAGGTGTGCTTGAGTAATGAATGTTCGTAGTTACGACCGTCTATAAGGGACGTAATTTGTGGGAACTCACACATTTTAAGAATCGTTTTATTTAAACAAAAACGCTTTTAGAGTTTTTTCTCTCGATAGCGGATCAAAAAATTGAACACAAACGAGATTGGTGATTACCCCGATTTTTAGAAATGTGAAATCTATTTAAGCAGAAGTTTTAAAAAGACCTCCGACGTTAAACCCTAATACGAAGTGAAATCTGATTTCTCACTACAATTTGAGGAGTGATAAACAGGCCCGGAGAATTTCCCCAACAAATTAAAATGGGATACACGAAATACTAAACAATCTCTTGGAGCAAATTTCATTTCGTAAATTCCAAAGAATGGATAAAATAAAAAAAACTCCGAATGGAAGGAGTCAATGTTTTTCGTCGGAATA
Organism: Leptospira kirschneri serovar Cynopteri str. 3522 CT; assembly: GCF_000243695.2. Classification (NCBI taxonomy): domain Bacteria; kingdom Pseudomonadati; phylum Spirochaetota; class Leptospiria; order Leptospirales; family Leptospiraceae; genus Leptospira; species Leptospira kirschneri. Next base: position 226,909 of record NZ_AHMN02000008.1, on the reverse strand, counting down.
GTTCCAAAGAAAAGGACTGGCCGAGGGCCTCAAACTTAGTTGTTGAACAATCGTATAAGGAGAATTTAAAGCAATGATTTTCCGACAAAAAAATACGTAACGACGTAGATCTACTAAGAGTGCAGTTGCATTAAAGTAGAAATACAATTGTGGTAATAAAAATACGGAGACAAACAAAATTATAATGAAACGCATTTATAACACTTCTTGAATATATTTCGCATAACGTTCTATCATATCATCGAGCTCCGAACAACTTATGATGTAAAAAACTGCGGAAAAATCCTAGTTAAGAAATTTAGTTCGCACTAAGAATTGTTTCTAATTCTGTAGATTCAAACATGTCAACCGGAGAAATTACGGGCTCTGAATAAGGAATCTTATTTCCATATCTCTTTTTCATTAGTGATTGTACTTGCATAGAAGATAAATTAAAATCTTTTAAAGTCTTTAACTCGCCTAATCTTTTACCAGTCACTTTATTATATAGTTTCCAAATTAACTCAGTACAATAAATGCGGTCATCAGACCACCCAAAGTATATGTCGTAATGTTTTCCTAAAAAAGACTCGCCGTATCTTTTCATTTCAGCCAATTTACTTTGTGAGAGAATATTATCTCGATTTTTTAGGCGTTTGATAACATAATGATTCTTTTTTCCCCGTTTAATAAAAGCGGAAAGGGGAGTAAGTTTTACCGGTTCTACGGCTTCTAGAACTTTATATTCGTTTCCATATTTGAAAATAATGCCCGCGTGGGTATAAGGTGATAGAGTTGCTAATCGAATCGCTTTACTTTGTTCGGAATTCGATTCATGAAATATAATATCTCCTTCGGATATATTAAAATTATCTAAATCTTCTGCTTTCAGAATAGTCCACCAAGAACCGAGAAACATTAAAAAAATTCCTAACTTTTTATACATGAGTTAACCTTTAAAAAAAATTGATCAATTACGTTTAATGATATTACTGAATACATTAAAAGAATACTATGCTGTACTTATTTCAAAACTTAGAATATGAAATACTTTCAAAAAGTCAAGGTCTGGCGCAATTTCGCGAGGACATCTATATTTTTAAAAAAATTACACGTTAAATTTTAGTACCATTTTTATGCATCCGAATAGTATATATAACATTTTCCGAAGTTATTTTACCGGCTAAATACTTTTGAAATCGAGAGCCACAGCTATTGCCATAAAACTAAAAAACTGCCTCTGCCTAATAAACGAAAATAATTCATCGGATATGAATCATATTCGAAAAACTCATTAACTCTATAAAGAAGAAAAAACTGTAAAGATAAAATTTATAAAACTTCAATTTCGCTCAACGTATATAAACTGGTTTTACATTATCAGGATTTGTTCCAAAATCTGTCGAGCAATCTTTATTGAGGTTCAATAAGAGAGATGTTTTAGTTTTACAAAAATGTGGGAATTCCAGAAACTGGAATAACAAAAGAATGTTATAAAACTGTAAAATATAATACGGCGATTTCTCTGGGAACTACCGTACTTTATTAAATACTTGGCGTTTAGATCTGCTCTCCATCAAGTCCGTTTTAAAAAGGAAAACATGTTTCAAAAAGAAAATCTAGTTCGTGTGCGGGAGCTCGGTCAAAATCCGATTTTAGAAAAAAAACCTTATATCCTTTATTGGATGTCTATGGCCAGAAGACTTACTTGGAATCATTCTCTGGATTATTCGATTCATCTTTCCCAAAAATATAAAAAAGAACTGTTGATCTATGAACCTCTCAAGATGAATTATCCTTGGAGTTCTCCTAGGTTGCACAAGTTTATTTTAGAAGGAATGTCGTATAACGTAAAAGAGGCACAAAGATTAGGTCTTACATATCGGGCATTTGTAGAAACTCACGGAAATCCGATCGAAGAAGTGTTCGAAAAAATTAGCTCCGAGGCTGCGTTGGTGGTCACCGATGATTATCCTGCGTATATCGTTCCGGAATTATTGGAACAAGTTTCTAAAAAAATCAGATGTAAATTTCTTGTAGTGGATTCCAATTCGATCATTCCACTTACTCTTTATGGAGAGTTTGCTTCGGCGGCAAGAATCCTTCGGCCTAGAGTCCACAAATTATTTCCAGAGGTTTGGAAGTTTCGATCTTTTCACAAGCCACATAAACCGTTTCGAGAAAAAGAAAATTCTTGGCTCGAAAAAAATCCAAATTCTCCCTTAAAAAAAATTGTTTGGTTTGAAGGCGGTGTGGATCAAATTCCAGAAATATGCAAGAATTGTAATTTTAATTTTCAGAATATTCTTCCAGCCCCTGGAAAAAAAGGAGGTAGAGAAGAGGGGATAAGACTTCTACGAAAATTTTTAAAACATGGTTTGTTCGGTTATGCAGAACTTAGAAGTAATCCTAAACCTCCGGAAGAATCTTATTCTTCTTTTTTATCTCCATATCTACATTTCGGGCATATTTCTCAAGAAGAGATTGTAAGTGAGGTTTTAAATTGGAACTTAGATGGGCCTTGGACCCCTGGAGTTATCATTCCCGAAAATAAAAATAGAAAAGAAGGTTACTTTCATCCGGATCCGAACGTGAATTCTTTTTTAGATGAACTCATAACGTGGAGGGACGTTGGTTTTTTGATGTTTTGGAAAAAACCTTCTTTTAGAAAGGACCTTTCCATTCTTCCGGATTGGATTCAGAAAAATTTAGATTTTCATAAAAACGACGTTCGTCCATATATTTATACAAAAGAACAATTGGAAAATTCAAAGACGCATGACGTTATTTGGAACTCCGCGCAAAAGGAATTGGTTTTATCTGGTTGTATGCAAAATTATTTAAGAATGCTCTGGGGAAAAAAAGTAATCGAGTGGTCTCCTGACTATCAAACTGCTTTTGAAATTTTAGAAGAATTTAATAATAAATACGCATACGATGGAAGAGACCCAAATTCGTATAACGGAATTTTATGGTGTTTCGGTTTGTTTGATCGTCCTTGGTTTCCGGAAAGAAATGTTTTTGGGAACATTCGAACTATGTCTTCCGATTCGACAAAGAAAAAATTCAAACTTCAAACGTATTTAGATTACGTTCAATCTTTGGAAGAAAGAAATGATACACTCGATTCTCAGTTACTTTTTCCTACATAAGATATTTTGAATTTTACTATCCGGACCAATGAAAAGGATCTATGTTGTGCTTGTTTCAAAATTTAGAATATGAGATACTTTTAAAAAATCTGACAATTCTAGGTTTGGAGCAATTTCGTAAAGACTTTTATATCTTTAGAAAAAATCCCCGTAATTTTGGTGCCATTTGAGTAGGTTTACGAATTATTCCATTTGTTTAAACTCTTTATTTTATAAATTCATTGTGTAGTTTATTATAATTGATTGTTCCAGTTGAATTCAATTTAAAGATTGCATTTTATGAATATATTTTGTAATTGAAAAGATAAAAGTGAAAATGATTGAATTTCTTTTTTAGAAACTGAAAATTTAAAATACATAGAGTATTTTGGGTTTATAATATGTATTTTCATTTTTGTGATGGTTGCAAAAAGATTAAAATTTGATTTTACTGATCTCTATAAAATTGAGCACCGTAATTTTTTATTACAAAACCTTGTTGTAGTGCAAAATATTAGGTACTTTTTATATAGTTGTTGGAATCTACTTCAAAAATACTTTATCTTTGTTTAAAATACCGAATCCTAAGATATTTTTGAGATGGCTTTTGCTGATCTCTATCAAATCAATCACCTAAATATTTATCCCAAAGTATCGGTTAACGCGAGTTCCAATGCAAAAGCAATTGAAACACGGGAACTCAAGCAGAACTTTCTTTCAAACTAAAATGTCTCGCTTCTATCTATTTTTTCTGAAATAAAGTGAGTCATTCTGAAACGTTGTTTTTTATGGATAAGATTTTTGATTCCGATTTTATGGATCTCGAGTGATTGTTTAGAAGATAGGATTTGGTTCTGATCATTCGTTCAAATGCTTGATTTTTAAAAGCGGAGTCGTTAAAATCGTATAAAAAAGAGGATGAACGATTATGACAACCGAAACCGCTCCTAAAACATATACTACTTTTAAAGAATTTTGGCCTTTTTATTTAGGCGAACATTCTCATCCAGTTAACCGCACGCTTCATTTTATAGGAACTTCGTTTGCGATTGGATGGATTTTGACCGCGATCATCAATCTCAATCCGTTCTATATTTTTGCGGCTTTGTTTTCCGGTTACTTTTTTGCTTGGATTGGTCATTTTTTTGTAGAGAAAAACCGTCCGGCTACTTTTACTTATCCGCTGAAATCTTTTATGGGAGATTGGGTGATGTATTTTTATATTCTTACCGGGCAGATTGGAAAGGAACTTGAAAAAATTAGAAAAAAATAATATTCTAATTTTATAAAATATAGAGTATAGGTTTCCTTTTGCTGAAAAAAAACTGATTTTGTGCGGGTTTCTACGTGTTAGATCGAAAAAAGTTTTCGTTTTTATTAGTGTTATTACCATTCCTTTTTTTTACGATCAATTCCTGTAGCAGAATTTGGTCTATTGGGATCTTAAATCAAAAAAATAAAACAGTAACCCTAATTCTTAAATTACAGATCCCAGTTTCACAAAATCATTTTCAATCTTGGATTACAGGACATCATTCTGAAAATCTAAATCTTCCTTCGATTGATTTCCGAAATTGGTTTCGAGTCAGATCGGAATCGATTGCGTATTCGAATCGATCGAAGTTTGAAGAAAAAATACAATTGGAGAACATTCAATATAATAGAGTTGTTGAAAAATTCCATAGTGAAGATTCGTAAAATTGCTTCAATTGTCAATTCAATCCAATACAAACAGATCAAGAATTAATTTTTCAACAACTCTAAGGAAGGTCTTGGAGAAGTTTTTTTAGAACTGAGTCCTAAATATGCTTATTTCATAGGCTGGAGTGGGAATGATAATTATTCCGGAAGTCTTATCTATCGTTATTCAGAGATCCGGATTGAGTCTTCTGTGGGCAAAATTGTATATAACGGAGAGGAAATTGTGAACGCTTTTCAATATGATGAGGATTGCGAATGTTTACTTTGGACTTTAAATCATTAAACAAAACAAGAGCATATTTACAATCTAACGCTTGTAAGTTGCCGCTTCGCTTGAGCCGCAACTTGGCTGCATTTTTAGTTTATACTAAAATTTCTGGTTAGTTTTAATTTTATTTGTTTATTAACTCAATGAGTTGCTCCCTATCATAACCTTACCCACAAGTTAAATAGGATTTTAGAATCAGAAGGCTCCAAAACTCACATTTTTCAAGTGTTCCGACAAGAATGAGGTTTTTTACTTGCAAAAAGTATGTTTTTCTGATAGAGAAAAATTTTCCGAACTTCTCCACATGAATTGCGACCCATGGGAAGCAATTCATTGAGTTGCCACCAAAAATAGGGAAAACTAAAGTACAACGCTCTCTATGAATCGCGTTGAAAACTAAAGCACAACGCTTTCCTAAGGGTCGCGTTGTGGGGTGGAAACTCGAGGATTTGTCGTAATTCCCACAGATTTAATATTGAGATCCAAATACTTGTGGGGTTGGTTATGGTCAGGATCATCATACCCCGGATCCGAGAACACGTTAACATGGAGGTCTACCGTGATTTCCAGCATGTGCTCCAGGATAGCTTTCCTGTTACTGCCCTCGAGCCGAACACCGCTGCCATCAACCCACAGGTTCATCGGGGATTTGACTTCTTCTTTGCTGACCTTTCTCAATGCATCGATGATTTTCTTTCTGTCTTTTGCGTGTGACTTTGACATCTGGATCGCTCCCTGCAGCAAGCAGGTTTGAATCATATCCAAATCGCCGTGGTGGCACGCATAATGCAAGACGGTCATTCCATATTCATAGGCCGACGACACATCTGCGCCCTTCCCGAGCAGCCAATGCGCGATCAGGTTTTTGTTTTGATAGGCTCCCAGGGAGAGCTCAACTGCCGCCATTAGGAGCGTCTTTCCGCGCTCATCGGGTTTTTCATCTTCAACTTTGAGCCCTAGCTCTACCAACTTATCTAACATTTTTATGCCATCGGCTTGATTAAGCGTCGCGGTAATCTCGACCGTCTTTCTCAGCAAGCTCTTGCCTACTTCATACGGCTATTCACAGTAGCTCCGTGTTGAATTAATGCCATAAAAGGCTCAAACTTTGAGGCGAGCCAGATCGGTGTCCAATCACTTTCATCCGCCGCATTGACATCTGCACCTGCAGCCAGCAAGATTTCAACTGACTTTCTTTCGTACTGCCATACCGCATCATGAAGCGTTATGCTACCATCCTTGGTCCGATCAGTTTACCCTGGCTCCTTTCTTGAGCAGATATTCGATCATTTTAGGCTGCCTAAAATAGGCAGCCAAGGAAAGTGCAGTATTATTATTACCTCCATCTTCGAGGCTCGGTGGATCAACAACCATCGCCGAGCAACGTCTTTAGCGCCGCGACATCACGTGCACGAATTGCTTCGAACAGTTTAGTATTTTCTTTCATCGATTCTCCTCAAACCTTAAATAACGTGAGTTCGGCGTAAGAAGGAAAAAAGAGTAAAAATCTTGTACTGAAAAGCGCCAGATCGCATATTGAACCAAATTTCCGACAAGAAAAGGTACAATATGGATCTGACAGAGATATTTTGCGCAATAGACGATTATTGTACACAACAAAAAATAAACTGGAACGGGAAAATATTGAGTCCGGTGGTTCGAAAAAGGAACCGTAAATTTCAACTCAGCCTGAGTGAAGTAGCAACAATCGTAGTTTATTTCCATCTTTCTCATTATAGAGAATTTAAAAATTATTATTTGATAGAAATAAAAAAGAATCTGAAATCCGAATTTCCAAAAGCTGTAAGTTACAATCGTTTTGTCGAGCTGATGCCTAACGCGTTAACCGTCATCGCTTCGTTTCTGTCAAATTCTTGTTTAGAAAAGTGTTCCGGAATATCGTTCATTGATTCCACGATTCTCAAAGTATGCGACAACAGAAGAATCCATTCTCATAAGGTATTTAAAGACATTGCGCAGCGAGGGAAATCAAGCACAGGCTGGTTTTACGGCTTTAAATTGCATTTAATCATAAATGATCAAGGTGAATTATTATCATTTATGGTCACTCCTGGAAATGTGGACGACAGGAATTTGAAAGTGATCTTTCCACTTGTTAAAAATATTTACGGTAAACTTTTCGGAGATAGAGGTTACATCAGTCAATCTCTGTTTGAAAGTCTTTATGAAAAGGGAATTCAACTCATTACAAAACTTAAAAAGAATATGAAAAATAAATTAATGCCCTTAGTTGATAAAATCCTTTTAAGGAAAAGAGCTATCATTGAATCCGTTAATGATGAACTTAAAAATATCTGTCAGATTCAACATACTAGGCATCGTAGTTTTTTCAATTGGGCCGTTAATCTATTAAGCGGGTTAGTCGCATTTTCATTTTTTCCAAAAAAACCTTCTTTGAATTTGAAATCCAAAGACAATTTACAACTTCTACTTTCTCCTTAGGCCGAACTCACGTTAATTAGTACTCATCCTCCGCATATCTCTCTGATCTGAAGTTTCCGAAAAAAACATTGTCTGTTCCGGTACCCGCCTGGATATCTTTAGTTATCACAGTCCCAAGTAACCACACCATTCTTTCATCTTTTTTTGAGCTTGGGTGCCGGGTTTCAAGTCTGCGTACGGATTCGAGCAAGGCGTCTTTAATGTCTGATCTTTTACAAGCATTGCAACATAGGTGCAAAACTGGCAGGGCTGAGAATGCCTCGAGATCAGCTAAAATGGCTGCCAGATAAGCGTGCCCCCACGTGAATTTAATACCGGACTGGATGGCGGCTTCCAAATGCGCAATGGGATCAGAAGGATCTTTTCTCAAAATGCATAGGGCATAATAGTTACGATGCCATATCACAGAACTCTCTGGATTAAAATTGGAATTCTCAGCTAAAACGGGCGCCGCTGCCGCGTAGTCTTGAGCCGCAAGAGCGAGAGCAATATTGCCCTTAGCTTCCCAAAGGCGCTTTCTTTGATCGCGGATTTTAAGATACCATGTGAGAAGCAATTCGCTAATATGGGTTTTCGGACGTGGTAGAAAAGCGAGTACAACCGCGGCTGAAGATATGGCCCGATCGTTGTCAGTCGGAATACTTTTTCGCTTGAATATGCTTTCCACCCCATGTGAAATCAGTCGGAATACTAATTGAGAATATTTTTCCATTCCAACAAAACCTTTTAATTTCAGGATTTTGTCGGTGTTGCAATGATAATGGTGAGGCCCAAATTGCTCCAGTGCCTCCGCGGCGACTTTTCCAAAGGAATCCTCATCCGATAGAATCACATTGTGCTCGGCTGCAAATCCCAAAATTATTTCTTTCGGAGATTTTACAAGAAGCTCCGATGTCTCAACATATCCTGTGTTGACTTTTTCTTTAATTATCTTCTGGGCAACTTCCATGCACTTAGCTTCGCTGAAGTAAGTTTGGAATACCGCATTTCCATCCGTACCAATTACGCCTGAAATGAGTTTCAGATTTTTGCCAGAGACTTCAATCTGGAAAAAGTTGCTGCTGCGAATTAAGCAATGCCTCATGCCTGTATTATCCAACGAAACCTGATTGCCCTTCCAGGATAGATTCGAGCCTTAGAGTAACTTGACGAACAGCTTTTCTAACCATCATTCCTCGCTTTACCCGTAGGCTGCATTAATCGCGATTTCATAAGTATTTGGAGCATGCAAACCTCCTTAAAGATCATTGTACTTTTAGATGATTATACGCTATGAATGATCAGTACACTAACCAAATTATATTTTGATTGGGAAAATTTTCCAAATTACAAGCAATCACCAGAATATTCATATGCACCTAAGGGGTGTAAGGTTATGGGGTCGCAACTTGGCTGCATTTTTAGTTTATACTAAAATTTCTGGTTAGTTTTAATTTTATTTGTTTATTAACTCAATGAGTTGCTCTCTATGGGTCGCAACTCATCCCCATACAACTTCATAAAGTTCTAATGGTTCTTGTTTGCCTTTGACTTTGACTCTAGGCATTCGATTGAGCGTGTATTTACCGCCTAACAACTCCATTGTTTCTTTAGAAATCAAAAATGATTTTTTCAAAACCTTACAAATAGATTCGATTCTAGAAGCCGTATTAACTGCATCACCAATTACTGAATATTCTCTATGAAGATCGTTGCCTATATTTCCAGCAAAAACTTCCCCCGTATGAATACCGATACCGATTGAGATAGAAGTTTTACCTTCCGATTTTCTCAGTAGATTCCATTCGGAAAGCCTCTTTTGCATGATGACTCCACAACCTACCGCATTTCTTGCGTCCACTTCGGCGGAAGGAGAAGGATGAGGGGTTCCGAACGTAGCCATTACAGCGTCTCCAATATATTTATCTAATGTACCGTTATGTTCAAAAACACATTCCATCATAATTTTACGAAATTCTGATAAAAAGGCGCTCAGTTCTTTAGGATCCATATTCTCTGACATTGCGGTAAAATTACGAATATCTAAAAAAAGAATACTCACGATTTGGCGATTTCCATTTTGAAGGGTTCCGGGATTTTCCACCATTTCGTTTACGATCTTGGGGGAAAAATATCTAGAGAGTTCCGTTTTTTGACCTTCCGCAATTCCAATCCTTCTTACCATAGAAATGGTTCGAAAGATTCCCATGGAAATCATCATAGCAAAACAAAAATACATACCCGGTTTACCTGCAACGATGTCTTCGATCAAAACCCCCGGCCCGTTGATATAATATCCCCAGTCCTTAGTATAAGTAAGTTGATTGGTGGAAATTGCGATCCAAAGAATCGAAAAATAAATCGCATAAAAAAGAAAGAGCCCAATAAAAACGAAACGAATCTTAAATTGTAAAAGAGAATAGATAATCGGAAAAAGAAAGAAAAGATTGATCGTATTTTTAAGAGCAAATCCTAAATCCACGTTCTTTACCGTAAAAGTATAAAAAAGTAAAACTCCTAAAATCAGAATATATTCCGCAAACAAAGTAAAATAATTGAAAACGTTTACGATGGAAATTGGGCAAACTCGAATAACGATCGTATGCGAAAGAGTTAAAAAAAGATAAATCGAAAACGCGATGAAATTGAATTTACTGTTCCCATTTTCTACGTTGACCGCTATTTGAACCAAAAAGAAAAGTGCAATCAGATAACGAAAATAATTGGTGATCATAATTCCGCTTCTTTCTTCTTTTTGGAGAACATCTAAAACGGAATCCGGCATAGATTTTCTGTCTAGAGTATGAAACATTTTTTGGATCGATTGGAAAGGATTCACAAAGTTCAAGGTAGAAATTTACGGATTCGAAATCAATTCTTTCCGGAAAGAAGGATCGATTTTGAAAAAAATTCTTTCATAAAAAAAGAAGAGAAACATTCTTTTCTCAATCTTTTTAGGAGAAATCGATACATGTCTCAAAAAATCGCTTTGGTCGCGGGTGCAAGCGGATTGATCGGAAAATATCTTTTGGAAGAATTATCCAAGTCCTCTTACTACCAAAAAGTTTATGCTCTTGTTCGAAAACCTGGAAATACTACGGGGGCCGAAGCAATTATTTCCGACTACGAATCATTAGTTACATCCTCTCTTCCCAAAGAAATCACAGACGTTTTTTGCTGTTTGGGAACTACAATTTCCAAAGCGGGAAGCCAGGAAAATTTTAGAAAAGTAGATCACGAATACGTTTTAAAACTCGCAAAACTTACAAAAGAAAAAGGAGCTAGATCCTTTCTAATAGTCAGCGCCTTAGGAGCTGATCCTAAATCTTTCGTATTTTACAATCGAGTCAAAGGAGAAATGGAAAAGGATTTGGAAAAGATCGGTTTTTCTTTTTTAGGAATTTTTAGACCTTCCTTGCTCGAAGGAGAAAGAGAAGAGGTGCGTCCTGGCGAAGTTGTTGGTCATCTTGTTGCAAAGATTGTAAATCCCTTTCTTTGGGGAGGAATTCGAAAATATAGATCGATTCATGGAAGAACGGTTGCAAAGGCAATGATCCAGATCGCAGAAAAAGAACCCAAAGGGATTAGAATTTTGGAATCAGATCGAATCGCTGACTTTGGTTAGTTTTATAAAATCTAAAAATAACAATCTTAAAATAAAATTTTTTCGTAAAATCGTTGTTCTACGATCGCCAATGATTTTTTTATAGGGATTTTCTTACATCGAATTCACATTTTTTAAAATGTAGGAACTTTGAAAATCCAGATTTTATTTTGAAGTATTGAAAGTATATATAAATTAGAATATTCTTATTTTATACTTATTAATGGATATAATATGTTAGATTTTGTTTTAAAATTTAGCACTTGCGGTAAATAGAAATTGTCTAGGCGGGCCTGGAGTTGGGTTTGGGATGGAGGATATAAAATATTTCTTATTGGATATGTTGTTACAATTGATCTGGAAATAAAAATGGTTATATCTATAATATAGGGACACGTCATATAGTCCATAGGGTGGAAGCGAAAAAGAATTTGCGTTATCACCGGCGATCGAATCTATATAACGTCCACCTAAACCAAACCCAAGACCGGAAGCAAAAGTATAAGTAGTCCAAAGGTTGGCGGTGTCTCTGGGAACGTTGATCGGTCTATTTCCTTTGTAATCGATTTCATTCCCTTTTGAGTTTATAAAACGAAAAGATTCCCATTCTGCAATTGTATGCGCATATCCTGATTTTAGACTCCATCTTTTGGTTAAACGAAGATCTATATCGAATTCGTAACCGTTGGTTCTAAGTTCTCCCGCTTGATCATACAAAGCGGGTTTAGAATTGATTCTAACTGCAACGTCATATTTTTTTGAGGCAAAAAGGGCACTTGTCAATTGAATCTTTCCTTTTACAAATTCGATCCTTTGGCCTAGTTCTATTTGTTCCCCCATTTCTGGTTTAAGTTGATCGCCTTTTATATTGATGAACGTAACAGGAATAAACGCAGTAGAATAACCTAGGTAAGCGGTATAATACTGAAGAGGTTGATAGACCAGTCCTAATCTGTAAGTGAACACTTTGGCGTCAAATCGATTGATGATTCTGTCTTCTGGTTTAGAAACGTATTGATCGTTCCAATCGGATAGTTTTTCTGTTACGTTTTCTCTTACCCAACTATCATATCTTCCTCCTAAAACGAACTTTATAATTTTTGAAAGTTCCATTAGGTCTTGAAAATACAAAGAATGCATTTGTTGATATAAAATTTTTCTATCTCTAAAATTCACTGGCAAGGATTGAACCGAATCTATTTGGGGATATAGAACGTTTACATTTGTGCTGCCTACTGGAAAATATCTCTGTCTATGTCTGCTCACCATACGGTGATATTCATAACCGGATAGAAGTTTATGTTTAAACCCGGTCTGAAAAATACATTGTAATTCAATCGTACCTTGTAAGGGAGATCTTTTCGTTTCAAAATGAAAGTGATCTCTTTCGATCGTATTTTCATCCGTGGAAGAAATAGTTAAATCTTCCGCTGAAAAATAATAATAAGTCTGAGGTAAATAGGAAATAAAAGATTTCATCGAAAGTTTATTGGAAAACTTACTGTCTAGTTGAATTTTAAAATTACCACTTTCGTTTTTAAGATAGTCCTCCTTTGTATTGTAATTATTGTTTAAACGTATTCCGGGCAAAACCAAATCTATATTAGGATTTTTTGATTTTGGAAGACCCGCGTCTGGTTTTGTAAAATCGAAGGTTTTTCCGGAAAGAATGGATAGAGTGTGTTTCATGGAAATATCCCATTCAAAAGAAGTGGATATGTTATTTAAGTTGTAAGAATTTTTTCTAAAACCTTGATACTGGGAAGTGGCCGCGTCTATTCTGTATCTTAAAGATTCGGTTCCGATGGGCCCGGTGGCGCCTATGTAAGCTCTTTTAGTATCAAAACTTCCTTTTGTAAATGAAAGTTCATACTCAGCTTTTTTTCGAGGTTTTTTAGTGATGATATGGATCACACCCGCCATAGCTCCTTGTCCATATAAAACTGAATTCGGTCCTTTCAGGATTTCAATTCTTTCAACGTTTGTTAGGTTACTCATAGGAGAACTATTCTGAATGAGAAAAGTGTCGTCTCTTGCGCCGTCTTTAAGTAAAAGAGTATTACGAGAATCTAATCCTCTAATCGTAAGAGTGTTAAATCCTCCGTAGTTTTGAATTACAAATATACCGGGAACATAAGAGATAGCAGAAAGCCATTGATCCGCAGCGCGGGCTTTTAGCTCTTTATTGTCTATGATGTTTACGGTCGCCGGAATGTCTTTTAGACGTACGTTTTGTTTCATTCCAGTAAGTCCTTTATCAGTATAACCCTTTACGAATATACCTTCGGACCGTTTATCATCTCTCGTCGATTCTTCCGTTTTTAAATCTTTAGTTTCAGGTGATTCTTTTTCGGATTGTTCCTGAGAAAAAATTCGGACTGGAGAAAGAAAAACTATTAAAGATAAAAAGCTTAAAAATAAGTAAAAAATGATATTGCTTTTTAAGTAGTTAAAAACAATGAATGGTTTGATTTTTTCCATAATACGGTAACCTCTAAAAAAAGAACGTTAACCGGAAGATGACCCAATATAAACCGCAACCACTCAAGTTGATTCATTCAACAAAATATTCTAATGAAACGATTCAAAAGAAATGAATAGAAGACGAAAACACACCACATCCACGAGAGTGTTTTTAAAGAGGAGTATCCGACTTAGAGAATTCTAATACGATTAAAAGAATTCAACATTACGGTTGCGGGCCAGCACTGGATTTGCACCAGTATTCCTCCGAATACAGTGTGCCATACTAGTAAAACGTAGTAATATATGCAAGTTTTTTTATGTATCTTTAACCAGTCCTTCAATTGAGAAAGTATTTGGATTACTAAAGTATGATGATTATAGTAAAAATAAACAACGACATAAAAAAAACGGATTTATGCGACACTTAGAAGTGGGATCTTAATTTTGTTATTGCGTATTATAAACGTCTGAAGCAGACTTTATGCTTCCTAAGAAATATGAAATAAAGTATTATTTCGTAAAAGTTAATCTTACTGATCTCTGTAAAATTGAGTACCGTTAATTTTATCACAAAACGCGCTGATTCTATGTAAAATATTAAATACTTTATTATATAGTTATCAAGTAGGTTATGAAATAAAAATGAATTCAAAAAATTTCGTTTTAGTCTTTAGAAACTAAAACATTAAAGCAGTTATAATAATTGATACTTAAAAAAACTAATTTTTGGCATCAAACACGTATTAGTTGAGGATTTTTCTAAGATCTATTTCTTTACATTTCGATATTTGAATATATTTGAGAAAGGTTTCTGTTTTGGGACTTTCTCTCAAAAAAGTTTCAAATATACCTTTAAATTCAACGATATAATCTAGTTCGTAAAATTGTCTTTTTTTTCCCCGAGAAAAGGAAAAATCGCTTTTCCAATTGATTTTGATTCTAACCGGTGAATTTGGACTTAGGCTGGCTATTTGAAAAGATTGTCTTTTCGGAATGCCCAAATTTGTTCCATTAAAAAATAAATTTACTTGATCCGAACTCATTTTTTCAAATTCGAAGATATCAAATTTGAATCTAGTTAATTTTGAAAAGTTAAATGAAACTTCGTCAAGATCGTCATAGAACTGGTTTTTGGGAATTTTAGTCTCTGGGTGATAATCTAAAGCAACGAAAAATTCGGAATTTGCAAACGATTCTGTTCTACTAAAATCTAGACTGGAAATAAAGCGAACACAACTGTCTTCTATTTTAGTTGTGGAAGATTCAATATGATCCCGGCCATTTCAGAACGGGTCTATTTTGAAAACCACGATCTTTTTTAGATAAGACGAGCCTACTTTTGTAGATTTGAATTACTACTTTAGGTTTCAAACTATAAGTTTTCCTTTCAGTAGATTCAAACTGAATTTTTTATAGAGAAATAGTTTATCAAAGTTCTATCAAGTTAAGTTTAGTAAGTTATACAAACGTTAGTTGTGTTTGACGGTCCTCGACTATAATCCGATTAGAAAGTAGGATGGCTTTGGATTCGAGATTATAATCTCTGGAGAGAATTTCTCTTTTTTTCTTTGTTTCGTTGTTGAGTTTGGAAACCCCTTTTTCCAAAAGTAAACCTATCAAAACTCTCGCAGTGGATTGAACCACTTCGAAAGCGACTTCGTCTCTCAAGGATGAGTTTTCGATCGAAGAATAAGATTCTACTATTTTTTCTAAAGAATCCTTGTTTTCGTTTAACAAAGTAGAACCGCCGCCGATTTTAGAAAATTCTTCTTCAAAATACTGACGTAAATGACCTTTGGAAGACATGCCAGATACAATTCCTCCAATTGCCGCAACAACTTGAAGTTGGGTTGTTCCTTCGTAGATATTTGTGATTCGAACGTCTCTGTAAATTCTAGAAATGTCGTAGTCGTAAGTAAAACCAGCTCCTCCGTGGATCTGAAGGGCGTCGTAAGCTATTTTATTTGCAATTTCTGTAATATAATATTTTGATAATGGAGTAAAGAGATTAGCTAGTTTTTCCCATTTACGGATTGTTTCGTCCTTTTTAATTACTCTTTCTTCAATTTTTTGTTCTTTCATCCTTTCTGATTTCCAGTGATAGAGATCGATAGAACGAGAAGCTTCCAGTAAAATCGCTCTCATTCCAGCAATTTCTCTGTCCATAAAAGATAACATTTTACGAACCGCAGGAATATTTTGAATCGTCTTTCCGAATTGTTCTCTTTCGGAAGCATATTTTTTAGCTTCCATATAAGCGGCGGTTGCAATTCCCATCGCCTGTGCGGCGATCGAAAGTCTAGCACCATTCATCATTGCCATAGAATAACGGACTAAACCATATCCTTCTTCACCAATTAAGATTCCGGGAGTGTTTTCATAGACCACTTCACAAGTAGGAGAACAGTGAAGTCCCATTTTTTTTTCGATTCCGGCAATAAAAACGTCAGAACTTTTTACTAAGAAAAAAGAAAGACCACGGGCTCCGCTCGTAGGAGTTCCGGTTCTTGCGAGAGTTAAAATTACGGCAGGAATATTAGCAAATCCGCATCCATGTGTGATAAAACGTTTGGTTCCGGTGAGTTTCCAGATTCCATTTTCATCTTTGATGGCTTTAGTCTGTAGATTCGGAAGATCCGATCCGTAGTTCGGTTCTGTCAAAGCCATGGCTCCAAAAATTTCTCCGTTTGCCATTTTAGGAACGTATTCATCTATCATTTCCTTGGAACCAAAACGTTCTATGGTTTCTGCTAAGTTGAGACATCCGAGAGAGATCGCAAAAGAACCATCGGCTCTTGAAAATAATTCCAACATCATACATTGAATGGTTGCTGGAACTCCGAGTCCGCCGTGTTTCCTTCCTATACTATAGGGAAGAATTCCTGAGTTTTTTACCTGTTCTATCCCTTTGATCATGGCTTCTGGGAAAGTAACTTTTCCGGAAGAGTATTTCAAACCTTCTACGTCCATATCTTTTGCGATAGACGCGATTTGTCTACCGGCTATTTCGCCGCCGGACTCTAAAATAGATTTATAATATTCTAATGCTTCATCATAAGAACCGGGAGCCATCGATAAGGATTCGTCTCCGTTTTTTTGAAAGATTTTATGATCTGTAAAATCGTCTTCAAAACCGTTTATGATCTCTTTCCAATCTATGATAAATTGAAAGTTTTCCTGTAAATCTTGGTTTTCTAAAAAATAATTATTTTCGATCATTTTAAATCTCTTTTTGAATATTTTATCGTTTCTGAATTTTTTCTATGGGTTATAAGATTAAAATTCTTCTGAGACGAGTTCAATTCGTAATTCTAATTT
>NZ_AHMN02000008.1:25000-207500 GCF_000243695.2 Leptospira kirschneri serovar Cynopteri str. 3522 CT | reverse complement strand
GGAACATAGTTTGGATCTTCTTGACACCAAGGCAATCCGTAGGTTTTTGGGATCAGAACGGGAACTTCCCCGTTAATTTTCACCTATCAGGAAAAACAGATGTCTTTAAAAGATTTTATTTTTACTTCGGAATCAGTTGGCGAAGGTCATCCGGACAAGGTATGTGACCAGATTTCCGATGCGGTTCTAGACGCTTATCTCGATCAAGATCCGAAATCTAGAGTTGCTTGCGAGACCTTAGTGACCACAAATCTGGTGGTAATTGCAGGTGAAATTACAAGTAAGGGAAAAGTAGACGCACAAGAAATTGCAAGAAATGTAATTCGAGATATAGGTTATAATGATATTACGATGGGATTTGACGCCGACTTTGCGGTAGTTTCCGCACACGTTCATGCGCAAAGCCCGGATATTTCTCAAGGTGTAACTGAAGGAGAAGGTCTTTTCAAAGAACAAGGTGCAGGTGACCAAGGTTTGATGTTCGGTTTTGCGATCAATGAAACTCCGGAATTGATGCCTATGCCGATCTACTATTCTCATGAGCTGGTTAAACATTTAGCCGGACTTAGACATTCCAACAAATTGAAATTCTTAAGACCCGATGCAAAGTCTCAGGTTACGGTAGAATACAAAGACGGAAAACCGGTTCGTATAGACACGGTGGTAATTTCTACACAACATTCTCCGGATGTAACTCATAAACAAATTGAAGAAGCTTTGATTGAAGAATGTATCAAGAAAGTGATTCCTGCAAATCTTCTGAACAATACGAAATATTTTATCAATCCTACGGGTCAGTTTATCATTGGAGGACCTCACGGAGACGCGGGGTTAACTGGTAGAAAGATCATCGTGGATACATACGGCGGATATGGAAGACACGGAGGAGGTGCATTTTCCGGTAAGGATCCTTCTAAAGTGGATCGTTCCGCCGCTTATATGGGACGTTATATTGCAAAGAACGTAGTGGCTTCGGGACTTGCTGACAAATGTGAAGTGCAACTTGCTTACGCGATTGGTGTTGCAGAACCGGTTTCCGTTCATGTGGATACGTTCGGAACCGGAAAAATTTCCGAAGAAGAATTGGTAAAAAGAATTAGAGCCAATTTCAAACTGACTCCGAGAGGAATTATAGAATCTCTCAAACTTCTTGAAAAAGGAAGAAAGTATAGAGAAACCGCTTCTTATGGACATTTCGGAAGAAAAGGTTCCACTTTTACTTGGGAAGAAACCGACAAAGCCTCTGCTTTAAAAGGATAAGATAAAAATGGGAGCTCCAAACACATCGACTGCGACTGAAAAAGCTACTCGTGACGGTTATGGAGACGCGCTGCATGAATTAGGTGCTTCTCGTCCGGATGTGGTCGTTTTAGATGCAGATCTTTCTGGATCTACAAAAACAAATAAGTTTGCAAAAGCTTTTCCGGATCGTTTTTTTAATGTAGGTGTCGCCGAACAGAACTTAGTTGGTCATGCAGCTGGTCTGGCGCTTTCTGGACTCGTTCCATTTGCTTCTTCTTTTGCGATGTTTCTTTCCGGAAGAGCTTGGGAAATTGTTCGTAATAGCGTGGTTTATCCGTTTTTAAACGTAAAGCTAGTCGCTTCTCATGGAGGAATTACAGTTGGTGAGGACGGGGCTTCTCATCAATGTATCGAGGACTTTGCAATTATGAGGGTCATTCCTGAAATGACCGTGATCTGTCCTTCTGACTACAACGAATGCAAACAGATAATTCATACAATCGCTGATTATAAAGGTCCGGTTTATGTTCGAGTAGGACGTCCGAATGTTCCTGTAATCGAAAGAGAAAATTATAAGTTTCAAATTGGAGAAGCGGAAGTGATGAGAGAAGGTAAGGATGTGCTCATCATCGCCAATGGAGTTCTTGTAAACGAGGCGATCAAAGCATCGGAAGAATTATCCAAGGAAGGGATTCAAGTGACCCTTTTGAATATGGCCACGATCAAACCGATCGATAAGGAAACGATTTTAAAATACGCAAAAGAATGTGGGGTAGTAGTTACTTGCGAGGAGCATAACGTGGTCGGTGGACTTGGTTCTGCAGTCAGCGAGTTTTTATCGGAAGAATATCCGGTTCACGTTTTAAAGGTGGGTATGAAAGATCAGTTTGGAAAGTCCGGAACTTGGAAGGAACTTTTAGATTATTTTGGTCTTCGTTCTAAAAATATCGTTGAAACAGTGAAGAAGGCGAAGACTCTCAAGAAATAAAATTCTAGATCAGTGGATATGAAATTTCGTTTCATCTTTTTCAAAGGGCGAAGGTTTTCATGAGAAAAGAAATTTTTCTTACACTTATTTCTTGGTAAGATTTTTGGCGAGATGGCGAGTACACAAACTCCAGACCTAAATGAAATTACTAAGGAGTCCACGAAATCAACGGGAGGGCCTTGGAGAGTCGTGCTTTGGGACGACAATGAACATACTTACGAATATGTAATTGAGATGCTCGTTGAAATCTGTATGATGACTGTAGAAAAGGCATTTCTGCATGCGGTTCAAGTAGATAAAGAAAAAAGAACCGTCGTTTTTTCGGGAGAGTTGGAACACGCAGAACACGTCCAAGAGAGGATCTTAAATTATGGAGCCGATCCTAGAATGTCCAATTCTAAAGGTTCCATGAGTGCCACCTTGGAAAGATAAAAATCTATTTTGAATTCCGACAAAACTTTTTTCGTGAAATCAAGTAAATCCCATTCAACGTAAATTCGCGTAAGAAACCTATGATTCTAAAAAAAGTTGAAATCTGAACTTTATAGATTGATTTTTTAGATGTGGGAACTACCACAATTTATAAAATAGAAGCTTATAACAATTGAGTCTGGCGCAGTGGGCTTGTATGTAAAATCATGTGGGAACTCTCACAAATCACGATTTTATGAATAAATTCTAAAATTGTAGGAACTACTACTTTTAAAAAATTTTTTCTTACACCCTGCTCACGTTAAAGTAGATTACCGACAGTAATTTTTTGTAGGAACTATTACAAGTTTTTCATAAGAATAGATTTGCAAAGTTTCGTGTTATTTCACTGGAGCCAAATCCATTCATTCTACATAGAAGAACTAAAAAAAAGCGGACTCTTGTGGAGTGGTAGTTTAGGTTGATTCAGAAATTAGAATGTGATTCAATCTATTTTTACGACGAGTTTTATTGCCGGTTCGAGCCAGGCTTCGACTGCTTCTTCGAAAGAACAGATTTTAGTCACGATTTTTTCGGGTTCGATCTTTTTTAAAATATATGAAATATGTTCTCTCGAGTCTACTCTTCCGATCTTCAAGGTTGCTCTAGTATTATATAAATCTAAATAAGAAATTTCTAATTGATTTGTCCAGAAGATAGACGCAGAACCGTAGATACCTTCCGTAGAAAGAGATTTTAATGCGAAATCCATTCCTTCATTTAATTCGTGATTAAGGGAAATTTTCTTTCCCAGGCTTTGGGAAGAATGGAATACGGAACCGCAATGGCGCCTAGATTTTCCGCAATTTTAAGTCTTTCCGAATCGTTATCCAAATACAAAACTATGGAATCCAAATTTTTTCTGACAAGGCTCCGCCGAATTCTTTTGCGGAAGGTCCCATTCCGTAATGACTCGCGTAAGGGATCGAAGTGCAAGCCTTGGAACGTCCTGTTGTACAATCCGGACAAATTCCACAGGAAATTTGAAACGGAATGATTACCTTGGTTCCTTTCGGATATTGATTTGCGATTTCTAGGCTCGTTTCTTCGATTGTTCCTACAAACTCGTGACCGATCGGAATTCCCGGTCTAAATAGAGTGTAGCCGTTTACTATCGGAAGATCTAGATCACAACGCGAAACCGCGATTGGTTTGACTACTTGGATTTTTGGTTCGGGAACGTTTTCCCATTCCAATACATGTTTCTTTTTGAATACGATTCGTTTCATAGGTTACCTAATTGTTTGAAAAAGAATATTAAAACATGGATACTATATTTTAAGCGAATTGTCTATTTTAATTCGTAAGATTAAAAATCATATTACATTTCTTACGCCGAACCCACGTGAAAATAATAAATTGACTTTCGGAATTTAGAAAAAATACGAATTAGAATTTTAATATAATTAAAATTTAAGTCTAGAATAAATAATTTATCAGATCATTAGAATGTACTAAATAACGAGAATTTTATTTAATTTTACAAAAGGAAAGAAAAATGCGTAAATGGAAAGTGTCACTGTTAGTTTTGTTCGTTTTTATTAGAGTTGACTACTCTTATGGAGTGAATCCTGCATTTACACCTATTCCATCGGGTGTTACTGGTTCAATTGTTCAAAAACCTACTGATCCACCAAAAGATAAAGCGATCAAGGTCGTTATTCATGACGGTGTAAAGTTCTGTTACGGTCCTATTTTTAGCGGAGGTGAAAGTTACATTATAGTTGAACAGTGCTCGGAACAACACGTTATGAATGCAAGATATGATGTATTTCAAAGAATTTCGTATAACATCAATAATACGTGGTTGTGTATTACTGCTCCAGAAAAAGTAATTAAAGCAGAACAAATCTGGGACTATGTTCACCTTAGACCTTGTACAATCAATGATCCTCTGCAAAGATGGATTATACAAGAAAACGCTTTTTGGACAGTAGATGGGAACTATCGATTGAAGGATATAAATTGGTACGGCTATATCTCTAGAAATTCTGGTGATAACTATAATCATACTTTGGATTCTTCAATGAATGACTGGGTGGAGACCGTGGCTACTCCCGGAAACATCAGTATTCAAACTTCTATCGCTTGGGATTTGCAAACTACTGAGGGAAATGAACGTTATTTTATTCGTAGGGGAAGTTCCGATAAAAATACAACTCTTCTCTACTACAATCCTGAAAGTGGTCATATTGCTCAATACAATTCTATTAGCGGATCTTTATATTGTATGTATTCTAACGTGGGAAGATCGAATTGGAATTGGGTGACTTGGGCATTGTGTAGTGACGCAGTGATCAGTAAGGAGAATTCAGCTTTTTGGAACGTGTCTTTTGGAACAGATCAAGGAGGGATCATCACGGATTATCAAGGTAATATTTTGAGAGTTACTAGATATGGATCCAATTGGGGTGTTGCTTATACAGCCAAACCTGGTTTTGTGAAAACGGATACTCGGAATAGTCCCACTTCTTTGTTTGTAGTTACTAAAGACTTACTGAATTGGACGCGTTATGTGTCGTCTAATCTGGGTAAGACGACACAGTATTGTCCAGCAGGTAATCACGTAAGTTTAGGGCATAAAAGAATAGTCAGAACCTTACCGCCAGACTTTCAATTATCCGAGGCATGGATTCGGAGACTTTATCAAATAGCAATTTCAACTGTAAATACGACCCAGGGAAGTGGGATATGTGGTATTTGTACACTTCAGGCTTTTCAAATGTTAGCTGAACTTCAGGAATATCATTCTCAAGAGCCTCTTCAGAGTGGTGGATATTTTTTCGATACAGCTCCAAATACTGATCCTTTTATCTCGTTTAGACAACGTTATCCGTTCTTGGATAGATTGTTGACGGATATACCGAGAACGTATCATTCCATTAATGTTGTTCCTGCCGACAACAGAAACAGACTAGTTACATTTGCATCTGCTAGAACTATTCTACCTCAGTACAATTGGGCTATCTCTGCTGAATTCACTACTCGTTCTGAGATATTATCGCACGTTAGTTCACTCATCGATTCTTCCCATGGGAGCCTTTGGATTGCGATACTGGGAAGGAGACGTCCAGATGGAACTTTAGGTTGGCATGCGGCTACCATTCTTAGGACTTCTCAAGGATTAGTAGTAATGCGAACTAGCTTAATCTCTGCGTCACTTAGCTTTTACAGACAATCTTTAACACCCTCTACAGATCCGATCCAGATAGTTGATAATCGATTAGGAAGACCAGATAGGGCTCTTATAAGACTTATAACAATACAGTTGGTAGGATCTTATCAAAACTCTTTTGATTTTATGATTTCTAACAGAAATTGCACTGGAGAAGGGGAGGATAGAAGAGGAACAGGGGAATATCCAACCAGCTCACTTGTAAATCAGTGTTTAGAAGGTAGATGTATTCTGCAATGATTGAATTGAGAAGAATAAGCCCTTAACGTCAAATTAGAAAAAAGAGCTGTTGACTGTAAGTTCAAATTTACTTTGTCAACGCTCTTATATTGGATCGATATTTCAAATTCTAGAAAGTTTACCTTTTGATTTTAAAAGAATTAACCTTTTTTCTTGACTAGAATTTTTCTTTCGATTTCAAAAATTTTCTCTGCTAGTTTTTCTTTTCCGTGTTTTTTCTTATCGTTTTCTTTTAAAAATAGATCTTCACCGAACTTTTCGAAAGCGTCATTTGCTTTGATGTTTTTCAGACCTATGATTTGAAGGTGAACCGCTCCCGCAGGAATTCCGAAGTCGGTTCCACGATCTTCCACAGAAAGAACCCGAGTGATCGCAGTGACTGTATCTCCGCTAAAAGAAGGTTGTGTATGATAACCCTCAGTGAAACCTAAATCCCAGATCATGTTTTCTGTAATATCCCTGGAAGCCATTCCGCATAACCATGCAAAGACGAGTCCGCCGTAGACCACAGGTTCTCCTCCCATCGGCCCGGAAATTCCTGCGGAATACAGTTTATCATAATGAAGTGGGTGAGTGTTTCCAACTCTATAAGTCCAAGGAAAATGTTCGTCTGTGATGGTTCTTCCGTTTTGGTGGATATAGATTTGACCTGGTTGAAAATTTTCGAAATAAGTATCTGACCCAGTAGAGGCTTTAAATTCTACCGGAAATTTAAGAGATGGAAGTTCGATAACTGGAGAATCCGTTTCGGGAAAAAAAGCGTTTTTGATTACAGGCTTTGGATTTCCTTTTGGTTTTCCATTAGAACGATAGATCATAATTTTTCTTTCATATTGTAAAACCAGTTCTTTGTTTTGATTCAAGCAGATAGTACGAACGCTTACAATTCCAGGTTTGTCTGAACCTTTATCGTCTACTTTGAGAATTTTAGTTTTTGCGGAAAGTGTATCACTAGGATAGACCGGTTTTAGAAATTGAACGTTGTAGTATCCTAAGTTTGCGAGCGCCTTTTCGGAATCGTTTTGTACTCCAAGAGAAAGGGCGATATTAAAAACCTGAAGGGAAGAAACCAACATATCTTGAAATCCGTGTGCTTTTGCATAAGGTGCAGATAAAAAAAGAGGGTTTGCATCCATAAACGTTGTAGCAAATTCCTGAGCAAAGGCTCTATCGATTGTGATTTCTCTGGGGTGTTCGAAAATTTCTCCTTCTGTAAATTCTTCTAAATATCTTCCGTAAATATTCCGTTTTACTTGATCTTTAGAAACTGCGGTGTTTGGAGCCAACTCTGCAAAAGGTTTGTTTGGAACTTGGGTCATATATAGGCCTCTTGGTATTTTCGATTTTCCCAGTATTTTGTCTATAATCACACGGAAAAGTTTTTTATTATCGAGTAATTGAATGGACTAAAGCAGAACGCTCTCTACCATAACCAACCCCACAAATTGAATAGGGTTTTAGAATCAGAATAACTAAAGCACAACGCTTTCTTGAAACTCAATGCATCGCTCCCTAAGGGTCGCTCTGCAGGATCGCGTTTGAAACTCAGCAGAACGCTCTCTACGGATCGCGTTCTAGATATGTTCTTTGTATAGAAAAGATGAGCGGCCAGGATTTGACTAAGGCATTTATTAAATTTAGTTCAGTCGAAGGAATTTGGAAAAGCCAATCTTATTTTTCTAAATAGAAGGAGTCTAATTTTTCTCTGCTTCCGGTTCGGAGTTCTATAGAATTTAATTTTTTTTCGGAAAGTTCCGGATTCATATTCATTTCCGAGAGCATATGATTCCAAGTATTGATAAATAAAACTGGTTTCCCTTCATCTTTCATAATTTGTTCTGATTTTAAAACGGAATCAAAATGACGTACTGGATCTGCTGTAAATCTTTGTTCTCCTGAATAAACGTTTTTGAGATGGATATTGAGTAGTTCTCCCTTTTTTGAAAATTCGAGAAGAAGTGTTTCAATATCCTTATGTCTTCCGTATTTAAAACCTCTATAAATTCGATAGATTTTATCTTTCCAAATCGATGGATGTCTTTCGTCTTGAAAAACAAGACTCAGTTCAATTTTTTTTACTAAAAGAGTTTCCATCTTACTACAATAAATCACTTCTAAACGGTTTCCAGTTTCAACGTCTTGGGCGGGTTGAATAAAAAGAGGAATGTCTTCTTTAGAACATTCTAAATGAGAGGAAAAGTAAGGAAGTTCTTCTTTGATAGGAGAACATCCACCTAACAAAAAAATCAAAAATCCATAAAAAAAAATAGAAGAGACAGACATAGGTTTTCGTGTTTTACAACTTAATAGTCTGTAGTCAAACTTGAAACGAAATCTTATAGGTAGATTGTAAAAAAGAATTCAATTTTATTTTTTAAAACATTGAGATTGAATTCAACATTCAATCGATTTCGCATTGGATGATACCGAACTCACATGAATCTACATTTATCACAAAATTTATAGGTACTCAATTGGATAGAGATTTTATGGAAGTTTTGAGGCAAGTTTTAAAAAACGTGGGAACTAACACATTTTACAAAAGGATCCTTAAGAACTCATATAAATCTTAGAACACATATGGCTTAGCGATGTGTAGGGGAAGTCTTCGTCGTAGACGAAGACCGAGCGAGATTCGCGAGCCCGTAGCAGCGCGGCCGTCCGTTTTTCGGACGGCAAGCCCCAGATAAAAATTTTCAAAAATGTTTAGATTTTTTAAATGAGGACTCAGTCACGATTCTATTTTTGTATAAGCCAAAAAAATGGATGAAGTTTCGAACGTAGGAAAGAAACTGGAAGTATGTTTCCAGAATTCGAATCAGATAAAGCCATATTCACTAAGAACGAAATTTTAGAAAAAATCAAAAAGATTCGAGAAGAAATTCCGGTTTTACTTTCTCAAAAAGAAAGGACTTATGAAAACGTTATTCGTCCTTTAGACGATCTCGTGCAAGAAATGCAGGTAGAGTTTACCGTTCTTGCCCATTTAAATAGTGTAAAAAATTCTAAGGAGATCCAGGCTTATTATACGGAAATACTTCCGGAGATTACCGCTTTTTATTCCGACTTAGGACAAAACGAAGAATTAAATTCTGTATATCAGGAAATTCTAAAGAACGAAGAAAATACTCTGAGTATTCCCCGAAAAAAAAGTCTTCAAGACTCCATCCTACAATTTCGATTGAGTGGTATCGGTTTAAAACCGAAGATTAAAAAAAGAATCCAGGAAATTCAAATTCGACTTTCCGATTTAAATAATCAGTTTTCTCAAAATCTTTTAGACGCGACAAACACATTTGAACTGATTTTGGATCGTCAAGAAGACGTAGAAGGTATTCCAGAATCCGATTTAAACGCCTCTAAAACAGAGGACGGTAAATATCGTTTTACTCTTCAGGCACCTAGTTATACCGCCTATATGACTCACGGTCCGAATCGGAATATTCGAGAATCATTATATAAGGCTTATACTACTCGCGCTCCTCAAAACGGAAAACTGATTTCGGAAATACTTTCTTTAAGAAACGAACTCGCAAAATTTTTAGACTATTTCAGTTACGCGGAACTTTCTTTAGCCACCAAAGTGGCCAATTCCGTTCCTGCGGTTTTGAAATTTTTAAGAGATCTTGCCAAACAAGTTAAACCGGTTGCGGAAAAAGAATTTAAAGATCTTTCTGATTTTGCAAAAACTTTGGGAATCGATTCTATCCAGGCTTATGATACTGCGTTTGTAAGCGAAAAAATGATAAAATCCAAGTTCGATTTTGACGAAGAAGAAACCCGTCCGTATTTTGAAAAAGACAGTGTAATTTCTGGAACATTCCAATTTTTGAATATGCTTTTTGGAATTGAATTTCGCAAAACTTCCGCTAAAGTCTGGGAAGACAAGGTTCAAGTGTATGATCTATACAAAGAGAAAAAACTTATTTCCCGTTTATATTTGGACTTGGAAGCCCGTAAGGATAAACAAGGTGGGGCTTGGATGCACAACTGGCATTCCAGAAATAGAATGAAGGGACGTGAAGTTCTTCCTACCGCGTTTGTGGTCTGTAATTTTCCTGTTTCCACAAAAGATTCCCCATCTCTTTTGAAACATAGTGACGTGGTAACTTTTTTTCACGAAATGGGGCACGCTTTACATCATCTTTGTACAAAAATAGAAGAACCTCCTGTAAGTGGTATCAATGGAGTAGAGTGGGATGCAGTGGAATTTCCTTCCCAGTTTTTGGAAAATTTTGCGACCGAAGCGGATGTTCTAAAGATATTCGGAAAACATTATAAAACAGGAGAAACGATTCCAGATTCGATGATCGTAAAACTCAAAGAGACTAAAAACTTTCTTTCCGCAATGGGAATCGTAAGGCAGTTAGAGTTTTCACTTTTTGATATTTTCATTCACTTAAAAAGTCATACGGAAGAAGAGGTGCATTCCATTCTGAATGATATTCGTAAAGAGGTCTCGGTTGTGATTCCTCCGGAATACAATCGTTTTCAAAATGGATTCTCCCATATTTTTTCGGGAGGTTATGCCGCGGGATACTATAGCTATAAGTGGGCGGAAGTTATGAGTGCCGATGCATTTTTCGCTTTTGTGGAAAGAGGTATTTTTGATTCTAAACTTAGCGAAGTATACTTTAGAGAAATTTTAGAAAAAGGGGGAAGTGAAAACGCGATGGTTCTTTTTAAAAGATTTTTAGGAAGAGAACCAAAAATAGAATCTCTTCTGAAATTATACGGACTTAAAGAAGCTGCTTAAACATAGATTAGGAAAGACTTTTTCTAAAACTTTGAAGTAAAGATTCTTTTCCCGCTAAAAGTACTTCTACCTGATCCTGATCTATGTTATAGACAACATTACTTTTAAGAGCATCTTTGAATTCGCTTTGGTCGATCGTTTTTTGATCGTAGCTTTCTTTTAGAAAATTATACCAACCTGCCAAAAGAACTTTGAGATGAGGCAGTTCCCGGATCGGAATGGAAATTACTTTTTCAGGTTCCATAAAGACCACAGTAGGCTATTTTACTGATTTAGAGAGTCAAATCAATTTTAAATTAGCCTAAGAATTTCCGCTGTTATTCGATTTTTGTTTTGACTCTTGCTAAAATTTTTTTAAGAGTTTGTTTATCTTTTTCTACGAGTGCGGGACCTTTTTTAGTTTTCATAAATTCAAAGTATTCTTTCCAACCATTTAACAAATCTAAGGGATGATTGTCCGGATAAAAGGGGCGTAGTTCTTCGTCTAACACGGATAGGTGGGCAAA
The DNA here is from genome assembly GCF_000243695.2 of Leptospira kirschneri serovar Cynopteri str. 3522 CT. NCBI lineage: Bacteria > Pseudomonadati > Spirochaetota > Leptospiria > Leptospirales > Leptospiraceae > Leptospira > Leptospira kirschneri. Next base: position 196,122 of record NZ_AHMN02000008.1, on the reverse strand, counting down.
ACCGGAACAATCCGCCATCGTAAAAACTTCTCCCGCTATATAAGGTGAAAATCGAACCACTCTTTGAAGAGCCTTGATTCCTTTTACTAAAATCGGATGCACTTCTTCTACTATTTCCGGAGATACTTTGGCTGTAGGTAGATAGATTCTTCGGGCGGGTATATCCAAATAGGTTTCTATTATCGTAGAGATTTCCCTAACCCTTGCCGCTTTCCAGGGATCTTCCGGAATCAATTTAGGAGTTTGTGGAAAAATCGTATCTAAAAATTCTAAAATAGCTCCCGACTCAAATATAAATTTTCCATCCATTTCCAGAACCGGAATTTTTCCCATAGGACTGATTTTCAAAAATTCCTCTTCTTGAGAAGGGGCGATTCTGACTTGTTCGTATTCTAAACCTTTTTCTAAAACGCCTAGTTTTACTTTATTAACGTAATTACTGATACTTGCGCCGTGAAGTTTGATCATAAAAAAGAAAAATACAAATCTTAGGTCCTTTGGGAAATCATTTTTCGAAACGATTTTATGATTTGTTCAAAAAATTGGATTTAGGCGACTTCATTTAAAATGAAAACGTAATGTTCGATTGGCTCTGCAAAAAAAGTCTTTCGCTCTTTTTTTATAGAATTAATTTCGACTCCAAAGGAAATTAAAAATGACAAAAACGGCAATCATTACGGGTGGCACGGTGGGGATCGGCTACGAGCTGAGTAAATTGATCGCAGCGGACGGTTACGATTTGATTTTAGTCGCTAGAAACGAAAAAACCTTAAAAAAGGTAAAAAAAGAAATTGAATCGTCAAACAAAGTAAAGGTGGACATTCTTTCTTTGGATCTGGCAGATCCTAAGTCTCCTAAGAAGATCTTTGACTTTGCAAAAAAAACAAAAGCGGTTGTGGAAGTTTTAGTAAACAATGCAGGCTTTGGAACAAATGGAAAATTCGATCGAATGGATCTCAAAGAAGAACTTCAGATGATTCAGGTAAACGTGGCTTCTTTAGTGGAGTTGACTCATCTTTTTTTACAAGGTATGGTAGAACGTAAGAATGGAAAAATTTTGAACGTGGCTTCCATCGCAGGGTTTCAACCGGGACCGAATATGGCGAATTATTACGCTACTAAGGCTTATGTGTTGTCTTTTACGGAAGCGGTTTATGAAGACGTAAAAAAAGACGGAGTGACTGTAACCGCTCTTTGCCCAGGGCCTACCAAGACCGAATTTTTTGAAAGGGCGGAGATCACAAAGTCAAAACTTTTGGACAATCCGATGGCACCGATTATGGACGCAAAAGAAGTGGCGGAAATAGGATACGACGCTTTAAAAAAAGGGAAATCAGTTGTAATCGCCGGAGCTTTGAATAAAATATTAGCTCAGAGCGTAAGAGTTACCCCTAGATTCATCACACGTAAGATTACAAAATTTTTCAATCAAAACGGTTAAAACAAAATGCAAGGATCCGTTCTAGATCTAGCGGTGCCATTTTTTCTGATTTTGATCGTACTCGAGGTTTTGTATTCTAAGATCGTTAGAAAAAAAGTCTATCGATGGAATGATACGGTAGCGGATCTAAGCACTGGAATTTTGTTTTCTCTGACTGGGATTTGTGTAACTGTCTTTTCTCTCTGGGTATATGAGAAATTTAGAATATTCTGTTCTTTGCAGACTTTATTCGGGTTTTCTGAAATTCCACTTGGAATCCCTATCTGGCCGGATTCTGTAGGTTGGCGTTTCGATTTTAAGAGTTTAGCCGGATGGATCTTTGTTTTTTTGGCTGTGGATTTTGTATATTACTGGTTTCATAGGGCTACACATGAAATCAATTTTCTCTGGGCCTGTCACGTTACTCATCATTCTAGCGAAGAATTTAATCTTTCTGTCGCCCTAAGGCAGTCTAGTTTTCAAAGAATTTTCGAATATATGTTCAATCTTTCGATCGCGTTTTGTGGAGTTCCTTGGCAGGCGTTTTTATTGGTTCATGGGATTTTAAAAATCTATCAGTTTTGGGTACATACTAGGTTGATCGGAAAGTTAGGATTTTTAGAAGAAATTCTAATTACACCTTCGCATCATCGTGTGCATCACGGAAGAGATCCAAAATATATAGATAAGAATCACGGAGGGATTTTAGTATTTTGGGATCGAATTTTCGGTTCCTTTGCAAGAGAAGAAGAGGAACCGATTTATGGACTTACAAAACCTGTGACTACGTTTGATCCGATCTACACAAACGTTCATATTTACGAAGAGATTTTTTCATTGGTACAAAAAACAAGTAGTTGGAAAGAAAAAATTCTACTATTCTTAAAACCTCCCGGATGGAGGCCTGAAAGTTTAGGGTCATCGGTTCATGCTGAAGAAGTGGATCGAAGTAGATATATAAAATATGATCCGATCGTATCCAAACAAAGAATTGTTTTAGGTCTTTTGGAATTTTTGGTTTTGACCGTTTTTTCTCTATTATTATTAAAATATTTTAAATCTGGAATTTTTGAACTATGGAAAATTTTTCCTGCGATCGTATTTTTCTTTTACGGATTTAGATTTACTGGATTGGTTTTGGATGGATATATAATCGAAAAGTTTCGTATCGTCCTACTTTTTTTAGGAGGAATGATACTTTACTGGATTTTATTTTTTGTCTAAAGAATCTATTTTTAAAATACTCAAACGAGACTCGGAAAAAATTGTAAATCATACAACGGTGGTTTCTATAGCAGCACCATATTTATAGAAGTATTATATTCAAAAAATAATATTTAAAATTTCTGAGCGATTCCAAAAAAGAGAGTGGTGGTCAAAACTTGAAATTCCAATTTACGGGAAAACTGATTGGTGACGAGCATTGAGGTTTGATTGTCCGATTCGGTAAGAGGGGTAATACTTCCGTTTTCTCTCAGATAAAAACTCGCAGATTCTCCGTTAAAGGTTCCGGATAAGGAGGGAATGTTGATCCAGGAAAATGCGATTCCTAATTGAATACTTGCAGATTCTGTAATTCTTCTGCTGACCGCACCTTCCAAACGGAATTCTATACCGGTCCCGCTGAGTGAACCTTCTTGACGAAAAGTTTCTTTCCCGGAAGTCGCGTAACCTTCTGAGTCCCAATACACTTGAGACATCCCAGCTCCTAATCCACCTTGAAAAACCCAACGTTTGTAATTCCATTCGTGCCAATACATAAGAAGAGCATAAGGGTTGGAAATTTTAAATTTTAAATCCGTATAAAAAGGCTCTGAAGAAAATTGTTTTAAGCCGAACCTTTGCCATTCTCTATAACCTCCGATGAGTCCAATTTGGCTTTCGGAAGCGATTTTTTTACGCATGAAAAGTTCTACTTGAGTGGTTTGTTTGGGCGGATCCAGTTCCGTTTTAGAGGCGATTCCGGGATCGTATGTGTTTGTGAAACCTCTTAAGAAAGAATTCAATCTATCTTCTCCCTTGTATCCAATACCGGCCCTGAATCCGAGTTCCCAGTTTTCTTCTTCTGGATTTGGGATTTCTAATGCGGGTTTGACAGAATGAGCTTTTATTTTAGAAGACTGCGCCTTTAAAATGGGGTAAGGGCAAAGTAAAAAAAATAAAACACTCAATAAGATCCCGAAAATTTTGCTGGTAGCCCTCATAATTACAGGATTTATAGCAAGGACTTCTATAAAAAGCGGATTTTCAGGTCATGTTGCAATTTCATTTTTTTCAATTTTTGGATTGGGATTTGCTCAAATTCTTTTTCTATTTTTTAAGTTTTATCGGAGTCTTCTTGACGATTCGTCTTCGGTTTCCACAGCTTAGATTCTTATTTCTAGCGATAAAAATTTTTTCGGGCAATATGGATTATAAAGGTTCCAGGGGGAGATTGGTCCATTCTCAGGCTTTTTTTTCCGGAACCGCTTCTTCTCTTCTTCCCGGTGCAGTGATCGGTTCTGCTTTGGCTTTGATGATTGCAGGTCCTGGAGTTTTATTTTGGATATGGATTTCTTCGTTTTTTATTATGCCACTTCGATTTGTTTCTTCTACGCTCGCGATACGTTTTAGAACTAAAACCGCTTCTGGAAGGTATCTTTCCGGTCCTATGTATTTTATAGAAAGCGCTCTCAAAGCGAGATGGCTTGCGGTAGGTTTTGCAGCCGTAGGACTTCTTACTGTACTCGTAATGGGTGGTGTGGTTCCTATGTTATATGTGACCCATATCGCCAATCGGGTTTTCGAAATCAATGGAATGACGGTTCCTTTTTTATTATCCGTGATTCTCGTATTCATTGTGTTAGGTGGCGTAAGAAGAGTGGGAAAAGTTTCTGCGTATCTGGCTCCTATCGGAATCCTTTTGTTTTTTTTGGGATATTTCTTTTTATTCAAAGGTTCTCTAATGAACTTTAAGGAATTTATTTGGTTATCTTTTAAAGAAGCGTTTCAACCTGCGGCGGCGATTACAGGAGGAGGTTTTGTACTTGCGAGAGTTTACGGTATGGCCTCTGGGATTTTTTTTGTTTCTACAGAAACCGGCATCGGTAAAAGCGCAGGTTTGTCAGGAGTTGTAAGAACGGATTATCCCGCCAAACAGGGATTAGTAAGTATGCTCGCCACTTTTTTTGAAGGTTTTATCATATCCACTTTAGTGGTTTATGCACTTTCTTCTTACGGTGCTTTTAAAATGGAGGAGCAACTCGTATTTTTAAACGCTTTGTTTCAAGGGAATACAAATCCTATGAACGCGGCTTTTTTCGTTTCCTTTTTATTGTTTGGAGTGGTTTCGATTACTGGTTGGTTTTATACGGGAGAACAAAAAGCTCTTTATGTGTTTGGAGAAAAGTTCGCGAACTTTTTTAGGATGCTTTTTCTATTTACGATTCTTGCGGTCGCGTATCTTTATGAGAAAAACGGGGAACAGATTCTTTTCGAAGCTTTTGGATTGGGTTATTCTCTTTCGATTATAACCGCGGTACCTGTTTTGATTTCTTTGGTTTTACTCGAGAAGATTGCAAGAACCGAGTTGAAACGTTTTTTGACGGAGAGCGGGGCGAGATACGAAGTATTAAAAGATTTTTATCTTCTAATATTGTCTGTCGTTCCTAAAAATTTACTTTCTCGTTTGTTCGGATTACTTGCTTCTTCCAGACTTCCCCGTTTTATTTTGATTCCGATTTTAAAAGCTTTTGCAAGAGCATATAAGATCAACGTGGACGAAGCCGAATTGGAGATTCAGGAATATAATTCTCTCAACGAATTCTTTACAAGAGCTTTAAAAGCTGAAGCTAGAATCATCGATTCCTCAGATGACGAGATGGTATCTCCGGTAGACGCAAAAATTACTGGATACGGAGACATCAATCAAAGAATCATCATCCAAGCCAAAGGAGTGGACTATAATTTAAAAGAACTTTTAGGTGGGTCAAAATATTTAGAGGATTTTACGAACGGAAAATACATCACTTTTTATCTATCTCCTCAGGACTATCATAGAATACATTCTCCGGCGTATGGAAAAATATTAGGGTATTATTATGAACCCGGAAAGTTGTTTCCTGTGAACGAACTTGCCGTTTTCGGTATTCGAGGTCTTTTTCCAAAAAATGAAAGATTGATTACTTATCTTCAAACGGAATACGGAAAGGTTGCGGTTATAAAAGTGGGTGCCTCGAACGTTGGGCGGATTCGAGTGACTTATGACAATAAGATCGTAACAAATACTCTTATCCGAACCGCAAGGACGGTAGAGTATAAGGAAGTTTCGATCATGATTGGTAAGGGAGCGGAATTAGGTAGATTTGAGATGGGTTCCACTGTAATTCTACTGATGGAGAAGGACACTTTTCAATTTGGCTCTCTAACGGTGAATGAAAAAATTACTTATGGAACTACGATCGGAAAATTTAAAAAGAAAAGGTGTAAACTTCCTAAATAATTAAAAAATGATTTCAGAGATTATCTATTTGTTTTTGAAAGATCGTTGTATGGAATCAGAATCATTTTTGAAATTACTTCTACTACTCATAACTATATAATAAAGTACCTAATGTTTTGTATGTAACTAATGTTTTGTGATAAAATTAACGGTACTCAATTTTATAGAGATCAGTAATAGAATTAGTGTAGATGAATGTATTAGAAGTTCAAATTTTATTTTCAGAAAATATGGTCTGGAATCGTTGAAAAATGCGAACTATAATTTTGAAATTACCTTTAAGAAAACGGAATAAATAAAATATGACTCAGCTCAGTTTAAAAGCAACTACACCCGATCAAATTGACTTTGATGAAAATCATCTAAAAATTACGTGGAAGGATGGGGTCATTTCTATTTTCGATTTGTTAGATCTTAGAAAACGTTGTCCTTGTGTGGTTTGTAAAGGTGGACACGGAGGGAAGATCGGAACTACTACCGGGGCAATTCAGTCGATTCGGCTCTATTCGGTCAATAAAGTTGGAAGATACGCAATCAATCTGATCTGGAGCGACAACCATCAAACTGGGATTTATTCTTACGATTCTTTGAGAATGTTTGCGGACGGTTTAGGAGGGGAATTAAGCTAAAAAGTTACGGCTTTGAAGAGACATTTGGTAAACTTTCTATAAAATTTAAAGATACTATTTTTCAAATCAAATTTTTGTCTGTAATTCTGGTAAATTAAAAAAGGTTGCTTATATTTTAATATTATAAAATTAAATTCTATTGAATTTATGAATCAGTCTTGATGTTTGATGTTTGATGTTTGATGTTTGATGTTTGATGTTTGATGTTTGATGTTTGATGTTTGATGTTTGTGGTGAAGTCGTAATTATTTGAATTTAAGTTATTCTTTGCAAAATTATTTTTTTCTTTTAAAGTCAAGAGATTCTTTCCGTTGGCTTGAACACGATCGTATTCCCATGAAGTCTGCATTTTTACAAAAAATGTAGGAACTACTGCACAAATTTGTATTCTCTCTATTTCCAAAAAAAGGTTGTTTTCACCTAAAAATTGGGTGAAAACAGACTGGAAAGAAAAAAAGAGGTGACAAAAACTCTTTTCTTATGTCTCATTAACTAAAACTCCCGGAGAAATCCCAAAAATGGGTGAAGGTTCCTTATCACAGGAAGAAATAGACGCATTACTCGCCGGAGCAAGCGATTCGTTTGATCCGGGAACTGTGGCGCCTGCGGCTACACAAAAAGAAGTTCCGGGAATATCCCCCGTAGATCGGGATATTTTATCGGATCTTTTAGCTTCTTGTTTTCAAGTTGCAGGAAACACGTTAGGTGCCGTTCTTTCTCGTTCCTCTGCATTTTTAAATCCGAATGTAGAAACTAAAACCCGAAAAGATATAGAGTCCGAATTAAAATCCGGATCTTTTCTTTTATATTCTACACTTTCTGGAAGTGTGAATGGAAGAGTCGTTTTAGCAATGTCCGCAGAGAATGCGGTAAAAATTTCCAATTCAATGATGGGCGGTTTCGATTCTGGAGAATTGGACGAAGCTCAGATGCAAACACTCCGAGATTCTCTGACTCCTGTAATGGGGGCTTTGATCTCACAGATCAGTACAAAAACGGGAGGAGGAGTGAATGGATCTCCTTCCGAAACTAGAAATGTAACTTCTCCTGCGGCTTTGGTTTTGCCGGACGGGGAAACTCTGATTCGAGTCTTCTTTAATCTTACGATTGAAAATATACCTTCTTTTAGAGTTCAATTTTTACTCTCACTTTCCACTGCTTCGGATCTTTTGAATCTTTATCGTCGTTCCGGAAGTGCGGGCGGTGATATGAGTGGAATGGGGATGGGGGGTATGGGCGGAATGGGAATGGCTCCGGGTTCTATGTCCGTCAAGTCTGTCGCGTTCCCCAATTTAGGAACTGCGAGTGGTGCTTCCAATACTCCTAATTTGAATCTATTAATGGACGTTCAGATGAGCGTTACCGTGGAACTGGGAAGAACTAAGATGTATATCAAAGACATTTTAGGTTTAGGGGAAGGTTCTATCATAGAATTGGATAAACTCGCTGGCGAGCCAGTGGATCTTTTAGTAAACGGCAAATTGATCGCAAAAGGTGAGGTAGTGGTCATCGACGAAAATTTCGGAGTGCGTGTAACGGATATAGTAAGCCCTATCGATCGGATCAAACCGGAGGGGAAGTGAAATTTTTGGAAACTTCCCAAAGTAACGGAAAGAAAACGATTTCCATTCTTTCCATTTTTTCCGTTCTTTCCATTTTGATTATATTCAATTTTACTGTTATTTCTTTATCGGCTCAATCTGAAAGAGAGCTGATGGACGAGGCTCTTAAAAAAGAATTAGGGGATTTTTCTCCAAAGAGAAATTCAGAAACGAATTCCGAGGGAAAAAAAGCGGATGCCCCTACCGCTAATTCTTCTACCGAAATTAAATCAACTCAGAACGGAACTTCTCAATCAAATTCTTCTGAAACACAACAGGAATCCAATCCGGTAGAAGAAAGGTATCGTCCTAAAGATGAAGGTCCAGGAATTGCGGGAACTCTTCTCAGGGTGGTTTTTATACTGGGGCTACTTTGTGCAGCACTTTATTATATTCTAAAATACGTATCTAAGAATCGGGAAGGTAGGCTTCCGGTTCGAGGTGAAATGAGCGTTCTTTCGAGTCTGATCCTTGGACCCAATAAACAACTTCAGATTGTGGAAATTTCGCAAAGACTATACGTTCTCGGAGTTGCCGACAATGGGATCAATTTGATTACAGAAATTTTGGATCCGGAAGTAAAACATAGGATTTTACAAAAGAAAGAAAATTTTCAACCTCCAGAAGGTGGTTTTTTAGTTACTGTGCTGGAACAGATTAAGGATTTAAATTCTAGGATTTCTGGAAATACAGAGGGACCTCCGGACAGAGGTGCCAATCGGGAAGAAAAACGAAAACAGGCCCGAAAAAAATTAGAAGAACTCAAAGAAAAAACAAGCTCGCTCGAAGGCGGGCTTTTCGATTTGAAATGACCTTAGTTATCATGAGAGAATTCGTTTCTTAGATGAAAATGAGACATAAAAAGTTTATCAAGAACATAACCTGGGTTTTATTGTTTCTAGCGAGTTTATCTTTGGGTTCCGTTTTTTTTACCCTAGAAGCTCAATCTGCAGGAACTAGAATTCCGATTCCGAATTTAAATATCAATGTAAACGAGGCCAAGAGTCCGAGAGAGACTAGTCTTTCTCTCATGGTTTTATTTTTAGTTACGATTCTTTCCTTGGCCCCGGCGATCGTGATGTCTTTGACATCGTTTACTAAAATCGTGATCGTTTTAGATTTTGTAAGAAGGGCTTTATCGATTCAGAATCTTCCGCCTAACCAGGTAATGATGGGGCTCGCTCTTTTTATGACTTTTTTTATCATGGCGCCTACGTTGAACACTGTCAATGAAAAGGCACTCGGCCCGTATCTAGAAGGTAAGATCGATACGAACGCCTTTTTTGAAAAAGGAATCGTTCCTATTCGTGAATTTATGATGCGTCAGATTGGAACTTCCGGCGCAAAAGACGTGGCTCTTTTTTTAAAAATTGGAAAGGTAGAAAAAGTAGAATCTTTCGACGACGTTCCTTCCTACGTTTTGATTCCAGCCTTTATGTTAAGCGAAATCAAAAAAGCGTTTTGGATCGGTATAGTCATTTTTATTCCGTTTATCGTAATCGATTTAGTAGTGGCTTCGGCGCTTCTTTCTATGGGTCTTATGATGTTGCCTCCGGTGATGGTCAGCCTTCCGTTTAAACTGATTTTATTCGTTCTTGTAGATGGTTGGAACTTAATCGTCTATGAACTCGTAAGGAGTTATAAATGACGGAATTAGACGTTATGACTTTAATTAGAGATTCCTTATATATTACCCTAAAAATATCATCTCCTATACTTTTTACGGCTTTGGTAGTGGGTTTGATCGTAGGGATATTGCAGACTACTACTTCAATTCAAGAACCTACAATCGCGTTTGTTCCTAAACTTTTAGCGATTTTTATCGTGATCGTAATTTTTTCTTCCTGGATGATCCAGACGATGACCGATTATACCAGAAACCTTTTTTTGATGATCGAGAAATTTTAGTATATTATGGAATACTTTATCAATCATTTTCAGGTTTTTTTACTGATCCTTTCGAGGTTGATGGGATTATTGTCTGTTGCGCCTGTCTTTTCGTATCCTTCTATCAGTGTTCCTCAAAAGATGATTTTTTCCTTTTTAGTTTCGGTGATTTTATTTCCGGTGATCGCAGGTTTTTTACCTCCGGTTCCGGGAGATATGGGGAGTTATGGACTTGTGATAATCGCTGAAGCTCTGATCGGAATTCTTTTGGGTTTTTTGATCAGTTTGATTTTTGCGGCCTTTCAGATGGCGGGTGAATTTTTTAACGTTCAATTGGGTTTTGGTTATGCGGAGATTTTAGATCCAGTTACTCAAACCAGTTTGCCCGTGATCAGTACTTTAAAAAATTTATTGGGGATGTTGCTTTTTTTAACGTTAGGCGCTTATCGAATCATGTTCGAAAGTCTTGCTTATTCTTTTGAAAAGATTCAGGTTTTACGATTTGTTCCGGAGATTCAAAACGGAATTTATAAGGCTATGGAAGACGCGGTGGGAGCAATGTTTTTTGTAGCATTTCGGTTATCTCTTCCAGTTTTGGGAATTATACTACTCGTGACCGTTTCCGAAGCTTTGATGGGTAAGGCGGCTCCACAACTTAACATTTTGCAATTATCGTTTCCGATCAAAGTTACGATTGGTCTGATCGTGATGATTTTTATCACCCCTTATTTGGTCTCCCAGATGGGAGCGGCTTTTGATTTATCCTTTGATAAGGTAAATCTAATGTTGCAGGAGTGGCCGAAATGAAAGAGATAATTTGGTTGAGAACGAAAAAATTGACGGCTGTTTTAATACAAAACCCTGAGATATTTTTTGTAAGAGTTTTCTATAAGTGTTTTTTTCTGGTTTCTTGGATTTGTAAATCGGGTAAGAATTCTTTCGTAAAATCGGTGTTAGACGTATCTTATCGTTTTAGTCTTTTTTGGAAACGTTTTGTAGAGTTTTTTATCTTTGGGAAACAGTATGCTATATTTTCTAATTTTAGTACAAAATGTAAGAGTTCCTACAACTTTATCGGATTACAAACTTTGTGTGAGTTCCCACAATTTTACAAGATTACAAACTTTGTGAGAGTTCCCACAAATTTCATAAGACTACAAACCTTGTGTGAGTTCCCACAATTTTACAAGATTACAAACTTTGTGAGAGTTCCCACAAATTTCATAAGACTACAAACCTTGTGTGAGTTCCCACAATTTTACAAGATTACAAACTTTGTAAGAGTTCTTACAAATTTATCGGATTACAAACTTTGTAAGAGTTCCCACAAATTTATCGGATTACAAACTTTGTGTGAGTTCCCACAATTTTACAAGATTACAAACTTTGTAAGAGTTCCCACAAATTTATCGGATTACAAACTTTGTAAGAGTTCCCACAATTTACAGAACGTAGTAGAACTAGAATCGAATAGTGATCGCTTTTCTAATCTAAATGTTGTTTCCTTACAAAATAAACAAGAAGATTTTGCAATACATCCTACATCATTTACTTTCGGTTCCCTTTATTATTTTAATCGATGTGGACAAAAATCAGTATCTCACTCTCTATGGGTCGTTCGATGGATGCTGAGAAGAATCAAGGGATTTTCTTCTAACATAAAAGAACTTTCTTTTAAAGAGAAATTTTCAGGGATCCTTTTGGTCGGAACTTTTTTATTCTATAAAAAAATTGTAAAAATGGTTCAAGATTATACGGAACCAATTGATTCCAAATTAATCGAGTTTTTTAATTCTAATTCGTTTTGTTACTTTTTGCAGTTTGGTTTTATAAATTCAACGATTAAGATCGTTCAACGTATCTGCCGATTTAATATTTTCCCGCCTAATATATGTTCATCGACCGCTGATTTCAAAATAGATCTGCAGTTATTTGCCGCTGAAGACGAGGGTAGAACAGAACCCGGGTCGGAAAGAAGAAGAAGGGAAGAAAGAGAAAAAGGAAACGTCCCTAAGTCTCCTGAACTTCCTGCGGCGGTAGTGTTGCTTGCTGGAGTCATTTTAGTGTATCTTATGGGAGAATATTTTTTCATGAGAACATATTACATTTTACGCAAATACATTCACGGAGTAGGTCTTAAAACCGATATAAGTTCCGAGTCCGTGACAGAACTTTTAAAAAATGCTTCCACGGATTTATTTACTCTTCTTTGGCCCTTGCTTGGGATCACGTTAGTGGGTGCAATCATCGGAAACGTAGCACAGGTAGGTTTTATATTTACACCTCGTGCATTAAGTTTTAACTTCAGTAGGATCAGACCTAACTTTAAGAAAGTATTACCTACACGTCAGACACTTTTTAACCTAGGAAAGTCTCTTGCAAAAGTAGGACTGATCGCTTGGGTTTCTTATATTGTTATCAGTAAGGATTTTTTTCCGATTCTTCTTTCGGGAGAAATGGGACTGGAGCAAGCGGTCGCGCTTGTAATGAACAGTTCTTTTAAGATATTTTTAATTGTTGGGATCATACTACTCGCGATCAGTATCGTGGATTATTTATATCAAAGATACGAATATGAAGAATCTTTAAAGATGACTCCATCCGAAGCAAAAAGAGAGGCCAAGGAATCCGACGGGGACAGATCTCTCCAAGCAAGGAGAAGACAACTCGCTCGAGACATGATGAATAAAAGGAAGATGTTAGCCAAAGTTCCAGAAGCGGACGTGGTGATTACAAATCCTACCCATTTTGCTGTGGCTTTAGAATACAAACCTGGAATCCATAAGGCTCCGATTGTGATTGCAAAAGGAGTGGATGATTTTGCTCTGCTGATCATTCGAATTGCAAGAGAAAACGGAGTGCCCACCGTGGAAGATCGTCTTCAAGCAAGAGGGCTTTATGAGGAAGTGGAACTAGGCGCGGAAGTTCCTCAACAATTCTATCGCGCGATTGCGACCATTCTCTCTCGTTTGGAATCCTTCCGGAGAGCCGTGTAAGAGGAAGTTATGGAAAAGAAGTGGTGGAACCAGTCGGATGTAATTTTGGGAATTGGAGCTGTGGCAGTAGTGGCGATGCTCGTCATTCCTCTTCCCGGATTTATATTAGATATTTTGATTATTGTCAGTTTGGCGATCGGACTTTTAGTTCTTTTGACTTCTCTTTCTGTTAACGAACCTGCAGATTTTTCTATCTTTCCAAGCTTACTTTTGATTACTACTTTATACAGACTTGCGTTGAACGTATCTACGACGAGACAGATACTTTCCAAAGGACCCGCGATGAACAGTCATGTAATCGACGCTTTTGGATCGTTTATTATAGGGAGTGAGTCCGGGCTTTCTAAGTATGTGGTAGGTTTTATCATATTCATCATTTTAGTACTCGTTCAGATTTTAGTGATCACTAAAGGAGCGACTAGAATCTCGGAAGTTGCGGCTCGTTTTACTTTGGACGCCTTACCTGGAAAACAAATGGCGATCGATATGGAACTTTCTTCCGGAAACATCAACGAAGAAGAAGCCAAAAAAAGAAGAAAAAGAATCGAAGCCGAAGTGGATTTTTACGGATCGATGGATGGAGCGAGTAAGTTTGTACAGGGAGACGTTCGAGCCGGGCTGATTATCACCGCCATCAATCTGTTAGGTGGAGTAATTATTGGATCTTCAATTCGGGGAGAATCTTTTACACAAGCCATCGAAACTTACGGAAAGTTCACCATAGGAGACGGCCTCGTATCTCAGATTCCAGCGCTTTTAACGACTGTGGCGACAGGTATCATTGTAACTCGTTCCGGGTCTGAGTCTGATCTGGCGACTCAGTTTAAAAGTCAGTTATTTAGTAATTCAAAGGTTCTATATGTGGTTGCTGGAAGTTTAGGATTTGCCGCATTTATTCCGGGACTTCCATTTATTCCTTTGGTTCTGCTTTCTGCTGGAATCGCCTATTTAGGATATTCACTGGAACAAACCGTCAAAGAACAGCTCGAGTCGATTGAGAAAAAAGAAAAAGAATCCGGTCAAGATCGTAAACCGAAAGATTTTTATGAAGAACTAAGAACCGATCCGATCGAAATCGAAGTCGGTTATCATCTTATACCGTTAGTCGATGTTTCTCAAGGTGGAGCACTTTTAGATCAGATCAGTAATCTTAGAAAGAAGTTTGCGCAGGATAACGGCGTGGTCATTCCTCCCGTGAGAATATTAGATAATCTTGATTTAAATCCGGATACATATTCGATCAAAATTAACGGAACCGAAGTGGGGACTTCCACTGTAAAACCGGACAAATTGATGGCTCTCAATACTAGCCCCGGAACCGCGGAGTCTATTTCCGGAGAGGATTTTTTAGAACCTTCTTTTGGTCAAAGGGCAAAATGGATTTCTGCCGAAGACAAATCCGACGCGGAAGCGAAAGGTTACACCGTAGTAGACGCGTCCACGGTAGTAGTTACACACTTGAAAGAACTACTTGCGACACACGCGTCCACTTTACTAGGAAGGGAAGAAGTCAAAAAACTTCTGGATCATTACAAAACAAGTTATCCAACTCTGATCGGAGAATTGGACGCGGATAAACCGGGTAACTTAGGGATCATTCAACAAGTATTACAAAATCTTTTAAGAGAAGGACTTGGAATTAGAAACCTAGTTCCTATTTTAGAATCGATCGCGAACAATTTGTCTAAATATCAAAATCCGTACATACTCACAGAGCTTGTACGTCAGTCTATTTCAAGAACCGTAGTTCGGGATTATCTGTCCATGGACGGAAAGTTAAGAGTGATCACTCTCGAAAGTAGGATTTTAGATCGACTCAATAAATCCATTACTCAGGACAGAATCGAAAACAGAGACGTCCTGTCCCTTGCGCCAGATTTTTATAGAAGGTTGATTGATAGTGTCGCCGAACTTTATAGAAATTTCAGGACCGAAGGAAAGTTTCCTATTTTTGTAGTAAATCGAGAAGTACGTTTACCTTTTTCGTATATGCTTGCAAAGGAATTTCCCCCTCGCAATTTCGGAGTTCTTGCCTACGAGGAAATTCATTCTTCCGTAGATTCTGTGATAGAGGCCGAACTCAAACTTCCGCAGGCACAGGCGGCTGGAGTTTCGGAAGAAACATGAAATACTTAGAATATTCGAACTTTATAAAGTGGAATGATTAGAGGAGTTGAATATGGAATTTGCTAAAATTCGAGGCAAAAGTTATCAAGACTGTTTAATGGAAATGAAAATGAAATACGGTTCAGAGGCTACCGTAATTTCTCAAACGGTCGTAACCGAAGGTGGTGTGATGGGCACCGGACTTCTTGCAAAAAAAATGATCGAAATACAGATCGGAATTCCGGAAAAACAGGCGTCTCGAGAAAAGATAGAACGTAAACTTCAAGACTTAAAGGATCTTTTAAAGCAAAAATCTTATACTTCTCCGGAAAGAAGAAAAACTCTACAAACTTTAAAACCTCTTTCTAAAACTTTAGAAGAAAAAGAAATTGCAGTCGAAGAGGAAATCGAAGAAATCATTACTGAGCCGGACAGAGTGGGACTTTCTTTCGAAAAGGAACTTTTAGATAAAAATTCTTTTTCGAGAAGAGAAACTTCTATCGTTCGAAAGGATTCCCCTTTGATCCGATTGGGAGAAAAATTAGTTCGGGAAGGAATGAGTCAGTCCTATGTGGAAGAAATTATTTCTAAAGTAGAAGAAAGACTTTCGCCATTAGATCAAGGACGCAATCACGCCGTTTTAGAAAGGACGATTGAAATTTTAAAAGAAAGGGTGAGTGTGGACCCGGATCTTTTTCGGGGAACCGGAAAAAATCAAAGAAAAGTGATCTTTTTTGTAGGGCCTACCGGCTCCGGTAAAACTACAAGTGTGGCAAAACTTGCCGCAAAATATTTTTTACATAGAAGTAAATCGGTTTCTCTTTATACTACGGACAATTATAGAATTGCCGCCATCGAACAACTTAAACGTTATGCAGACACGATGGGAATGCCGTTTTATCCGGTTAAAGACATAAAAAAATTCAAGGAAACCCTGGCCCGAGATGGTTCAGAACTCATTCTAATCGATACCGCGGGATATAGTCATAGAAATTTAGAACAACTAGAAAGGATGAATAGTCTGCTTTCTTGTTTTGGAGAAAAAGATTCTGTGGAAAATCTACTTGTCCTTTCGTCCACTTCTTCCTACCATCATACGAGCACTGTATTGAAAGCCTATGAGTCTTTAAATTACCGAAGAATTCTCCTCACAAAACTAGATGAGGCGGATTTTTTAGGTGGTTTTCTCGAACTGGCCGATACATACTCTAAGAGTTTCACATACTACAGCGTAGGTCAGGAAGTTCCTTTTGACATACTTTCTGCCGAAAAAAATCTTATGGCTGAATGTGTGGTAACTCCGGAGAAAATTGCTGAGCTGAGAGGAGAGGTTTTCACCGTTGCAGGTGACTGATTTGATCGGCTTTCGAAGAGGTAAAGAATGGATCAGGCGGCTCATTTACGGAAACTTACCGAGGGAAACACGAGTCTTAAAGTTCTGTCATCCAGAAAACCGACGACTAAGATCGTAGCGATCGCATCCGGGAAAGGGGGAGTGGGCAAAAGTACCATCTCCGTAAACCTGGCTATTTCTATGGCAAGGGCGGGACAAAAAGTACTCGTATTCGATGGGGATTTAGGACTTGCTAATGTAAATGTAATTTTAGGAATCATTCCTAAATACAATCTTTATCACGTAGTCAAAGGCCATAAAAGCCTGAAGGACATAGTCATTCAAACTCCGGAAGGAGTGGATATTATCGCGGGTGCTTCCGGATATTCCCAACTTGCAAACTTAAACGACACTCAAAGAAATTCTCTGATCAAGGGATTTTCCGAATTAGATAATTATGATATTATGATCATCGATACCGGTGCGGGAATCAGTTCTAACGTAATCGGACTGACACTGCCCGCGGACGACGTGATTGTAATTACAACACCGGAACCGACCGCAATCACTGATTCTTATGGACTCATCAAAGCGATTGTATCTCAAAGTAGGGATAAAAATCTCAAAATGGTGGTCAATCGGGTTCGAAGCGCAATCGAAGGTAAAAAAGTAGCGGATAGAGTCATCGATATTAGCGGACAATTTTTAGAAGTGAAGGTGGAAAATCTGGGATTCATCTTTCAGGATGAAGAGGTGGAAAAAAGTATTCGGGAACAAAAACCGTATATCATCAATTCACCTAAAAGTAAGGCGGCCGCTTGTTTAAATCGTATAACGTATTCACTTTTAAATCAGGATATAGAACCTTTGGAAGATTCAGGGATCGGAGGTTTTTTCAAAAAGTTTTTTAACTTTATGGACGTCCGAGACAAAGAATTCGACAAGAATGACGAAGAAGAATAGTCCTTGAATCTTCAGATTTTATTTATCGGGGTTTTTGTAATTGTCGCTTTTGTCATAAGCGCACTCTGCGGATTTCTAATCGGAAATTCTTTTGGTCATATCCTTCTTGTAACCTTTCTTTCCATGATCGCGTTCGCGGTTTTAGGATTTGGAATACACGCGATTTTAGAAACAAAAGTTCCAGAGTTTTTAGATTTTCTTTCTCATATAGGAGGAGAATACATTCCTCCCACTCAGACTACCGATTCGGAGAATGTAGTCAAAGGACGAGATTATACGAGTAACGCAAGTGATACTGACTTTGCGGATGGATCTTCCAACAGTTCTGAAGTTTTTGCTTCTTCTGCTCCGAAACGTCAGAAGGATGGAAACTTTGGAGATCACATTATGGTCGAAAATATAGCGATCAAAAACGAGCCTAAACTCATGGCAGAGGCGATTCGTACTATGTTGGCTCGAGACGATATGGGCGAAAAATAATCGTTTGATCTTAGAAATCGAATGAGACAAAAAACTGCTTGATTTCCCCGTTTTTGCGCTAAAAAATGCTATTGCAATTTTCTGAGAAGCTCGACACTTTAAATGAAGGTCTTCCAGATCCGAGCTTATGTCCAAAAAATATGAGAAATATAACCAGCAGGATGAGACGGAACTATGGAAATCCTATCGAGAGACTAAAGATCAGGACATCCGCTCTTATCTCGTAGAAAAATATTCTCCGCTAGTCAAACACGTAGCAGGTAGAATTGCTATAGGCATGCCTCAAAACGTTGAATTCGACGATCTTGTATCCTATGGAGTTTTTGGCCTTTTGGATGCGATCGAAAAATTCGATCCGGAAAGACTGATTAAGTTCAAAACGTATGCAATGACTCGGATTCGAGGAAGTATCTTTGACGAATTACGTTCCATCGATTGGATTCCTAGATCTATCCGTCAAAAGGCAAAACAACTAGAACAAATCATAGGAATGCTGGAGAACAAAGAAGGCCAGCAAGTAGACGACGACGCGATTGCAAAAGAATTGGGAATTTCTATGGAAGAATACAATTCCCTTCTTACAAAAATTAGCGGAACCTCTCTTGTTTCGTTAAACGACATCTGGTTTTTAGGAGATGAAAACGACGAGGTTTCTTTTATGGAAACTTTAGAATCTCCTATGAATATGAATCCAGATACGATTATAGAAAAAGAAGAAATTAAGAACGTAATCGTAGAAGCGATCAAAACCCTTCCAGAAAAGGAAAAAAAAGTAATCGTATTATATTATTATGAAGATCTAACTTTAAAGGAAATCGGCGAGGTGCTGGAGGTTACGGAGTCTAGAATTTCTCAGTTACACACCAGAGCCGTTTCCAGATTGAGAAGTAAACTCGGTAAAGTAAAGTCCGTCATTTCTCGTAAGTAATTTTTGATTTACTAGGACGGGAGAATATGGGTTCTCTAATACCATTCTTACAAGACCAAAGCAAGGAACTGGATCGTATCCAGAACGAACAGGTAGAAGTTTACGGAGATACTCTGGAAAACTCACTACGTCTCGCCGCAAAACATCTTAAAAAACAAGTACATGAACTAGACTATGTAGTTCTAAAACGTGGAAAGAAAAAACTTTTCGGCCACGAACCTTGGCACATTCGTGTTTCGATTCTTCCGGAAGATAACTTTTTGGATGAGTTGACCGAACTAGATCAAAAACTTACTGGTGGTTCGGGTAAACTCGTTTCTAAAGATCTCAAAGATCTGATTCAGCCCAAGGACAAAAACGGAAAAGTTCTAGTTCAAATTCTTCGAAACGGAGTATATCTTACCACTTTTGCGCCGTTAGGTGACGGCCTTCCCGTGGATCTGGACGAGGTTTTTAAAAAACTTTCTCTAAAAGGTGTTTCCGGAGAGGACGGTAAGTTGGTCCGCAAAATCGTAAAGGAAGCAAAAGGAGAGCCTATTCTTATCTCTCAACAAAAACCTAGACCAGGAATGGAAGCAAAACTACTCTTAGACATTTCTGCTGATAAGATGAAAGCGAAAGTCACGATTCTTCCTCCTAGACCCGGTGGAAGGGATTTTGAAGTTAAAGACGTAGTTAATCATCTCAAAAACGCTGGAGTAAAATACGGTTTTAAAGAAGAGGAAATCCAAAGAAAGCTGGAAGAGGAATTTTACAATCAACCTTTTATCGGTGCGGAAGGGGATTATCCAATCAACGGCAAAAATGCTCAGATCATCTATCACGTTCGAACCTCTAAAAATATTTCTTTCCGCGAAGACGAATCCGGAAGGGTAGACTTCAAAGATTTGGATTTGATCGAAAACGTAGTAGTGGGTCAGTTACTCGCCGAAAAAATTCCTGCGGAAAAAGGAAAATACGGCCGTACTCTTTTTAACGAACTTCTTCCTGCAAAAGACGGAGCAGATACGGACTTAAAACAAGGAAAGGGAACGATTCTTTCTGAAGATAGAAGTAAGTTAACTGCGGAAGTAAACGGCCAGGTTGTTTATGCGACTGGAAGACTTTCGGTAGAAACCGTTTATAGAGTTAACGGAGACGTAGGAATCAAAACGGGTAACGTTACCTTCCTAGGTTCGATTGTGATTACGGGTAACGTGGAGGATAATTACTCCGTCAAAGCCGCTGGTAATATCGAAATCTATGGAACTGTTCAAAAGGCTAGAGTGGAAGCGGATGGAGACATCATCATTCGCCAAGGAATTTCCGGAAGAGAAGAAGCTCATGTAGAATCCACAGGCGGAAACGTGATCGCTAAATTCATACAGAGCGCCACTGTGATCACCGAAAAGGATGTTATGGTTCAAGAGGGAGTTTTACATTCTTTTGTAAGTGCCGGAGGAAAAATTCTCTGCAATGGAAAACGAGGCCAAATCGTAGGTGGAACAGTTCGGGCTTCTGAGTTGATCGCTGCCAGAAGTATCGGTTCTTCTGCAAACCCGGCGACTGAACTTGTTGTGGGGATTGATCCTAAGGTTCTAAAACAGATCGCTGATTATGAAGCGAAGATGCACGAAAGTCAGGCTAAACACGAACAAGTTTTCAAAAGTCTAAAAACTCTTCAGGCCAGAAAAGAATCTGATCCGGCTTCTTTTACGGAAGAACACGAGAATCAACTTTCTAAAATGCAGAAGGCAGTGGATAAACTCGATTCTAGAATCAAAGAGTTTGAAACGGAAATTAATAATCTTAAAAATTACATGGAAGAAAAGTCGTCTCACGGTAAGATCAGTATCGAAAAAGTTCTTTATGGTGGAGTGACTATGAGAATCCGAAACTCTGATTTTAAAACTAGAAACGAGATTAAGAACAAAACCTTTGTAGAAGAAAATGGAATGATTCGTCAAGTTCCTTACGAAGATCCTGAGCCGGACAAAAAAGACTGGAGAAAAAAACGAAATCGTGGTAATTAAACCTTAGAATGAGGCTGAGCGATACTTTTTTAGGTTATGGTCAGGCTCCGGATATGATCCGGAAGCAGCAGGTGGAAAATCCTTTCACCATGCCTCATGTGATCTCCGAAACCTCTCGGGTGGTCAAAGAATACAACGATACGCGTAAATACGCCGTTGAATTGTATACAGACGTTTTTTCTCTTTCTCCTGAATCCAGGGAAAGGATGGCTTTGGCAAGAAATCAAAAAATAGATCAGATCAAAGATCGATTAAAAACATATAAGTCGGCTTCGGACGATAAGTCTTATACGTATTCTTCTAATGGTCAAAAGGCGTCTAACGTTCCGTCTAATCGAGGTAAAATCGAATTTTTCGCTTAAACTTTTTCCTAAGGAATGTTGTTGGAGACGTGCCGGGGGAAAAGTATGGAACTATTTGCAGTATTTGCGATCAACGCGGTTGTTTCTGTTGTTTTATATTATACGATCACTTCAAAAGTAACCGAAAGAATTCGTACCCATATGTTGGGAAAAATCAACGAGGAAATCAGGGATTTTATAGACGAGTTGGAAACCGAATCTCTTAGACAAGTCGATCTTATGGGGGCTAGAATTCTGACTTTTAAAGAGATCACTTCTAAGGCTGAAGAACTGGTCAAACGAATTGAACAAGCGACGTCTCCAGATATTCTCGAAAAGATTCAAATTGTAGATAAGGATTCTGTAATTAATGATGAAAACAAAAAATCTGAGAGTTTATATTCTCTCAAAGGTGGAATTTCCGGTTCTGTTCAACAAGGGATTGGTCATATCTATAAAGAAAATCTAGATCTGACTAAGGAAGACGTGGAAGGGTTTTCTAATTTACAGAAGGTTTCCAATTCTAAAATTCATACTTCTTATATTCAAAAATCAGAAACTACTTCTAAGGTAGTAAAAAAGGAAGTTGTATCCAAGAATAAACCAGAGACTCTTCCACAAGGGTCTACTTCTAATCTGGTTTTAGAAACGATCGGAAAGGGAATTCGTAAATTTTTTGGCATTCAGGAAATTAAAACGGTTCGTGCGGAAAATGAAACTTCTGAGAGCGATTTTTTTCCTGGAACTCGAAATACTACTTTAGACATTTCATTGGATGAAAATCCGTTTACGCCCGTTTCCGAATCAAAGTTAAACGAAACGTCTTCTCTCGTTTTTAGGGATAATCTAAAACCGAAAGAAGCTGATTTTGGTAGAATTCTACAAGAAAATATCGTAGGTTATCAACCTATCAAACCGGATTCTACAAAAATTTCCGCCGAATCTGCGTTACTCGAAATCGGAGAGGATTCTACAAAAATAGAGAAAGTTGTTTTCCTTTTGAAAAGAAAATATACTCATGAAGAAATTTCGGAAGTTTTGGATCTCGCTTTGGGCGAGGTGGATATTATTGAAAGGTTCAGGTTGGACAGAAATAGGAGGTTCTGATGTCCCAGTTTAGCGTACTCAACGTAGGATTCGGGAATATCGTTCTGGTTTCTAAGATCGTAAGTATCATTCATTCGGATTCTGCATCCGCTAAAAGAATTCGAAACGAAGCGAAGAGTAACAACAGCCTAATTGATGCGACTCAGGGTAAAAAAACCCGTTCGATTATAGTGACGAACAGCAATCATCTTATTCTTTCCAATCTAAGAGTTGAATCTCTGACTAAAAGAATTGAATCCAGAGATAATTCGATCGCTTCCGAAGAGGAAGATTTAGACTGAACTCTCCTAAACTTTTTGTTCTCTCTTCGGTTGCAGGCGGAGGGAAATCTACACTCATTCAAAAAATCAGGGAGAAACATCCTGAGATTCTTTTTTCAGTTTCTTGTACAACTCGCGCTCCTCGTCCAGGAGACAAAGAGGGCATAACGTATTTCTTTTTAACTAAAGAAGAATTTGAGAAAGGAATTTCTGAGTCTGCATTTTTAGAATGGGCTCTTGTTCACGATCAGTATTACGGAACTCCTTTGAAATTTATAGAAGAGGCTTTTCAAAAAGGTTCTTCCGTGATTATGGATATAGACGTTCAGGGAGCAAAGATCGTCAAAGAAAAACTTCCCGATAAAATCGTGACCATTTTTATTCTTCCTCCAAATGAAAAAGAATGGGAAAAACGTCTTAGAGGCAGGGGAACTGATTCCGAAGAAAGTATCTTAAAAAGAATCCGAAACGGTAAGTTAGAATTGGAACGCCAAAACGAATTTGATTATAAAATTGTAAACGACAATTTAGATCGTGCTCTGACTAAGTTGGAGAATATTATTTTAAAGAGTGAGAGTAAATCTACGACTGAAAAATAAACAGATTGTGTAACTTTAACAAGACTTCAGATGTGAGAACTCGAAATTACATAATAAATTACCCGATCCAATAATAGTTTACATTTTAATCATGTAAATTCTGCGGTTGAAAATTCGGGCGAATCCCGTCAATGATTTGTAAAAGAAAGATTCAATGGAACAGGCTCTTTAGCTCCAGTCAAGTTATTGTGCATTATAGTTGTACATTCAATTTCTTTAATTTCGATAACTTGACTCCACAACGCGATTCATAGAGAGCGTTGTGCTTTAGTTCATTCATCGATCCCTTTCGCGTTAATTCACGTTATACTAAAGAACGATCCGACAAACATCCAGAAATCTTACATACAAATGTTGGTTTACTTCAAAAATTCACGGCTTTCTTTCAAGTAAGAATCGAGATGCCCCCGAAATTAGTGCCATTGTAAAGTGTTAAAAATCTCCTTAAGCAGATCGCCTTAAATATTCCTCCGGAGTTAACCCCCCGAGTGAACTATGCAGCCTCACTGAATTGTAGAAGTTTCTCCAAACTTTTACAAGACATTGGGCTTCTTCAATATTTTTAAATCAATTTTCATTTAAACATTCGTTTCGCATCTTACCGTTGAAACTTTCAATGAAAGCATTTTCCGTCGACTTTCCGGAAGTAGTAAAATGAATATCAATCTTTTGCCCAATTCAAAAAAGTTTTTCAAGTAAACTCAAAACTGTTGTCTACAACAATTTGTTTTGGCGGCCGTAAACTTTCGATTGCTTCATTCAAAATTTTTATAACTCTTTCAGAAGGAATTGAAAACTCGGGTTGAGTTACTATCGATAAACGACCAACATATCAATTATCAAATAAAATTTTAAGATCGTATTTCCCTCATTTAGAGGAATCCAAATTCCCTAAATTTGTTGGCATTTATTGAAACCTTGTTAAAAAGAAAAATTTTGACACTTTCACCTAACAACTAGGCTTGTTAACGTTATTGTAATTAATCGAAAAGAGTTTTTTCTTTCCCCAAAATTTCTGTAATTTGTAAGTGTAATGTAGGGATTTTATTTTCAACAAGATCCCAAACTATATCGTAATCTACGGTAAAGTATCCATGAATCAGATGATTCCTGGTTGCTGAAAACTTTCTCTACTCGGGATCAGGATATTTCTTTTTAAAAGAATCAGAAAGTTTATTCGAAGCTTCCCCGATAATTTTAATACTTCTAACAAAGGCTCGTTTAAGTACGTTGTTAATTAAAAATAAGTCTTTATTTGTTTTATTAAACTCTTCTTTTAAGAAAAGTATTTCTCCGTAAATATGTTTAATATAATCTAAATCAGACTTCAATTAAGATGGACTCTTTTTCTACAGATTGCTTAAGGGAGCTGGAAATAGAATCAGAAGTAAGTAGATCAATTTTCACTTCAAACAAATCTTCTAATAAAAAAATAAGATTTATATAGTTATCAAAATTTTTCATTCCGCTTTTGAAAGTAACGAGAAAGTCTATATCACTTTTCGAATTTGCGTTTTTCCTTGCGACTGAGCCAAAAATATGAATAGCCTGAACCCCTAAAGAATCTAACTCTCTTTTGTGATTTCGTAAAGATTCTTGAATTGTTATTTTATCTAAAGAATCAACGGCTACCATAGTTAAAATTTCTCTATAATTCTTCGAAAGTCAAGCAAAGGACTTTCGAAGATAATAAAAATCCTTGTCGAAGTTTTTTCGCCTTTTTGGATTTTTCATTCCCCTTTCAAAGGTTAATTTCTTTTCCATAAAGTTCATACAATTGGTCACCTTACTGATAGGACGTATAAAAATAGTATCAGAAAAATGAATGAGTGATTTTCCAAAGACGTAGGAATTCTCAAAAAATAATATCCAACTTGAAATCGTTAGCTTTTTTGTGTGAGATCCCACATTTTAACTTTTGAAATAAGAAATAAGTTCATGGTAATATTATTTGCATGCGTCCGAGTAGTAATGTGAGCAGAGGTCGTTAAGAGATTCATTTTATAAAAATCTGATTTTTCCATAAAAAATAAATGTTTAAAAACTTGTAATACGTCTTAATCTGTGGGAACTCTCACAAATCGTGGATTTACCAGTTAAATTTTGAAAATTGTGGGAACTATTAAGGAAATACAAAAAGAATCATCGTCCAATCAAATCTTTGCACAAAATTACTGTTTTACGACCATCATCAAAATTTAAATCCCATTTTAACATAAGTTTGGCTTAAGAAAGAGTTTTCTAAAAGTATGAGTTCCTACAATTTTAGAATTTGCTCGTAAAATCGTGGTTTGTGGGAACTCATACATCATTTTACAGACAAACTTAAGTTTTGTAATAGTTCCTACATTTTGTCTTTTACACAAAGATTGACTTTCATAAAAAGGATTCTAATGCCAAACTCACGTTAGTTGATTTAAAAAATTCTTACTATACTAAAATTCTAAGAAGTTAGTTTCATTTCCACAAGCCTACCTGAACCGTATAAACAAAATAAATTTTCCTTAAATGTCCAAACTTGCTTCAGATGATGAATGAACGAATCTGAACCTTGTGGATGATCTTTAACTTCCGGAAGAGATAAAAATCTACTTTCGTAATGATCTTTTTCCCAATTCAAAAGGCCAATTCCTTCTATACGTTGTTTTTTGCTATTGATATATTTATTTACAGACATCCAAATGTTTCCAGAGGCATCTTGATAAGGATTCCCTCTAAGTCCAAAACGTTTCAAAGGTCCGGTTTCAAAAGCGTTACTAAAAGAGATTATTTTATTTTCGTCCTTTTCAAAATATACAATTGGACTTTCTCTAATTGTATAAAATCGATTCTCTTTTTCTTTTCTTTTTATAATTGTCTGAATATTGGATCGATCGGAAATGTCGAATACATAAATCTCTTTGTTATGAGAAGAAATAAGAATGAGGTATTGGTCGTAGCATACGGATTGTAACTCAAAAATATTCATAATTCTGAATGCGTTTGGAACAAGCTCAACTTCGGAATCTGATTTTATATTTTTCGCTACAATATTATGAACGATGTTATAATTTCCAGTATCTATCTTTGTGACTAAAAAAAGCATACCGTCGTTGTAGATACCGCCTATTAATCTACTTTTATCAGAAAAATTGATTTTCCATTCCGAATTTGAAAACGTATAGAGTAGGGATCCTTTTTCGCTAGCTACAAATAATTCGTTTTTATTTGAAAAACTAATTCTTGTTAGATGTTTATCTATGAATTCTTTGTTATTTTCTATCTTGGATTCAAGAGTCGGTTTTCCACTTTGAATATCAAATATGGAAAGATTACTTTCTATGTCTAAAATGGCTAATTTCTTTTCTGTAATTGCAAGGGCCGCGATGGGTCTTTCAATATCATAGTAATTTAAAATTTCTAAATCTGCGGAAGGGTTCAAATTATTGGAATCGGAGTCATTTTCCATAGGAAATAACAGTTAGGGTTTTTAAGTGATGTTAATACATATTTAAAACAAATCTTTAATAAAATACTTACTTTGACCGAATGGGTTTTATTGCGAATTTTCCTAACTCAATCAAAATTTAAGATTGGATTCATACACTTTTTACAAGTGAAATTGTTTTGGAGAATTCTGAAGCTTCAAAAAGTTCTACGCTTTCGATTTCGTTATAGAAATTTTGCGAAAAACAAAACTCCCATTCGTTGTATAATTGATCCAGGAATATTTGGATTTGTTTTTTTATATTTCAATAATATTTTAAAATTATAATATATTGACCTGGGATCAAATTTAGGGTGAATACGTTTTGTTTGATTTGTGTACAGTAGAGTTGTTGAAAAATTCCATAGTGGCGATTAACAAAACTGCTTCAATTGCCGATTTGCATAAAATAAAAATAGATGGAGAATTCATTTTTTAACAACTCTACTGTATTATAAATTAATAATAAATGAAATATGAATGATTTCTGATTCTTTTTTAAATTTAGGTCTTCTGAAAATTATAAATTGTCCAAATTCGTTCTCAGTATAAGAAATGTTTTTATTAAATTGAAATTTTTTTTGATCCAATACTTTGATTGCATGATCAAGTGAAAGTGGAGAGTTTGTTTTTTCTTTTGTTTTGCTAAGTAGATATTTTACTTTTTTTTAAAGTCAGAAACGGCTTTGCTTTTTATTTTGGTTTCTTTTATGATAAAATAAAATTCGACAAAATAGGTCGTACATCCGTAATTCTGAATTTTTAATTTTGTGTTTTGATCAATATTTAAAGATTCAAATCCGATGTTTTTATCAATTTCTAATCTAAAATTACTACTCTCTTTTGCAAGAGAAGAAGGTATCGACCGACTGCATTTTCTCCGGATGTTCGTGTCCTCTTTTTCTATAGATTTCTCTGAAGTTTGCAAAGAGTTTAAAAGTAGGATTTGTTAAAAGGAGTTTTTTCAAAATCAAACGCGCACGTTTCACCTAACTTGTAAAATACGAAGCTATTTTTTGTTTATCTACAATCCGGAGAATCTACTAAAATAAAAGGCATGGTGATCGGAGTTCCGTTTGCTTTGAGTTCCCTGTCTTTTAAATAAAAACCACATACGGAAACGTAACTTCCTACTTGGACGTTGGAAATTAGGGAGGTTGAATCTGAATCCAGAGCGACCGGTTTACCGGAAAAATAGACCAAAAAACGAATTGAATTTCCTTTATATAAAATTTCAGAAACGGTTCCGGATATTTGGATCGTCTTTCCAAAGGCTGCGGATGGATTAGAGACTAATTCGTAACCGCTTACCTTGGGAGGAGGTGAATTTGTTTTCTTTTTAGATTCAATAGAATTTCCAACTAACAGTAAAAATACGAAAAAAATAAAAAACGATTTTATTTTGAAATTCATGGTTTCTCCGAATTATGGATTCGATTCTATTGCATCATCTGGAATGCCCGGAGTTTTGATTCCACCGGATCTACTAAGCCATTTGTTTGTAATCATAGCGCGTCTGTCTGCGGGAAAAAGTGTTAGAAGATAAGTAGTAATCGTAGGTCTTCCGTCTTCTTCCGCGTCCTTATCCATCTGAATAAAGACGTCTATAATATCTCCATCGGGCCAGTTTACAAGCATTCCGATCGCTGATTCGGGAGGCATGTTTCCTACTTTATCCGCAAGAACTTTAACCAGTTTTTGGCGACTGTTTTTTTCTGAATCCGCAGATTTCATTTCTTTTTCTTTGGTAATGAGACCTTTACGCATTTCTTCTAACTTTTCCATTTCGGCCTCAAGTTTTCCCTTTTCGGCGATAAGCTCTGTTTTTCTTTTTTCAAGTTCGTCTAGTTCTTCTGCAAATCTTTCTTGAGCTTTAGCAAATTCTAATTTTTGAAGTTCGGTGGGAGATTCGTTGTCTTGATTTACGAGAGCCGGTTCTTTACGAAGAAATGGAAAAATTTCGGAGGCGTTGATGATTTGGAAATAATCGAAAACGAAAAAACCGATCGCCAATAAAAAAAGAATAAGGAGTACTAAATAGATAGCTCTTGCTTTATCGCTTAAGGATGCCATATTTAAACCTTTAGATCGATTCGATTCTCGTTGATTTTATTTTCCAATTGTTCCGCCTTTTTCTGAAAATCGGTAATTTTCTTCTGAAGGCTGAGTATAGAATCTGTCGTTTGATTGGAATTTCCCACTGCGACATTTAAAATTTTCTGAAATAAGGAATCATTTTTTATATCTGTCGTATAGTTTTTTGATTTCGGATGCGCCTGAATCGTCGTTAGACGATTCGGAGTTGGATCCAGTATCGTATGTAAAGACTCTCGGAGCCGGTTCAGAGGATTCATTCATTTCTCTCCGTTCAATGGATTTTAGTTGATTGTAATGTTCTTCGAGTTCAAATTTTTCTTTTTTAAAATATAACTTTTTGTAATCTTTATATTGATTCTCTTTGAGAATTTCCAAAATCTTACGGTCTTTTTGGGCGAGTATTAATTCTGTTCTTTTAGAATCTAACTCTGATTTTCTATTTTCTATATCGGATTCTAAATTTTCGTTTCTGGTAATAAGAGAGCGAATATAACCTTGATGGAGTTGATAGTCTCTTAAAGAGGCGCCGTAAAGAGAATAAGATTCTCCCGTAAGATGTTCGATTTGTTTTTCGTTTTCTAAAATGGAGTTGCGTATCTGATTGATTTCACCCGCAACTTTCGAGAACGCTTTTAGTTTTTCATCTTCTTTTTTTTTGCGAAGATTTAAAACCGGTTCTAGACTGAATTGAAAACGTTTCAAGTTTAGAATTCCTCTTCTTCCTGTTCTTCTTCTAAAACTTCTTTTAGACCTTGTAAGGCTTGGGAATAAGTACTACGTTCCTGAATTTTCTGTTTTAAATAACGATCTATTTTGTCTTTTTTACGGATTGCAAGATCCACTTTTAAATCCGAGCCTGAAACATACGCATTTAAGCGGATCAATTCTTCGGCAGAGTTATAAACGCTGATCAGTTCTCGGATCATTCCCGCTCTTAGATTTTGGTCTTCTGGAGAAATTCTCGCCATTACCCTGGAAAGGGAAGCGGGTATATCGATAGCAGGATAATGATTTTTTTCGGCGAGTTTTCTGTTCAAGATGATATGTCCGTCTATATAACCTCGAACCGCGTCTGCGATTGGATCTTCCATTTCGTCCGCTTCTGTCAGAACCGTATAAAATCCTGTGATAGTTCCTCCCGATTTCGAAGTTCCAGAGCGTTCAACAAGTTTTGCTAATTTAGAAAAAACTGATGAACTAAATCCTCTCGTAATAGGAGGTTCGTGGTTGGAAGCGGAGATTTCACGATTAGCTTGTGCAAATCGAGTCAAAGAATCCATCATAAGATTTACGTGTTTTCCCTGATCTCTAAAATATTCTGCGATGGAAGTCGCGAGTAAGGCGCAGTTTACCTGTTCCATCTTTGGTGCGTCGGAGGTTGCGGCTAATACGACCGATTTTTTAAGTCCTTCTTTTCCGAGATCGATTTCGATAAATTCGTTTACCTCTCTACCTCTTTCCCCTACGAGAGCTATCACGTTTACGTCTGCGTCGGTATAACGTGCGATCATTCCAAGTAGACTGGATTTACCTACGCCGGAGCCGGAAAAGATTCCGACTCTTTGTCCTCTTCCGATGGTTAAAATCCCGTCGATGGCTCGAACTCCAGTCATGAGAATGTCTCGAATGATCGGGCGATCCAAAGGATTGGGAACTTCGTTATCGGGGGGACGTTCTTCTTTGGTGATGATATGACCTTTTTTATCGATCGGTCTTCCGACCCCATTTAAGACTCTTCCAAGTAGTTCTTTTCCGACGGGAACCGCGAGTTTTCTGCCGGAAGAAAACACAAATGCTTCCGGATAAATCCCTTCAATGGGGCCGAGGGGCATAAGAGTATAGACGTGACCTTCAAAACCTACGATTTCACATTGGAGATAACCTTCTTTCCCACTTTTTTGAACATCCATCAGTTCCCCAATTTTAGAGTCGGGTGGGCCTTCTGAATAGATTACGTTTCCGGAGACTCGAATGACTTTTCCGGATTTCCGGATCGTTTCGGTTCGATCCATGATTAGGAAATATTTAGACATTACGTCTACTTTCTCATGAAATTTTTTCTCTATCATAAGGATTATTTCTTGGTATCTAGAATTTACAAGAAAGTCAAGTATCTATGAGAAAATAAAAAAATTATGTCGCTATAATTCAGTTTTTGAAAAAAGCTAAGATTTTCAATTTTGTCGAGATACAGTAGTTTGGTTCAAAGATTTTCGGTTTTAGCTTTGGATTTTCTTAACTTGAGAGATTTTTACTACTCAGACATATAAAGAATGATACTCAAAATTGACGGTTGATTTTACAAAAGATGCAGAAGTTCTTAAAATATATATATAATCCCTTTTTTTGAAGGAGTTCCTACATTTTAATTTTCGAAGCAAATCATGATGTTTGCTTTGCGCTTTGGTAGTAAGGAATGAAGGCGTTTCCAAATCTCTTCAGAGATATCTAAATGACCTAAATTTGAATTCATATGTCATATCTACTTCTTTAGACTACAAGTACAAGGAGGTTTTGGGACAAGCTCTAAGCAGTTTAGTTGTATTTTCATTTTTTCCAAAAAAATCTTCTTTGAATTTGAAATCCGAAAACAATTTCCAACTTTTACTTCCTTACGTTGAACGCACGTTAAATAATGATCTTATGATTTCCTTTTAATCATAACGCATAATAAAATAGGTTTATAAACGTTAACTCTCCTGAAACGTTTATGCGCGAGGTTTCAGTGGCAATAGAGATGTCTTGCAAATCAGGTGATAAAGCAAATGCGCAGATCCGAAGTTAGGCGACTTGCACTATTTTTATTTTCCGATTTTCTAAAGTAGTTTTCTAAAAAAAATAGCTGAATCTTCGTATCCTATTGATGTATAGAAATCTCTTGCTCTTCTGGTCGCAAGTCCAATAAGTTTTGAATTTCTAAATCGAGCCCAGTTTTCAAATTCAGACATTAAAAGTCGAGCAACTCCGTGCCTTCTATGATCTTCTAAAACAAAAATTTCTTCAAGCCAAGCAACTTTTCCATTGGCATAAAGAGTATAATGATCAAATCCAAGACAATATGCTATAATTTTTTCATTTTCCTCAGCTAATAGAAAGTGAGCAGAAGGTTCTTGAGTGAGAGAATTAAAACTAATTTTGAATAGCGCATAATCGGTTTTAAAAGAAGTAGCAAATTGCTCTGTTAGGTTGAAAATATTATCTACATCTGTTTCCTGGACTTTTCTAATATTCATGTTGTTTTCAATGGTTTATTCTTATTAAAAAAGTGACAGAAAATTTATATTTGTTTTCTGAATTTAATTGAATTTCCGTCATAGTTAAAAGCAATAGTTTTGCTTATACAGTTTTGAAACTTAATTCATTCGCAACTTTATTGAAATCTTTATCATACGAAAATATATGTAAATCTTCACCAAGTTCATTGCGAATTCGATAGCCGTTGACAAATGCAAAGCATTTAAAGTTCTACAGCCAAAAAGATTATTTCGTTATTCAAATTCTTTATTGTTGATGAATCTAAGTTTTTAAGATTGATTTTCTCGAACAGGATATTTTGTGCAGTGAAAATTCCATTCCTTTAAACAGTATTGATGCAATTTATAAAATTTCAATTTCACAAATTTAGATCCGATTCAAATACTTTGAGAATCTTAATATTATTTGTAATAGTTAGAAGTTGATCTTACACTCCTTAAAAATTAACAAGGAGCAAAAGATCACAACAGGACAAAAAATAACTAGGGAATATATCAATGGCGTGTAACGTTATGTTCGATTTCTATAGAACGATTTCGATTTTTTTCTATAAAATGTGTTTCCAAAGAAAATAAAATAAGCATTAGAAAAACAAGAAATTCTAAACTATAAGTATTTCACTCTGAATTAGGCAACAAGTAATCAGTATTTTGTATCGAAATAGGATTTATGATTTAAATTTAAGATACTCAATTTTATAAAGATCAGTAGGACAGACTCAAAGTTTCTAAATTGAAACTATTTGGATAAAGATTAGAGTTGTTGAAAAATTCCATAGTGAAGATTCGTAAAATTGCTTCAATTGTCCATTTCAATCCAATACAAACAGATCAAGAATTAATTTTTCAACAACTCTATTATCATCCATACTCACACCTAATAGCGATTTCTTGTTTGGTTACTGATTTTTATAAAATTCTAAACCAAGTTCGGACGTTTTAAAGGTAAATCAAAATGTTCGTTCAACACATATCTTAAAAATTGTCTTTAGTGAAAAATTGGAACAAATTCCGCTACACAAAAATTCAGTACCCAAACACATTCAAAAAGGCGAATATAATTATTCAATTTCGCTTAACATTTGTGTACCGAAATAAATTTTTCTAAAAAAATTGAAAAGAGATTGTACTCTATTTCCGATATTTGATTATGTCCCGTATTGTAAATTCGGTGGAGATCCGTTATGCCAGAGCAGTTACAGAAAATTTTAAATAACATCCGGGAATTTTTCACAACCCTGGACACTACTAAAAAACTCATCCTGGGAGGGGTGGCTCTAACCGTTTTGATTGCGATTGGAATCCTCTCTACGATCTCTCTTCAAAAAAACAGAGTAGTTTTGTTTAAAGACTTAACCAGCAAAGACTTTGCAGAAGTAACTAAAAAACTGGATTCTCTAGGTTATCAATACGGTAGTTCCGATACAAGTGTGATCACAGTTGATCCGGAACAAAGACAAGAGATCGTCACAAAACTTGCTCAGGAAAATTTAATTCCGGCCGGAGTTCAAGGTTGGGAACTTTTTAACGTAGATAAATTCACCGAAACACAGTTCGACAAAGATATTAAAAAATATAGAGCCTTAAAAGGTGCAATTGAACAATCTCTTATGACTCTTCGTTCCGTAGACAAGGCTTACGTAAACATAGCCTTTCCGGAAGAAGAACTTTTTAGTTCCAATTCATCTCCCGTAAAAGCGTCTGTTATCTTGCACTACATTCCCGGAGTAGAATCCCTTTCTAGAAAAGAAGTCAAAGGGATCGTAAACTTGGTCTCTAGAGCGGTTCCGAAATTAAAACCGGAAAACGTGAGCGTCGCAGACGCAGACGGTAAAATCATCAGCGACTTTGAAGAAGACTTAGAAAAAGAGAGACTCGAACTTAGGATCGTTCAAGAAAAATTAAGAATCGGAGAAGAGCAGAGAATACAACGTCTTATCGATATGAGAAACACACTTCGCTGGCTTTTAGGCGGCGAAGACAGAGTAGATATTACACGTTTTGAATATAATTTAAATTGGGATAAGGAATCTTATAAGGACAATTCCGTTTCGCCGGTTGTCGCAATTCCAGATAATCCAAACACTCCTTATTCAGAACTAAAACTCGTAGACGGTTATTCGCTCAAAGTTTCTTCTAAAGAAACCAAAGAAGACTTTAAAGGTAGAGGTTTTACCCCGGACGGACCCGCAGGAACCGAACCGAACATTGCTCCCGGTTATAAAGATACGGATTATCAAAAAGCGGAATACAGCAAAGCCGAAAACATCAATAACTATGAATTTAACAGAAGGGTTTCTGAAGTTCAAAAACAACCTTGGAAAGTAGAAAAGGTAAACTTATCTGTCGTCATAGACGGGGTCTGGGAAAAGAAAGAGAAAGAAGACGGGACCGGTTACGATCGTAAATATGTTCCGGTTTCGGAAGATGAACTCAGACAGATCCGTAAAAATTTGGAATCCGCAGTCGGAATCGATAAGGCCAGAGGAGACCAAATTTCTGTGGTCACGATTCCAAAAGACAGATCGGCTCAATTTGCTGCGGAAGACGAAGAGCTACGTAAACAAAAAGCGATTCGTCAAATGATCATCGCATCCTTAATCATCATTTTACTTTTAATCGTAAGCATACTGGTTTACAGAGCGATCAAAAAAGAAATCGCAAGAAGAAGAAGAAGACTCAGAGAAGAAGAACTTGCCGCTCAACAACAGATGATGAGAGAAGCCGCCCTTCGAGTTATGGACGAAAGTGGCGCCGAAGTGGAACTTTCTCTCGACGAAAAATACAGAAGAGAACTTCTCGAAAACGCGATCAACCTCGCCAGAGAAAAACCGGAGGAGGTCGCACAACTTCTTCGCACTTGGCTCTCTGAAGAGGAAGCAGGTTGATGAACAACCTGTCTTCCAGACAAAACAGGGCCGGAAGTTTACTTCGGATTTTAGGAGAACATCTTCCTCCGGAAGTTTACAAACATCTAGGTCCGGAAGTCACCGGAAAACTTTTAGAAACGTTTCACAAAACCGGAAAACCAGATTCGAAAGAAGAGAGAGAAATTCTCTCTTCTTTTTTGAATTCTCTTTCTAAAATTCAAAAAGAAGAATCCATCGATCCGGAAAGTTTAAATCTCATCCGGGAACTGGAAGCGCTTCTCAAAGAAGAAAAGGAAGAAAGAGATCTTTTACAAGAACTGAAGACAAAAAACTCGGAAGAAATTTCCAAGATCGTTTCCGGTGAAAAATCGGACATGATCGCTTTAGTTCTTTGTTTTGGAAATCCGGATGTAGCCGCAGCCGTATTAAACGACTTTCCGGAAATGATAAAAGAAGAAATTTTGATCCAGATTCACGATCTAGATCTTTCCAGCGAATATGAAAAAAATCGTTTGGAAAGATTTTTAAGGTTCAAACTGGAAGCAATTGCTCTCGAAGAAAAAAGTCTTCCGATACATAACCCAAAGGGAAAAAAAGCGGCTGATCTTTTAGGTAGGTTGCGGCCGGGAGATTCTCAAAAAATATTCGCTCGAATCCGCGAGAAGCGCCCCGGTTTTGCCGAAAATATAATGGAACATTTCTTTCGGATGGAAGATCTATTATTTTTAGAAAGAGAACCTTTAAATCGTTTTTTTTCTTCTTTTCATCCGATCGTTCTCTCGTGCGCTTTAAAGGGGACTGAAACGGAGATACAGTTTAGAATTCTTGAAAAATTAGAACCCGCTCTCTCCGCTTCGATTCGTTTGGAATCCGATTCTATGGGACCGATTAGTCTTGCGGAAATGGAGACCGCTCAAAACGGAATTTTGGAAAGGTTACGAGAAGAGATCGAAGAAGGAAGTATCAAATTTTGGAGAGCGACTTAAGTCATGGCCAAACTCGTCTTTAAACCCATACAAATTTCGGATATGAAAGATCAGGTAGAATTAGCAATTCCTGATAAATATAAAAAATTTCACAGAGATGAAGACGCGGAAGAGTTTGAAGTAGATCAAGAAGGAAATATCATCGAACAATACCAAGGTCCTTCGATCGAAGAAATTGAGGCGGAGTTAAATCGTTACCGAGAAGAAAACGAAGAACAGGTTCGTAAACTTCTAGAAGACGCCAGAAGAAAGTCAGAAGAGATCGAAGAAGAAGGACGCAAACGCGCCTTTCAAATGATCCAAGATTCTAAAGAAAAAGTAAAACTAGAAGAAGATACAGGTAAGGCCAAAGCAGAACAGATCCTTGAT
Source organism: Leptospira kirschneri serovar Cynopteri str. 3522 CT (assembly GCF_000243695.2). Lineage (NCBI taxonomy): Bacteria > Pseudomonadati > Spirochaetota > Leptospiria > Leptospirales > Leptospiraceae > Leptospira > Leptospira kirschneri. The sequence continues at coordinate 159,938 of NZ_AHMN02000008.1, read as the reverse complement.
AGAGCCAAGATGGAAGTCGAAAGGATGATCAAAGAAGCCGAGATGAAGGTGGCTGAGATCGAACACGAGGCTTATCTAAAAGGTTACGACGCCGGTAGAGAAGTAGGTTTTAAAAAAGGTCAAGGAGAAGTCAGACGTTTAATCGATCGTTTGGGAACCATCGTAGGTAAGGCGATAGATATCCGAGAAGAAATTATTCAAGCTTCGGAAAAACAAATGGTGGAGATGATTTTAATCATCGCACGTAAGGTTATCAAAGACGAAATTATTGAAAGAAAAGAAATTGTTCTTAATAATATTAGAGAAGCATTAAAAAGGATCAAAGATAGAGATCGCGTGGATATTCGAGTCAACTTTGCGGATTTGGAACTTACAACCGCTCATAAAGACGAGCTGATCAAACTTATGGAATCTCTTCGCAAGGTTAATATATACGAAGATTCTCGTGTGGATCGGGGTGGCGTTATCATCGAAACTGACGTGGGGGCGATTGACGCTAGAATTTCTACTCAGCTTAAAGAAATTGAAGAAGCGATCCGAAATGCGGAACCGATCTAAAATACGGTGAACTTTGAATCCTATTTTTTGAGAAATCCTGTATCTTTATAAAATCGCTCATTCATTTTCCTGATACTATTTTTATACGTCCTAGTTTTAAATAAATAGAACTTAGATTTTCGATTTTTATTTGAAAGGAAGTCGTAAATTTTTGAAGTAAAACAACATTTGTATGTAAAATTTCTAGATGTTTTGTCGGATCGTTCTTTAGTTTAACGCGAAAGGGATCGATGCGGAGTCAAGTTATTGAAATTAAAGAAATTGAATGTATGACTAATGTGCACAATAACTTGACTGAAGCTAAAGAGCCCGGTCCCGCCTGTTTCATTGAATCTTTCTTTTGCAGACTATTGGCGGGATTCGCCCGGATTTTAAACCGCCAAACTCGTGTTAGTTTATGAAAATTTGAAATATTTAAGATTTGCTTTTATGAATTGCGGCTATTGATCCTGAGAAAGATATATAAATAATATTGAATAGAAGCATAAAATAAGGAAATTCTAAACCTTCGATTCCAGCTATATCGTAAAAGAATCGATTGGATTGTTTAATTTGATAACCATTTTCGTTTTCATAAATTATAAATTCATAATACGCATAGTGGTCGTTTGATAGTTGGTGTGTGGAATAACCTACATAGTAGATTTTATTCCCGTCAAAATCTATAAATTCAAAGATATCTACTGCAAGAAAAAAGCATACTTGGTTATATTCAGCTTCCGGTTGTTCAAAGGTATAATTTTTTTGAATGAAATCGTGAATCTTTATGCCCTTGGAGATATTCAAACGAAATGAAGTTTTATTTAAGGCTTGGCGCCAATTTGTTTCATCCTCATTGGATAGGCGTATGGAAATATCGTCTAAAAAGTATTCGATTCTATCTTGTGTGGTATCGTAATCAAATCGTTTTGAGCTAGTAAGTTGCCAGTCACGATCTTTTGATTTCAAATTACAGGCGGGAAAGATATTTGGTTCAAGAGACAATTCAGATACCAATCGTTTTACTTCTTTGATTGAATTTGGTATTGATGGACGCGAAAGATAATAACCCCAATGAGATTGATTCCAAAATAAAATCATTACGCCAATCGATAAATATACAGTGGTGATAATCTTGTGTTTGGTTGTGTCAAAATAAGTATAAGGAATCAGTTGGTTTAAAAATGCGGCTGCAATTGCTGGAACTAAGTATATTAATATTACCCAATCCAATGAGTCGGTAGGATGATATTGCAGATCGCGTAATTCTTTTGAAAAGGAAGCAGTCAGTAATAAAAGAGAATGTAGAGGTGTAAAGAAGAGTAAATATCTGCTGATTTGAGCAAAAATCTTTTTCATAATTTCTAAGATAAAATTTAATTTTCCGATCAAGACATAATTAAAAAACAGTAAGCGGTCATACAAAGTAAACTAAAAACGTTTAGGTTTATAAAAACTTGCTAAGAATCTTAAATCTATAAATTGGAGCTATTCTTTTTTGAATTTAAACAAGTCTCAAAAACAGCCGAACGAGTAAGACGGTTTTATTTTTTTAGGTCAAAATGAAATACTTTTTATAATTCGTTTTTGAATTTAACATCAATTTTGGATGGGATTTTCAATTGAATTCTATTTTTTTGAATCTAAATTCAAAAAACTATTTTTGAAATAAATATAGAATGTCGTTTTCCATTTCTTCAAAGAACGAATTGGGCAGATGATTTGAATTGATTTTCAAAATACTTTTGAGTTTAAATTCTTCTTCTAACGGTCCTTCATACCAATGAATTAATAATCCGAATTCGTTACAAAGATTCATAGAGAAAAATTCCAAAATCAACTGATGCCAAAATTCCGTTTCTAATAAATTAGATTTTTTTAAAACTTCAGAATTGGATTTTTGTTTAAGTTCGTAACGAACCTTTTCCGAAAGCCATCGATTAATTTTAGTTTTACTCCAACCTTTTTTTTCTAACTTAGAAATTGTAGATTGATGAGAATTTATTTTAGATCCTAATGTAGTTTCACAATCACAGATGCCTGTGGTGGGTCGAAAATAGAAATAAAGATTTGAAGTCTGGTTTAAAATACTCGGATTTATAATTTCTTCAAATCTTAAGTTGTGGTTTTCTAAAATTTCACTCGTTTTAATTAAATTTATGTGATTAGGTATGGTAGCAGTAATATAATAACACATAAAGATATTTTAAAAAATCGAATTAGTTTTAAACAAGTCGTTTTTTATTTTAAAATAGAGTTGTTGAAAAATTCCATAGTGAAGATTCGTAAAATTGCTTCAATTGTCCATTCAATCCAATACAAACAGATCAAGAATTAATTTTTCAACAACTCTAATGAATATTATTTTTAACATTGTTGAATTTGGTAATTAACCCACCATTATTTATGAATTATATGTTCTTTCAAAAACTTTCTATTAATTACGAAATATTTAAAAATCACTTTCAAAATTTTTAAAGTATCTTTATATTTAAAAAAATGATCATCCATTGAATTTTTGTATGAAGTAGCCGATTGAACAGATTATCAAAAAGATAAATTATAAAAATATAATTCTTTTTAGGGATGATCTGGTTTCTATTTAAATTCGGATCTCTGAAATTCGAGTTTTAGATTTAAGTATTAAAGATCTGTGTAAGAGATAACTAACCCTAAAGTCATTAGTAAAAATCGACTTATAGATCGTGTATATCGTGCGTAAATTTCTGTCAAAACTTGACTAATTCTTATATTCAAGGTAAATTTGGTTTATGGCCACTAAGAAAAAAAACTGGCTTCTCTATGGAGCGAATGGTTATACGGGAAAACTGATTGCCGAAAAGGCCGTGGAAAGAGGGCAAACGCCGATCCTGGCCGGAAGATCTGAATCTAAAATTCGTTCTATTGCTGAAGAACTAGGACTTCCGTTTAGAATATTTTCTTTGGAAAATCCAAAAGAAATCCAAAATCAGATTTCAGATAGTTTTTTAGTTTTAAATTGTGCCGGTCCATTTATAGAAACAGCGATTCCAATAGCAAAAGCTTGTGTAGAATCCGGGGTCCACTATTTGGATGTTACCGGAGAAATTCCGGTATTTGAAACGTTGTATTCCTTATCCCCTAAGGCACTTGCAAAAAATGTAATGTTACTTCCGGGAGTGGGGTTTGACGTAGTACCTACCGATTGTCTTGCGGTAATGCTCAAAGAAAAACTTTCCAAAGCCCATTTTTTAGAATTGGGATTTACCGGTTTTACGGACTTATCCAGAGGAACTTTAAAAAGTGCACTGGCTCAACTTCCTTATGGATCTAAGATAAGAAGAAACGGAAAGATTGAAACGATTCCACAGTTGAGTTTAAAAAAAGTAATAGAGATAAACGGGCGTTATGCGGAATTTTTTGCAGTTCCTTGGGGGGACGTTTTTACTTCATTTATTTCCACGGAAATACCAAACATCACGGTATATTCTTCTTTTCCGGAATTTCAAACTAGGATTTTGAAATTATTACAACCTAGTATTTTTTTCTTAAAAAATTCTGCGATTTTAAAAGGAATACAAAATATTGTAGAAGTGATTGCAAGTGGACCGGATAAACAAAAAAGAAAAAAGGGAGAAGTGCTTCTTTGGGGAGAAGTTTGGAGCGAAGCGAATTCCAAGAGAGTTTCCATTCGGATGCGTTGTTTGGAAGCGTATGAATTTACCGTCGAATCTGCGTTAGCCGCAGTTTCCAAAGTAGAAAAAAAGAAATTCCATGCAGGTTTCACTACTCCTGCAAAAATATTCGGTTCTAAGTTTGTATTGGAAATTCCGGGAACTAAAATTTTATCTTAAACTTTTAGAGTGTTTTGTCGGATGAATATTTTTGTTCTGCTGTAATAAAGTAGGCGGTTATTTGAGTATTGATATATTATAAAACTATTTTATATCTATAAGTTATAAAGTGTAAAAATTTAGTAGTTTTCCTGTCTAAAGGTGTTGTGATAAGGCCTTACATTTTATTTTTACAGAAAAATCGGGTTTTATAAAATAAATTTTTTACATCGAATTAACGTTAAATAATGTGAATTCGACGTAAGAAAACCAGAGAAATCCTGCTTGCCATAGGCCGCCGGACCGGGCTCTTTAGCTCTGATCAATAAATTGTATATAGGAAACATTATATAATAATCGTTTTTAGATTCAATTTAAAACGCGATCTGTCGAGCGCCAATAGAAGCGAGACGCTGAGTTTGAGAGAGCGTTTTGCTTTAGTTTCCCCGCATCGATCCCTTTCGCGTTAACTCACGCTAAATAAGAAAATCATTATTTGCGATTGCGGAGAATGTTAAAAAACTTTTTTAATCTTAAACATACGTTAGTTGTGTGGAAATTAATCCATTCCGTTTCTTTTGAAAAAGAACTGAAGTAATTTGCGAACTTGGGAGGGAGGGAGACCGTTTCCTAAAAATTCACCGTCTACCCAGATTTCAAAATGAAGATGGATATTGTCTGCGATTCCTTTCGCCTCTTCTAATAAACCTGAGTTTCCAACGGTTCCAATCGATTCTCCTTGTCTGACTTTTTCACCTACTTTTATGTTTTTATAAATCGAAGAAAGATGGTTGAAGCTAGTCATTACACCGTGGCCGTGATCGATCCAAACTTGTCTTCCTCCAAAATCTTTTTCAACATAAGTCACGGTTCCTTTTTGGGACTGGGTAGTATGATATTCATAATCTGATAAAGTCATAGGGGAATAGGAATGATCTGCTCGAACTACGATTCCGTCTTCGGGAGAGACTACCTCGTCTTGGAAATTTAAGTTTCGAATCTGGCCGTCTATATCCTTTTTTTTGTATATATCGATTCCCTTATGGACTCCGTTTCGATAGGTTCTAGGAGCGTTTGGAAGTTGGGAATCAAAACTGGAAATGAGTCCGTCAGGAACTGGAAACGAATAACCTCTAAGTCTAGGTTCAATTCCATTTAAAAGTTTTTGATTCAGAAAAAGTTTGAGATCGCTGATTACAACTTCACGATTTGTGGAATCGGGAAAATGGATTCTTAAAACCGAAGAGTCTATATTTCCGAGTTTATGAAAATTATGCAGTTCTACGTTTTGATTTGTAAGAATGGTTCTCCAGTCGTCTCGGATTAAAACTTGGATCTCGTATTTTTTTACTGCCCTTTCCTTTCTAAAAATAGGAACCGTAATTTCTAAACCGTTGATTAGTCTTTTGGAACCGAAGTCTACGATGATCCATTCAGAACCCAAACGATTGGCAGAATACCAATGTGTGTTTGAATCTGAATCAAAAAGATTAAATCCTCCGTATTCAGCGGAAAATGAAGATGATACAGAATAACTAAAAGGTGCGGCGGTCCATCTGCCGAAATCGATAAAATCCACTTCCGAACCTAAATTGCCATAGGCGATTGTAGGTGCGCCTACGGCAGAGGTAGAAACGAAGAACGCCAGAAATAAAATTCGTAAAATTGAATATTCTAATTTAGAAAAATAGAATCGATTAGACATGGAAAGGTTTGCCTGGTTTCGAACTCAAGAGATTTGTTTTTTCCGTTTCCCAAGAATCCAAATATTTTTTGTCTTTTTGAGTCAAATCCGGACGAAGTGCGATCGGATTTCCTTTTGGGTCCGAGTATAAGGATCTTCTGCCGAAAAATCTTCCGTTGATTTCTTCCGGCCAAGGTTTTTTTTCGCCGTTTCCTTTCATTTTCCAAGAAATAAAAGCGCTTTCACAAACACTTTTCAATTCTTCTGGGCTTGCGGAGATAACATGATCGGGACCGTCCAGGTTTTTATCCAAAGTAAAATGTTTTTCAATCATACAAGCCCCTAAGGAAACGGCGACGGATGCGGCGATATTTCCTGCGGTATGATCCGAAAAACCGATCGGAAACGTATAAAGATTTTTGAATGTTTCTACCACTTTGAGATTCGCTTTTTCGGGAGGAGTTGGATAGATGGAAACGCAGTGTAAAAGACAAAGTTGATCGATTCCTTCTTTTTCTAAAAAGGAAATTGCTCTGCTCAGTTCAAAAAAATCCGCAGCCCCCGAAGAAAGAATTACGGGTAGTTTAGATTTTGCGGTTTCTAAAAGAAGTGTTTTATTGGTTACGTCTCCGCTTGCGATTTTGATTGCTGGAACTTTTAGACTTATAAGCAGATTTAGAGAACTGATACAAAGAGGAGTGGAGAAAAAAATCAAACCTTCTTCCTCCGCAGTTTTTTGGAATTTTTTATGCATCGTTTCGGATAGTTCATATTTTTTGAATATATCCACTAAAACCTTTGCTTCCGGATTATGAACGTCTATAAATTCCTCTGTGACGTAGGATTGAAATTTTACCGCTTGGGCTCCAGCCTTTTTAGCGGCTGCGATTGTCTTTTTACCGATTTCTTCGTCGTTGTTGTGATTGAGTCCAATTTCAGCTACTACAATCGGAGGATGTTCAGGGCCTAGATTTAATTTGGATGCGATTGAAAATTCTTTTGAAAAGTTCATGGTTTACTTCGTGTTTTATTTTTGAGTTGGATATATAAGATTTCGGCTCATTAGTTCATAACTTAAGTTCCAAAATGATTTCGCTTTCAGATGATACGTTTCGCATTGAACTGGATCGTTTTTACATTCCTCAGTTTCTCCGATTCTTGGAACAATGGAAAAGGAAGACTTTCTAATTTTATCCGTAAAACTATAGAAGATCCAATTGTCTTCGATCCAACCAAATAAATTTCCAAAAGCGAAGTAGGCTTTTCCACCTTGAATATGTTTGTCTAAAAGATTTCTACCCATTGCGGAGAAACGTACTTTCTTACCGACGATTCCTAAAATCGTGGGAATGACGTCTAACTGAGAGGAGATTCTATCATCTATCTTAGCGGAAATTTTTCCGGGAGAATAGATTAAAAAAGGAACGTTTCTATCTTCGAAATAATCTAGATTTCTATGATGTGTGTGGTCTCCTACGAATATAAAAACGGTGTTTTGAAAGTAGGGGGCCTTTTTCGCTTTTTCTAAAAATAGATAAATCGATTTATCTGCATAACGATATACGTTGAAGTAATCTGCTTCCTCAAGTTGGGACGAAAATACTTCGTCTTCCGGGGTGGGGACCTTATAGGGATAATGAGTGGTTAAAGTCAAAGTAGCCGCAAGAAAGGGAGTGTTTTGATTTATTAGAATTTCGTGAAATTCGTTTAACAAATCTCCGTCGTAGTAACCCCAAGGACCGGGTTTGTATTTATTTAAAGAATCGAAATATTCCTGGCCTAAAATGGTATCAAAACCCCAATGCGAAAAAAGAAAACTCATATTATCGAAGTTTACGTCTCCACCATGAACAAATAAGGTTTTGTAACCGATCGATTTCAAAATGGTTCCGAGTCCACCAAAACGACTCAAAATTCTGGGGGTTCTGACTACGGTCAAACCAGGGCCATCAGGTATTCCGGTTAACGTGGATAAAAGACCGTTTGTGGTTCTTCCTCCGCTTGCGAAAAAGTTGGGAAAATAGGTTCCTTGTCGGATTAAATTTTCGAAATGGGGGGCGATCGGTTTGCCTTCGGGGAGAATTTGCCCGTTTGTATAAGTGTATTTTCCGGTCCAACTTTCCAAAAGAACCAAAACGATGTTAGGTGGTTTGCCCGGATTGGTTTTTTCGGTTTCTCTCAATAAGGGATATTCTTCTGAAATAAATTTAGAGGTAGGATATTCTATTTCTTTTTGGACGGAAACGACCGCATCCTGATAAGTAACTTGTAAATTGTTTGGAATCGATTGGTTTTTAATATCCATAACGGAGGTAAAAATGCCGTTTAAAACCAGTTGATTAACTATATAAGTCTCTGAAATCATTGCGTCGCTCGCACGAAGCGGTCTGGATTGAAACCCACCTCGCACGAGCAGAAATAGAACCGGGATAATAAAAGGAAGTTGTAATAACTCCAATCTTTTTTGAGCTGGGTCAAAAATATATAAGTTTTTTTGAATATATTGATAGATACTGAACGGAAGTAAGATTCCGATTAGAAGACAAGAAATAATCGCTAAAATTGTATGGCCTACAAAAAATGCTTTGAAAATGATCCAAAACTCAGAACCTAAAAATATAAAACCTTCGTAACCTAAATGTTTATTGGTTTCTCCGAAATATAAAATGTCTCCGATTAGATGAGACGACGCCCAAAAAAATAGAACGATCGGAGAAATTCCCCAGAAAAGAGAATAGGTTCGAAAACGATTTAGAGGATAAATTGCGGAAAGGATCCAAAAGGGTCCGATTAAAAATACACAGACGGAAAGATCAAAACGAATTCCGACTAAAAATGCCAGTATAACTTCAAAAAAAGACGCGGAATAGAATTTAGAAAAGAAAACGATCGTAAAACTAACTCGATACGTAATCAATAAAATCAAAAACAAAATTGTAAAACTTAAAATAATTTTCAGGTTGGGCGGAAATTTTCGAGACATTCTAATTTTTTCTAGGAGAATAATTGCCAGGCCTGGAATACTATAAAAGAAGTAGAATATGCTAAAATTGTCATATATGTAAATAAAAACAAGGGCCAAAAAACAGAATTCGTTTCTTTTTTCACCACTGCTAAAGTGGACATACACTGGCAGGCAAACGCAAAAAACAGAAGTAAGCTGACAGAATTACTCAATCCCCAGACTGGTTTGCCGTTTTCATCTGTATCTTTTAGGAGGGCCTCTTTAAGGTCGTCTGTGGATTCTTCTCCACCGACTCCGTATATGATGGAAAGTGTGGAGACCATAATTTCTCTTGCAGCGAACGAAGTAATGATTCCGATTCCCATCTTCCAATCAAAACCGATTGGTTTTAAAACCGGTTCCATAAATTTACCGCTGCGTCCCGCGTAGGATTCCCGGATCTGTATTTTTTTTAGTTCTGCGTCTGTAAGGTTTGGATAAAGGGATGAATCGATTCTGGGATAATTTGCCAAAAACCAAAGTAAGATAGAAATAAATAGAATGATTTGTCCTGCGGTAGATAAAAACGCTTTCAATTTTTTGAATACTGTAAGTGCCAGGCTTTTGATCGAAGGGGTATTGTAAGCTGGAAGCTCCATTAAAAAATAGGAAAAATCCGATTTAAAAAAAGTCTTTTTGAAAACTAAAGCCGCGAGCATAGACGCGATCATTCCCAAAAGAAAAAGCCCGAACATAGTAAGCGCTTGAACGTTAAAAATTCCCAAAAAATTTTTTGAGGGAAAAATCGCTCCGATCACTAAAACATATACCGGATAACGTGCCGAACAAGTGATCAAAGGAGAAACTAAAATCGTTGTTAGTCGATCCGATTTGTTTTCAATAGTTCTGGTTCCCATAATCGCAGGAACTGCACACGCCGCGGATGATAACAATGGAATGAAAGACTTACCCGAAAGGCCGAACTTTCCCATAAAACGATCCATAACAAAGGAAGCTCTGGCTATGTAACCGGTTTCTTCCAAAATACCGATAAATAAAAATAAAAGACTAATTTGAGGAATGAACACTAAGACGGCTCCGACCCCACCTATGATTCCTTCTTGGATTAAGGAACGAAGAGGACCTTCTTCTAAAAAACTTCCTACAAAAGTTCCTACATTTCGAACGCAGGATTCTATCCAATCCATAGGTATTTCCGACCAAGTAAAAAGCGCCTGAAATACCAATGCCATAATACCTAAAAAAGAAACCAGTCCCCAAAAAGGATGTAATAGAATTTTATCCGCTTTGGAAAGAACCCTTTCGTTCGGAATCGGATCACCAACGATTGCTTTGCTTAATATTTTTTTAATATAGATGGATTTTTGGGTCAGCTCTTCCAAATAAGTAAAACGTTTACCAAAACGCTCAAATTTTTCACGGATGAGTTTTGAGGGAATTTCCGAAAAAAGAGAAAGTCCAGGGAGACCTTTTTGTAAAACTTCGCCGGAAAGTTCTTTAAGAGAATTGGTCAAAACAAACTTTAAAGAATTGGAATGTTCTGAGGAAAGTGAATTTAAAAGATCGTTTAGAAACTTTTCTCTCTCCGAGTCCCACGGAAAGGATCGAGTAGGAAGGCAAAACGCTTTTGGAGAAACGATCCGATCTTTGAGTTCTTTGATTCCTTCTCCGTTTTTAGGATTTACGTATTGAAATGAAATTCCGAATTCGTTTGAAAGTAAATCTAATCTGAGTTGAATCCTTTTTTTTTCTAGAACGTCTTTCATCGTAACTGCGACTAAAACGGGAACGTTTAATTCTAATATTTGAAGTAAAAACTGAAGACTTCTTTCTGCAAGGGAGGCGTCCATCACAAAAAGTATGCGGTCTCCTGCTTCATGACCGATCAGAACTCTACTTGTAATCTGTTTGTCTTCTGAGTTTCCTCCCAAACTAAACGCACCGGGAAGATCCAAAATTTTTACAGATTGATCTAAGTGATGAAAAATACCTTCCGCTTTTTCGACGGTGACGCCGTGATAGTTGCCGGTTTTTTGTCTAAGCCCTGTTAGTCGATTGAATAAAGTCGATTTTCCACAATTTGGATTTCCTGCCATCAAAATCCGAAACATTTTTGAACTATCAGAATGACCCACGGATTTCTCCTACTTGAATCAACTCTGCTTCTACTTTTCGGATCGCTATTTCTATTTCACCCGCTCGTATCACCATTTTGTTTTGAGAAGAATATTTTTCAAGAATCAGTACAAAGGTACCTGGAAGTAATCCGATGTCTAAAATGTTACGGAACAGTTCTTCTTTACCCGGTTTAGAAAGTAAGGAAACGATGGGTGCTTCTTGCCCCTTTTTTAATTCGTTTAACATCATATTAGAAATTTATCACGATCTCGGATCAGGTCTATATCGGGAGCCATCGTTTTTACGTATCTGTCGAAATATAAAATTTGTTTAATTAAAAGTCCGAATTCTTTTGGAACTTTTAAACCGTTTTGAATTGAAATTTCTCGGAACTCAAAAAGGATCGCGTTTAATTTTTTATCGTCTAAAGATTCTAAATCTCCCATCTGAACTTTCAAGACCATTTCGGTCATTTTAGAAAAGACGGTCTCTAAATCTTTTGAAAATTTCTTTTCGTCCACACCTTTGGCGGTAGAATCCATTTGGATCAAACCTTTGGCGATCTTTTCGGTTCGATTTAAACTGAGGCCTTCTAAAAAGATCATCAAACCTTCCCAAACGCGGGGAGAAATTCTACCTACGATACCGAAGTCTATAAAACCAACGGTACCGTCTCTGAGAATCATTAGATTTCCTGCATGTACATCCGCGTGAAAAAAGCCACTTCTAGAAAGTGTGGAAAACCAGATTTCAAGGGCGTCTGTCAGTGTCTTTTGGGGATCGGAAGAATATCTACGGATCGAATTTTCGTCCGTGATAGGAGCTCCGTAAAAACGTTCTAGGGTAAGAATTTTTTTCGTAGATAATTCTCTGTAAACTTTGGGAACTCTGGCCCTGGTTTCTCCCATAGAAAGAAGTTCTTTTTCGAACTCTTCTATATTGTTTGCTTCCTTATAAAAATCAATTTCTTCTAATATAGAAATTTGGAATTGTTCTACCATGTCCGCGATGCCGGACTTACTTAGGCCGGGAGCAAATTTTTCAAAAAGAACCGAAACAAAGTAGATTAGGTTTAAATCGGCGGATAACGTAGATTCTATATCCGGTCTTTGCACTTTGATCACTACGTCTAATCCGTTCTTGGTGACCGCAGAATGTACTTGTGCGATGGAAGCAGAGGCGATCGGAATCGGTTCCACACTTAGGAAATGATCTGATAGTTTTCCACCTAACTCTTTTTCGACGATGGTTTTGATCGTAGAATAGGGAATCGGGCGAACCTGATCCAAACACTTTTGCATTTCGGAAACGAACTCATCTGGAAAAAGAGAAGGAGCAGAGGCAATCAATTGACCTAACTTGATATATGTGGCGCCTAACTCTTCAAACGCTTCTCGAAGACGGATCGGCAACGTATCGTCACCCAATGCAAGATCTTTTAAAAGAAGAATGGTTTTTGTGGAGAATACAAAACTGCTGTTTAGAATTCGAGAGGCGCCGCCAAAACCAATTTTCAGGGAATCAAAAAAACCGGCCATAATCACAAATATTTTGGACTTAGATTCAAAATACAACTACAGAAAAGAAGTCTGAAAAAATGGATGAATTCACTTGAATGTATGCGAGTCAAATTCGCTTTTTTGTTTACGAACGAGAGCAAATTCTGATTATGGCTACATAAAATACTCCGTCTCGGCGTATCTTCTCTTATGAGTAACGATTCAGTATTACTTCAGGAACTCGATAAACTGGAACAGAACGACCTGAAGAAAGTCGCTGCTCTTTGGAATCTTACAAAACTTCCTTATAAAGAAAAAAATAAAAACGTAACTTATCTCTACGAGATTTTTCAAAACGATTTTTATCTCAAAGGAGTTCTTGAAAAACTCACTCAATTGCAGGTTACAATTTATTCAAGTATTCTTAAAAATAAGAATGTACTGACTCTCGGAGAAATTTCTAGAAAGGTAAATATTCCTCCGATCAACGTAGAGATGGAGCTAAACCTTTTACGAAAATATCATCTCGTATATCAGAGAAAAAATAGGGAACGTCTTACTAATAATTTAGATAAATATCATGCGTTTGAGGAAATTGCCGATCTGGTTCCTCTCGAACAGAATCTAAAGGGAGACAAGTATAAGATCTCTTTAGAAAAATATCTGGATCGAAAAAAGACAACCGAAATTTCCGATGAGTGGAAAGCGGTCGTTAAAGCTCCGAAACAATTGGACGGAATGAAGAAGTTTTATGCTCTTGCTTCTTCCGAAGAAGGAATCGATCTAAACCTTCAATCTCTTTCCGAATTGGAAAGGGATACCTTGGTGAGAGTTTATTTAAGCGGTGGTGTTTCCGAAGCGGAAGATATACGCAGTTACGTTGTTACCAGTCGAGGGAAATATGAACTGATCGTACCTGTTTTGATCGCCAAAGGCCTTGTGGTAGACGTTTGTTTTGTAGACGAAAAATTCGTTCGGGTGTTTGTGATTCCGGATGAAATTTTAAAATACGTTCAGACACATCCTATTTTACCTTCCGTAAAAAAAGGAACCAAACAAAGAACTGAAAAGCTCGCGACCAATGATCTAGATTTTTTTCTCAATACAAAAAAGCTCATATCTTACATCAGTCGTAAAGGATTGGTTCTTGCAAAATCCGGAAAGGTAAAACAAGCGGATCATAAAAGAACGGAACAAGAACTTCTCAATCCTGATATAGGGATTTTTCCGGAAAAAAGTCAGATCTATCAGATGGAACTGATTCTCCCAGTATTAAAACTTTTGAATATAGTGGATATTAAGGGAGAAAACATTGTACTCAGAGAAGAAATGAACGAGTTTAACGGAAAGGATATTTTCGAAATCATGAAACTCGTCGTACATGAAGTGAACGAAGCTCGAATGAAACGGGTTATTCCCGCGGAGGTTTTTACCGCGACCGAAATGCCATTTTATGATAAGCCTATCTTAGACAAATGTGTGAGTCTGATCATCAAGGCCAAACGAATTCATCTATCCGTAATTTTTTCCAACATCATCCGAGAACATCTGATACTTTCTCCCGGATTTAGGACTAAAAATTTTCAGTCTGACCTTGCGGAACTACGTAAAGAAATTATGAGTGTAATTTTTTATCTACATTTGTTTGGTCTTTTAGAAGTAGAATATCCAAATCGTTTCCTTTCTCTTTCTAAGTTGGGAGAGTATTTCTTTCAAACGGGAGAACTTTCTCATAAAACGGAGAAGGGTGGAATTACGATCAATCCGGACTTTACGATCATTGCATTTCCGGATCGTGTTTCGATTTATGGTCTACATCTTTTAAAAGCGTTTACTGAACTCAAGGATTATGATCGAGTTTATACTTTCGTTTTGACTAAAGAAGCGTTTCAATTGGGAATTCTTTTAGGATATAAACCCGTAGAGTTTATAGATTTCTTAAAAAGTTCTAGTAAAGCAGATCTTGCTCAAAACTTACTCTTTTTATTGGAAGATTGGGGCGGAAATCTTCCAGTAGTAGAAATCACCGAAGACTGTGTTCTAGTTCGAACGAAGGATCAGAACACGATGGAACTACTTCTCGGACAGATCAAAGGAAAAAAAATCGTTTTAGATGAAATTGGTCCTACGGCGATACTTGTAGATAAAAATCGAGTTCAAGACGTCATTACCGTTTCCGAAAAATTGAATTTAATCGTAAATTTAACTCGTTGATCTTTTGATTTAAAGTCAGTTTGTCCCTGCATCCTTCATAAAATCCTAAAAGAGTCGAAATTTTAAAGAAGCCGATTCGGAATAGACGGTCTCTTAAATATTTTTAAGATCGATTTATAAATTCGTATTAAGATCAATAATTCGGTTTTCTAATGTTTAAGATCAACCTTCTATCCGAATGTCTAAATCTTAAAAACCACGTTGCCTTGTTCGGATTGCTGAGTTTAGAAAATTAAAATTTCAAAATATTAGAAATATACAATATAACAAAAACGCTGATTTTTCGCTTTTGAGAACTTCTCGAAAATTGTTTAAGAAATTTTTGATTTTAAGTCTGAAGAGAAGTTATTTTTTATTTTAATCACAAGATTTTAAAATAAGACTATTCTTCTACTTTGATTTTAGATTTGAATTCCCATTTACGATACGGTGCTATAGCTTGAAGTCTTTCGTCCGTAACAAAAAAGAGAGCGTCTCCATACTTAACCAACCCTCCTTTGTAATGTGCGTACTTGGTCTTATGATCGATCAGTCCTATCTCCCGAACTTTACTCCAATCGTCGCAGGTTTTGAGAGTGGGGACTTTTCTAAGATGCAGCTCCTTGATTTTATTGTCTTTTACTGAGTCCCTGAGTATTTTTTCCCATTCCATAAGCGCAGAGTAAAACGGAGGGCGGAAAAATCAAGGGTTTCTTGTGCTTTTTGAATACTTTAAGTTAACCATCTTTAGAATTAAAGTTTGAAAAATACTACTTCGTGTTTTAAATCTTCGGCTAATTTTGCTAAGCCCATCGAATTGGAACTAAGTTCTTCTGAAGAGGCTGCGGAGGATTGATTGAGTTCGTTGATCGTAGCGGTCGTTTTCGAAATTTCCTCAATTGCGTTTTTCTGTTCTTGAACCGAAATTTGAATTACGTCGGCTCTATCCTTGACTTCCTTTGCGGTGAGATTCATCTGATCGTTTTTGGAAAGTTGATTTTCCATAAACTGATTTACTACCTTCATTTGGTGGTTGATTTCGGAAATCCCTTCTATGATACCGCTAATGACGTTGACCGTATCTGTGATATTTTGAATTCCGGCTCCGATTTCGGTTTCATTATTTTTAATAATACGTTCAATATCTTTAATACTGTTTGTAGTCTTATCGGCGAGTTTAGAAATTTCATCCGCTACGACGGCAAAACCTCTACCCGCGTTACCGGCTCTTGCCGCTTCAATCGCCGCATTCAACGCCAGAAGATGAATCTGTTCCGAAATCGTATTGATGATTTCTATAACTCCTGAAATATCCTCCGAACTATTACTGATCTTAGTGATCGAATGATTGGTCAGTTCTAAGGAATTTCCTCCTTTTTTCGCTTCTTCCGTAATTCTTTCCACCTCCGACATCGTCTTTTCCATGTTATGCGAAATTTTATGAATCGAATCTGAAAATTGATTCATATCGGAAGCGAGTTGATTCAATAAGGATACCTGCTCGTTGGTTTGGATTTCCACTCCGTTCATACCGGCGACTATCTCTTCGATCGAAGAAGAAATTTCCTCCGAAGAAGCCGCCTGGTTTTGAGTGTTTGCAGAGATAAAATTCAGAGCTCTGGACATCTCGTCGGAAGAGCCTGCAAGATTTTCGGATGCGGTAATAATTTTATTTAAAATCTTTTTCACTTTTTTATTAAACAGGTTGATCGAAATGCTCATTTCTCCGATTTCATCCATTGAAAAAACTTGAAGTCCTTTGGTGAGATCTCCTTCTGTCATAGATTCTAAAACTTTTCTACTCTCTTCCAAAGGGCGAATTCTTTTTTTAAGGATCAGATAGACCAGAATTCCAATAAAAGAAAGACCAAAAAAAGAAATCCCGGTCATAACGTAAACACAGATGATCGCTTCTCCTGCGATCTCTTCGTTTTCGATCGAAGTAAACGTGATAAAATTGTATTTTTTATTTTTATGAAAAATCATATATCTATATTTTCCGTCAGAAAGAAACCGAATTGGAACGTCATAATTATAATTTTTAACTTGTTCGTAAAAAGGAATGTTTTTAAGTTTTTTTAAATATAATGAAGAGTTAATATGATTGATTACTATTTCTTCATGATCCATAAGGCCTATATGACCAGATTTCCCGATCTGAATAGAACCGATGATTTTTTGAGTAAGGTCGGTTATTTTGAGAGAATACGCTATGAAAAGGTTTGAGTTTTCAAAAACTGTTTCCAAAATTAAAAGGATCGGAGTTCCAGAAATAGGAGAAGAGATAGGTTTAATAAAGAAGGTTTTATGTTTAGAAATTGTTTCTAAAACTACAGGGAGTTGAAAGTCCTTTAAAATAGAATCTGTATTTTGATTTAGAGTTTCGGTTCCCGCTATAACTTTCCAAGACTGGTTTTCCGGTTTGATAAGCGAAATGGATTCATATATTGGAGAACGTTCTAAAAGTGTTTTCAAAAAATTCTGAATCTCGTCTTTTTTATGATTTTTAATTAAAGAAATAAAAAAAGGATCACTTTTAAGTTTTTCAGAGTCCGACCGAACCTCTTCGAAAATGGATTCTGTGAAAATGCTGAGAGTTTCGTTCATATTGTTCATTTGATTGAAATAAGATTTTCTAATTCCGGAATAGTTGAGTTTAAAAACTAGACCCGAAACAGTGATCGCAAGAACGAAAACAATAAAAATAAAGGTTATCGTAAGTGAACGAGTTAGGCGAACCTTACTCAAAGAGGAAATGTTAATGTGGTCGAACACCCCCGATTTGATTAGATTGGAAGTTAGTTGTTCCGAAGCAAAAAAAGTATATACCCCTACAAGAAGACACATAATGAGAGTAAGAGATCCCAGGTTGTAGTAATCCGCCGTTTCTAAAATTATAAATTGGCTGAGTAGATAGATTACTACGAAAGCGGTGACTATTATTCTAAGGCCAATGTCTATGGAATGAAAAAAAGGAATTCGAAATATTGATTTCTGTGCATTGAGTGCAATCTGTTTATCTGTGATTCCTTTTTCTAACATAAAAAGATACTTATGAATGGGCCTTAATCTGTACGTATCCGAAAAAATTGCGAACATAACAGTGAAAACTGCGGTGGTCAAAGTGATACGAATTGCGATCTTAAGTTGATCGGAATCCATTTCCAAAAATGTAGTGAAAAATACAATGGCTATACCTATCGTAAGAGTAAATCCAACTACCTCGGTTACTAAAATAAAATGAAGAATGAATTTACGAATCGAGTTTGTAATGTTGTTGTTCATAATTTTGTTCCGAAAGTATACGTTATGTGTGCTGTATAAGCTTATGGATTTACTTTAATTAATACAAGGATAAAGCGAAAAATATTAGATAAAATGAACGTTAGTTGTCATTTAAGGAAATATTCCTTGAGGTATGAAAAGAGGAGGGGAGCTTTTGTGATTTCGTTTTCTTAGAAAACAAGTAGGTGATGTTATATGAAAAATAGAATAGAATTGTTAAAAGTTCAGTTTAACAAAACTGCTTTCATCAACCATTTCCATAAAACAGAAGCGGATGGAGTATTTATTCTTTTTACTGATCTCTATGAAGTTGAGTACCGTTAATTTTATCACAAAACGCTGATTCTATGTGAAATATTAGATACTCTATTATATAGTTATGGGTAATAACTATATAATAGTAGAAATTAATTTTCGTTTTCAATTCTATATTGCAAATTACTTAAGTAGTTAAATACTTTAAAAAAATATAATATAATAAAATAGGAATTCGTTTTTTTTGGAGGAGGTGAAAATTAAAATCCGATTTTAATTTTCAAAACTCACCAGATAATATGAGTTTTGTTTTTGTGGAATTAAGAGTAACTAACGGTCTTGAACTAGGACGAAAATTCTAAAAAGATACTTTTACCTCAAGACGATTCTATACTTTTTAAGGGAGGGCATTATTCACCTCGAATACTTTCAAGTTTATGTTTGATTTCTTCGTTCAGAGGTTGTTTTTTCTGAAAGTCTTCCAATAGTCGAATTGCTTCTGTAGGTTTACCCATTTCAACGTGTAGATCCGAAAGTTCTAAAAGAGGTCTTGGATCCATAGGAAATTTTTTATGTAGATCCAGATAAATTTCTTCTGCTTTATCTTTTTTACCAATTAATTTGAGAGAAGAAGCTTTTCCAAGAAGTGCAAAATAGTCTTCTCCTTCTGCTAAAATCTTGTTAAAACATTCCAGCGCTTTGTCGAATTCACCCATACCTCTTAGGCTATCCGCATAACGGTTAATGATGAGTTTATTATCCGGATCAAATTCCAGAATTCTTTCCCAATCTTGATTTGCCTTGTGGAAATCTTTTTTACCTCGATAACTTTCTGCAAGACCGTATAACGCGAAAAAGTTTTTTCTATCCAATTCAGCGGCCCTATGATAATATTGGATCGCTTCGTCGTAGTCTTTGATTTTACGATAGGAATTTCCTATCTCAGTAAGAATTTTAATGTTGTCTGGTTGAATCAGAAGTAGTTTTTCCCACCAATGGATTGCGTCTTTGTATTTTTGACAGGCGAAATAGAGATGTCCTAAACCTACGATCACATACTGATCTTTAGGATTGATCTGTAAAGCTTGCATATAATAAATTTCTGATTCTTTAAAGTTCTTTAATTTTCTATGTGCGTCTGCGACTCGACTTAAAATAGAAGCGTCTGTAATGGTGATATGTCTGTATTCTTCCGCTACTTCGATGACTTTGGAAAGAAGATTCATTTCCCGATAACAGTTCATTAGTCCCATGAGCGAGAATTTATTAGAAGGATCCTCTTGGATACATTTATGATAATATTCGATTGCGTTCTTATAATCTTTTTTCTTAAAAAACAGATCGCCCATTCCTACTAAGCCATAAGTATTGTGCGGATCTTTTTCCAGAAGTTCTTTCAACTTCGCTTCTGCTTTTGGAAACTGGTGTGAATCTAAAAGTTTATAGGCTTCTTTAGCGAGTCCTTTGATGATGGCAAATTGTTTATCCTCTTCTTCTTTTTCCACGTTAGGATTTTCCATTTGATTCTCTCTTTTAAAGTTTGTTCTCTTCCAAATTTAGAATTCGCATTATTATTTTTGACGCACTAGATTGATTGAATATTCTTTTAAGCTTAAATATTCTGTAAAGAAAATAAGAATGTATGATTCCACTCTCAAAATAAAAAGTGATTTCAATAGAGAAACTAGTCCATTTTCTCTATTGGATTCTGGAAAAAATTTTCGTTTTCGTTTTCATAAAAGTTTTTTGAAGAGTAGAATTCATTCTACAAATGACGTTTTGTATGGATTCAATTTTAAAAGATTCATTCATTTTTAAAGTTTCTAAAACGATCTAAAACCACATTTTTCTGAAAAAGAACCGAAGATTTGAAAATACGGTTCCTCTTGACAGTAGCCTTTCCGCTATCTTTATGGACGTTAAGGGGTAGAATCATGTCCACAGAATCAGGAAGAATAACCGGTGCTAGATTGATGGTGGAACTACTGGAAGAATACGGAGTGGATGTCGTTTTTGGATACCCTGGCGGAGCCATTCTTCCCTTTTATGATGAAATTTATAAGAGTAAAAAAATCAAACATATCTTAGTGAGGCATGAACAAGGTGCAGTTCATATGGCCGAAGGATATGCAAGAGCGACAGGAAAATTGGGAGTTTGTATCGCAACGTCTGGACCGGGAGCAACTAACCTAGTCACCGGGCTTACTGACGCAAAGATGGATTCGGTTCCGATTCTAGCCATTACGGGACAGGTGGCTACAAATGCGATAGGGACGGACGCTTTTCAAGAAGCGGATATTTTTGGAATCACCATACCGATCACAAAATACAACGCTTTGATAAAATCGGCAGACGATATAGCGAGACATTTTGAAGAGGCCACCTTAGTCGCGTTAGGTGGTCGTCCTGGGCCGGTTTTATTGGATTTTCCTAAGGACGTACAAACGGAACCGACTAACGTAAGAAAGGCGTCCCGATTAAAAATTGCTCCTCATCATTATAAAAAGCCGGCGGTTAGTGGAAATTTAGAGGAATTTGCAGAAGCGATCAATCGATCTCAAAAACCTCTTTTGTATGTGGGAGGAGGTGCGATTAACGCAGGCGCCTCCAAAGAAATTTTAGAATTAGCTACTAAAGGAGGAATTCCGGTTACAACAACTCTGATGGGGCTTGGGGCCTTTCCAGGAACTCATCCTTTAAGTATTGGAATGTTAGGAATGCACGGGACCGCCACTGCGAATAAAGCAGTATTAGAATGTGATTATATACTCAATTTAGGGGCTAGGTTTGACGACCGAGTTGCGAAAATAGGAGAATTTGCGGAAAAAGCGGTTCGAGCACATATTGATATAGACACGGCGGAATTTAATAAACGAATTCAGGTGGATTATCTTTTACACGGAGATTTAAAGGACGTGTTAAGTGCTATTCTACCGTTTGTAAAAAAACAAGAACGTAAGGAATGGATTACTCATCTTCAAAATTTGAAAAAAGAACATCCTTTAGATTTTGACAATTCTGGAAATGAAATAAAACCGCAGGACTTTTTGGAACGTCTTTATAAAAAGACTCAAGGAAAAGCGATTGTTTCCACGGATGTAGGGCAACATCAGATGTGGGCCGCTCAATATTATCTTATGGATGAACCAAATAATTGGCTCACTTCCGGAGGATTGGGGACGATGGGTTACGGACTTCCAGCAGCGATTGGAGCGAAATTCGGAAGACCGGATAAAACTACCATCTGTATTTCGGGTGACGGATCGATTCAGATGAATATTCAAGAATTAGCAACTATCGTAGCAAACAAATTAGGAGTCAAAATCCTAGTATTCAATAATAACTTTTTAGGAATGGTTCGTCAGTGGCAGGAATTATTTTACGAGGAAAGATTTTCAGAGTCCGAATGGAATTTTAATCCTGATTTTGTAAAACTCGCGGAAGCGTATTCTATTCCCGCGATGAAAATCTCAAATAAATCGGAAATAGATAAAGCGATTGAGTTTTTTACAAAAGACGACGGAGCCGCATTTTTAGAAGTAATGATACCGGCAGAAGAAAAAGTATTTCCGATGATACCCGCTGGAAAGTCTCAAAAAGAAATGATCGAATTTAAAGATTTAGCCGGATTAAAAAAAGTATGAAACATATTCTAAAAATTCTGGTAAACAATCATCCCGGAGTTATGAGTCATGTATCCGGATTATTTACTCGCAGAAGTTATAATATAGATTCGATTGCGGTAGGTGTTACCGTAAATCCGGAAATTTCAAGTATGGTGATCGTAGTCAAAGGGGACGAGGCTACGGTAGATCAAGTCAAAAGACAACTTTTGAAACTTCCGGACGTTTTGGAAGTGGAAGATCTTGCGTATCATGATTGTGTAAGTAGAGAACTGGTATTACTTGTAGTAAAACTAACCGAAACAACTAGAACGGAAATTCTTTCTGTATGTGAGGTCTTCGAAGCAAAAATAGCGGACTTAACACATTCTTCTTTAACGATAGAATATTCGGGAAATTTCCGCAAAGTGAATGCGATCGTAGAAATCATGTCCAAATATGGAATCGAAGAAATTATTCGCACAGGACAAATTGCGATTCGTTATAGAAGTGTCGGATCTTAAACTGAACTTTGCAAGTCGGTCGTTTCAAATTCCGAAATCAGAAAACTGCTCTTAAAGAAATTTTTAGGAACCTATCTCAAAATCTATTGAGCGCTTCTAAAAAGCGAGACGCTTTCATTTCACAAAAATGTAGGAACTCATACTTTTAAAAAATATTTCTCATTGCCGAACCCACCTTGTTTTAGAACCTGCCGTAGACATTCATGTAGTAGTTCCTACAAGCTGCGTTTTTGTCCGATTACGGATTTATAAAGTATTCTTTTTCTAAGAAATACAGTAACTCCCACATTTTCAAAAAAATCTTATTCTATCAGTAAGTCCGATTGATCTTAAGATTCTGGAACCAACTTTAAACTGCTCTTAAAGAAACGGATTGTTTCCAAGGTCTGTTTCGATTGGAATCAAAAAGAATACAAAATGAGTTCGAATTACAAACAACTCTACTGTCTGATTTTCGGATCAGTTTTTGAATGATTTTGTAACGTGCGTTTGTAATGGTCCTAAATTCGGTTTGAACTAAAATCGAATCCGGAAAATGAATCTGACCTCTATAATCACTTTCTGACCAAAGTACGATTGGTTCGATATGAGCTAGGTCTAAGTTTTGAGAATTCAATTCGATTTCTCTGAGAGCTTGTTTTCTGGCTTCGTTCAAAAAGAGTTGTACATTTTCTAAATTTAGATTTTTGTCCTCATCACAATGATAATTTTCAACAGAGATTTCAAAGTAATGTATTTTTGTATGCGTTGTTATCATCCCTATTTTCCCTAACTGTTAGAATAAAAAGAATAGCGCCGTAAATTTGCTTCTAAAATGGCTCAATGGGCTTTTTTTAGGAGAATTTGGATCGAATATAGATAGTTTGGGTACAAAACGATGCGAAATCCATTTTTTTATGAGTCGTGAGAGTTTAATTATAAATCTGATATATATTGAAAATTGTATACAATTATTTTTGAATATTGCCCAGATATGCTTAAAGATTGAAAATAGGTCAAATTTACTTTTATTGGTAAATTTTATTATTTGAATCAGTTCATTTTAATAGAATTCTATCTAAAAAGACAGCATCTGTTGTTTATATCGTAATTTTTTTAAACTGTTTCTACAAGGTCTGTGTGTAAAAACACTGAAAATTTAAATTTTGATTGTTCGATTCAAAGGATAAAAATAGAAACGTTAGTTTCCTGGAATCGAATAGAAAATGTCCAAAAGAATTGTAGAATAGATTCAATCAATAAGAGGTTAGTTCTAAAATTTTAGAATCTAAAAACAAAATCGCTTCCGGTTTCCATTGAAAGATTCCGTTCGAAAATTCGCAGAGTCCTAATTCTTGAAGTTTTCTTAACCGCAGATCTAAAATTTGACATTGATCTGGAATCAGTTCATAAAAACTTTTCATCGAAATCGGTTGGAATAAACGAAATAAAGATAAAACCAATTCTTCATAGAAATCCGGTTTTGTGTATTCTTTGGAAAAATTCTTTCTTTTATAAGTATCCACGTTTCTAGGATTGGAATATCTTCCCGCAGTAAGAAAACCATGTGCTCCCGGCCCGATTCCCAGATAATATTCCATCGTCCAGTATTTGAGGTTGTGTCTGGAAAAAAAACCAGGTTTAGAAAAATTACTGACCTCGTACTGAAATAATTCGTAGGGCGAAAGTAAATCGGGTAGAAGTTTTAAAATTTTTTCTTGAATTTCTTCTTCTGGACTCGGAGAGATTTTATCCATTACCTTTCTGGAATATTCCGTTCCTTTTTCCACGGTCAGAGCGTAGAGACTGATATGTTTTCCTCCCGCCGACAAAACCTTTTGGATGTCTTGTAGAATTTCCTGAATCGTTTGACCTGGAATTCCATAGATTAAGTCTGCGGAAAAATTGGAAATCCCCGAGCTTTTCACAGTTTCTAAAACGTTTTCATAACGATCTGGATCGTAGTATCTTCCTAAAAATTGAAGTTTTTCCGGATAAAAACTCTGAATTCCCACAGATATACGATTAATTCCGGCTTGTTCGATAGATCTTAAAAAATCCGGAGTAATATCTTCGGGATTACACTCCATAGTAATTTCTGAATATTCTGAAAGATTAATGTTATTTCGCAAAAAAACGATTAAATCCGAAATTTCAGAAACTTCCGCTCTGGAAGGTGTACCCCCTCCGAAAAAGATAGTGTCAAATTCTAATTTAGAAATGAAAGGATTATCCGAAATTCTTGTTGTAATTTCCTCTTTGTATCTCTGAAAAAGCCCGGCTTCATCTGGGACCTTATTTTTATCGTTTCCTACGGAATAAAAATCACAATATTCACATTTTTGAATGCAATAAGGGTAGTGTATGTAGACTCCGGGATGTCCGATCTTGGAGATCGGATTTCCGGAATTGTATGTCATGGTTGTTGGGACGCGGTTTTTTCGTTTTCACCTTTTAAAATCAGATCCACGACCGGAATCGTAGACTTTCTTTCTAATACAGAATACAAAAGAGCTTTTTTAGATTCTAACGTAGGAGAAAAAGAAAATAGAATTTTAAGGTTGGGAAGAGTATTCAATTTTAGAAATGGACTTCCATAATGAAGTGCGACTACTTCCAAGTTGGAATGACGTTTTGCAAGTTTTGCGACGAGGTCCAATTCCAACTGACTGAACGTAACCGCTACAATTCGTTTGAACTTGTTTTGTTTTACCAGTAAGGGAATTTTTGAGTAGTTTACGTTTGGAATATTCTTTTCTTCTAATGCAGTTTCAAATTCCTTTCCGCGCACTGAAAAAATCGTTTCTTCCGTTTTGACAGAACTCGGATCAAATAAAGAAGGAAAAGAAACGATCGAAGCCCTGGAAATTTCCGTGTTTAAGTTGGGGGAAAATATTTCCGAAAAATTTTTCTCTCTTTGTGCGATTTGATTTTGAAAGAAGTCGATTTCTTTGATTTCTAAATCGGATAATTTTTCTTTTGATTCCGATTTTTTAGAGGAGAATTCATATACAATTCCGTGTTTGAGTTTTAATAAAATTTGTCTGTACACCGCTTCTTTTAAAAGATTTCTTTCTCCTTTTTGAAAAATTCCGTTTTTGTATGCGGTCAAAATTTGGTTTTTCATATCTCTGGTGGTTTTTCCCCAGCTAGTCATAAGGAGTATATCAGCTCCTGCTAATATAGCAAGAACCCCAGGATCCTTATCTTTATAATGTTTATCGATTGCATCCATTTCCATTGCGTCTGTGATGATTACACCTTTAAATCCCATTTTTTCCCTTAAAACACCTTTGAGAATTTTAGAGGAAAGTGTAGCCGGAAAATCAGGATCTAATTTAGGATATACTATATGGGCGCTCATGACAACTTCTGCGCCTTGTTGGATCGATTCCTGAAATGGAATGAGTTCCATTTTTTCCAATTCCTCTAAGGTCTTATCAATCTTTGGAAGTCCTAGATGGCTGTCTACGTTTGTGTCTCCGTGACCTGGGAAATGTTTGATCGTAGGAATGGCTCCGCCGATTCTTGCACCTTTTTCGTATCCGATTCCTGCGATAGAAACCATTTCCGGAGTACTTCCCATAGAACGAGTGTTGATGACTGGGTTATCCGGATTGTTGTTGATATCTAAATCGGGAGCAAAAACAAAATTCAATCCTAGTTTTCTGAGTTGATAAGAAGTTACAAAACCTACTTTATACGCGTAATCAGAGTTTTTGGTTTGGCCGAGAGCCATCGCACCCGGAAACTGAGTGACTCCGTCTCTCACTCGTAAAACTCTTCCACCTTCTTGATCTACTGAAATCAAAAGAGGCAATTTGGAAAATTCCATACTCTTTTTTTGTAGTTCTAAATTCAGATTTGAGATTTCTTCTTTTGTGCCTAAATTGATTCCGAAAAGAATAATTCCCCCAGGTAGAATTTCTTCGATTTCTTTTTCTGCGGTTTGATCTAAGGTTTTGCCAGGAATTGATACGTGGATTACTTGTCCCGACAATTCTTCCGGACTCATCTTGTTTACGATTTCTTTGGCTTGGAATTCTAAATATCCATCCAAACTGTTCGCTTGTAGATCTTGTTGATAAGAACTTACATAATAGAGTATGGTTAGGAAACCCAAAAGAAGTAGGGACACAAAAAGAAAGCGTCGGATCATAGTTTGACAGAATAAGAAAACCGGAAATTCTGTAAAAACAAATTCCGGGAGTAGATGATCCTATGTTTTTTTTCAAGATAATGATTTTTATTTTAGGTTCTTTCTTTTTTACTTCTATTCATTCCGACTCTAAAACGATCCGAATTTTATTTTTAGGAGATAGTCTCACTGCAGGTTTTGGTCTTAATTCTCCCGAGGAAGCGTTTCCTGCACTTTTAGAAAAAGAACTTTCTAAAAAAGGAATTATTTCTCAAACGATCAACGCAGGTGTAAGCGGGGATACAAGTTCCGGAGGACTGGCTCGTTTGGATTGGGCGATGTCTTCCGATTTCGATTTGTTCGTTTTGGAGTTAGGAGCCAACGATTCCATGAGAGGAATTTCTCCGGATCAAACCGAAAAAAATTTAAAAGAGATTATCTCTAAAGTGAGAAAGAAAAATTCAAAAGCAAAGATTCTTCTTTTAGGTATGAAGACGTTTCCAAATTTAGGAAAAGAATATCGAAAAAAGTTCGAAGCCGTTTTTCCTAAAATTGCAAAAGAAGAAAATCTAATTTTAGTTCCTTTCTTTTTAGATGGAGTTGCAGGGATCAAAAATTTGAATCAGAAAGATGGAATTCATCCGACTGCAGAAGGACATCGTATTCTCGCTAAAAATCTAATTCCATTTTTTCAAAAAATTTTGAAGAGTAAATGATTCTCCAAAAAGTGTGTTTACACCTTACTTTTCCTAGAAATGATGGATCTACCTAAATGATCGCGGGAATAGCTCAGTGGTAGAGCACCTCCTTGCCAAGGAGGGGGTCGCGGGTTCGAATCCCGTTTCCCGCTTTTTCTTTTATATCATCCTTCCCCAGGTCGATTCATGGATTATAAAACAAAAAAAAATTCTAACGCTACCGTTGATATTAAACTTACATTCGAAGCCTCTGACATAGAAAAAGCCTTTGATAAAACGTATGAGGAAAAACAAAAAAATGTAAAAATTCCTGGCTTTCGTCCAGGAAAAGCTCCTCTTAACATGGTCAAACGTCATTTAGGCGATAGTGTGGCCAGTGATGCGATCAATACTTTGATCGTAGACGGAATGACTTCTATTCTTTCGAAGTTGGAACATCCAATGATTCGATTTCCTAAATTTGAAATTCAAGATTATCAACCGGGTAAAAATCTGATCGCTACTGCGGTTTATGAAACCAATCCAGAAATCACTTTGGGAAAATATAAAAAAATAAAAATCAAACTTCCGGAAGTTTCCGTCTCTGATTCGGACGTTTCCGAGGAGATAGAAAAGGTTCGTAAAGAACTCGCTCGTAAGCAGTTAAAGGAAGAAGGTCAGACCGCCGTTGCCGGAGATATTATCGATATGGAATATACGGTTTGCGAAAAAGGTCAGGAATCTAAAAATTCAGGTAATACATCCAATGACTATCACCTGGGTCACGAAAATAATCTGAAAGGTTTTGATGAAAATCTCTATGGAATGAAATCTGGAGAGAAAAAGGATTTTGTTCATACATTTCCGGAAGACTATTCTCAGAATGAGGTTGCGGGAAAGACATTTGAATATTCCGTTATGATCAAAGCCCTTTATGTGAACATACTTCCAGCCGTGGACGATGATCTTGCTTCCGAGTTTGACGGTTCTGAATCTTTAAACGTTCTCAAAGATAAAATTCGTAAAAATTTGAAAGAAGGTTTTGAGGATCGAGTTAAGAACAAAAAGTTAGACGAGATCTATAAAGAAATTATAGACGACTCTAAGTATGTTTTCCCGGAGTCTTATCTTAAGGAAGAATCAGAACACGTATTTCACAATATGATTCATGAATTCAAACTTCCTCATATTACGATGGAAAAATACGCGGATATGATTCAAAAGGATTTAAAGGAAGTCCAAGAATCCTTTCAAAAATTGGCTGAAACTCGTCTCAAACACTACTTTACACGTCAAAAAATTGCAGAGATGGAAAATATTTCTTATTCTGAACAAGATTTTGATGCGGATTTAGAAAAACTTGCGTCAAGTTATCAAATTTCTCTGTCCGATCTTAAAAAAGAACTGGAAAAAGGAAAACTCATGGAACAATATCGGGAGAATTTTTTCGCAAAAAAAATAGATACTGTACTCTTTGGTCTTGTAGAAAAGAAATATACTGACAAATTAAACATTGGGCAGATAAAAGATTATCTCAACCAAAAGGAAGAAGTGAAAGCATGAGCGTAATCCCGTATGTGATCGAACAAACGAGTAGAGGAGAAAGATCGTATGATATATTTTCTCGACTTTTAAAAGATAGAATCATATTTTTAGGGAATGCAATCAACGATGATTATGCAAACGTCATTACGGCCCAATTGTTATTTTTAGAAGCCGAAAATCCGGAAAGAGATATTTACCTTTATCTCAATTCTCCGGGTGGATATGTTTCTTCTGGTCTTGCAATTTATGACACTATGCAGTATATTAAACCGGATGTGAGAACTCTTTGTTTAGGTCAGGCTTCTTCTATGGCGGCGTTACTTCTTGCGGGAGGAGCGGCTGGAAAACGTTCTGCATTACCGAATGCAAGAATCATGATGCATCAGCCGATGGGCGGAGCGACTGGTCAGGCGAGCGACATTGAGATTCAAGCGAGAGAAGTACTCAAGCTAAAAGAAATTCTCAATTCTATTTATCATAAACACACAGGTAAAACTGTGGAACAAATTCAAAAAGATACAGAAAGAAATTTTTACATGACAGCAGATGAAGCGAAGAATTACGGAATTATTGATACTGTAATTCAGATCGATCGTAAACAAACTGAATAAAGGAGTTTCACTTGGCTAAGAAATCACCGGGAAACAACGGTAAACAAAAACTATTTTGCTCCTTTTGTGGAAAGGAACAGGATGCGGTAAAACGTTTAGTCGCTGGACCAGGTGTTTATATCTGCGACGAGTGTATTTCTCTTTGTAATGAAATTATTGCAGAAGATCACGAACATTCCCACGAAAAGTCAGAAGTTTTCAGCGAGGTTCCAAGTCCAGCGGACATCAAGGCTATTTTGGATCAGTATGTAATCGGACAAGATCACGCAAAAAAAGCACTTTCTGTAGCGGTTTACAATCATTACAAAAGAGTAAATCTCAAAGAAAAAAAGTCAGACGTAGAAATCGAAAAATCGAATATTCTATTGATTGGACCGACTGGAAGCGGTAAAACCCTTTTGGCTCAAACTCTTGCAAGAATT
This sequence comes from Leptospira kirschneri serovar Cynopteri str. 3522 CT, assembly GCF_000243695.2. Taxonomy (NCBI): domain Bacteria; kingdom Pseudomonadati; phylum Spirochaetota; class Leptospiria; order Leptospirales; family Leptospiraceae; genus Leptospira; species Leptospira kirschneri. The sequence goes on along the minus strand of NZ_AHMN02000008.1, from coordinate 130,092 downwards.
ATCAAAGTTCCGTTTGCGATCGTGGACGCGACTGCACTTACGGAAGCAGGTTACGTAGGAGAGGACGTAGAAAACATCATTCTCAAATTGATCCAAAACGCGGACAACGATATTAAAAAAGCAGAAGTTGGTATTATATACATAGACGAAGTAGATAAGATTGCGCGCAAATCGGATAGTGCGTCTATCACGAGAGACGTTAGTGGAGAAGGTGTACAACAAGCCCTTTTGAAAATCATCGAAGGAACGGTGGCTAACGTTCCTCCTCAAGGTGGAAGAAAACATCCACATCAGGAATATTTACAAGTAGATACTAAAAACATTCTGTTTATTTTAGGCGGGGCTTTTGTAGATCTTCCTAATATCATCAAATCCAGAACGGGGATTAAAACGATCGGCTTTGGTTCCGAAGAACAAAGAATTCAATCGGAAAACAAAGACACTTTGATGGAACAGGTGATTCCGGAAGATTTAATCAAGTTCGGACTGATTCCGGAGTTTATAGGAAGACTTCCGATCATTGCTACTTTGCAAGAGTTGGATGTGGACATGCTTAGGCAGATTTTCCGAGAGCCTAAAAATTCAGTTCTCAAACAATATACTCGTCTTTTAGAACTCGAAAACGTGAAGCTTACTTTCCATGACGAAGCGATTGATAAGATTGCAGAACTCGCGATTAAAAGAGAATCCGGTGCCAGAGGATTGCGTGCCATCGTGGAAAACATCATGTTGGATTTGATGTTTGATATTCCTTCCCGCAAGGACATCGAAGAAGTAATTATCACTGCAGAAGTGATTGCAAACAGAGTGGCTCCTACTTTGATTCTCAAAAAAGAATCTAAGATTGCTTAATTCGTTACCTTTTAAGAGTTTACTTCTTGAAAGGTGATTCCGGTAAACTTTTCAGAAATTAATTCTTCTTTCGTTTGAGGTCCCACAATCAAGATGGGACTTTTTTCGTTGCCGGAGCCAAATTGTAAATCGGTTCTATAAAAGCCGCGATCTAACCGACTTGAGATTCCTTTTAAGAATACTGGCGTAGCTCCTGTTACGGATTCGTAAAAACTGCAAATTTTACATTGTTTTTCGAATCGGGTTTGTCTTCGATCCGAGTCGAATGCGACCGATCGATGTGGTAGAAAGGTATAGAAGTTCGGAAAATTTTTCAATCTAACCCATTCAACATCATTCTCATATTGAAATCTGAACATAAAATCGATTACTCTTTGAGAAACGATACAAATTCCGTCATATGTATATGAAAAGTCAATATATGGTTTTTTAAGTTCAAAAAAAGGATTATCCCAGTTTAAGGATTTTCTATAACCACAAGACAAACAAACATGCAATTTCGGTAATATTTCAAATAGACTAAAGCCAGAGCCATACATATAACTATCGTTATCTGTAATATTTAAAGAATAGGCAATTATCATGGTTTATATGTTTTTTTCATAAACCCAAAACTGTCTATTATTTCGGATCCAATCTCTGGAAGGATTTCTTAAATATCCTAACTTTTCATAAAGTTTGTGAGCAGCTTTCATTGTGGATTGAGTGGAAAGAACTACTTTCCGAAACCCAAGTATTTTGGCTTCCTCTTCGAAAGTTCTACAAAGACTGGAAGCGACTCCCTGTTGTCGAAACTTTGGTAAGGTGGCTATTAATTGCATTTCCGCTTCGTCGATTTCTGCAATTTGTCGGTAGGGATTTGTATAAGTTCCGACTATAATCAATCCGATCGCTGTATCATTTGCAAGTGCAACCAGAATTTTTCCGCGTTTTTTAATTTCATCGATCACAAAAATTTTTTCGGCTATTTCCGGATCGGTAAATCCTGCCTCAATATATGATTTTTTTAATATACTTTCGATTTCTAGATCGTATTCGATTTGATCCTTATTATAGAGTTGAATTTCAAATTCCATGTTTAATATTAGAGTTGTTGAAAAATTAATTCTTGATCTGTTTGTATTGGATTGAATGGACAATTGAAGCAATTTTACGAATTTTCACTATGGAATTTTTCAACAACTCTATTTTTCTCTTTCTAGGATTTTTTGGTCTAACGTGAATTCGACTTAATGAATTCATTTTTCTAAAAAAAAGTTGGGATTTGAACTTTACGGATTGATTTTTAAAATGTGGGAACTACCACATGAACTGATCTCTATAAAATTAAGTACCGTTAATTCTATTATAAAACACTGATTCTATGTAAAATATTAGGTACTTATTATATAGTTATAATAGTAGGGAAAATCTGTTTTAAACTTCAATATGAATCAATGCGATCTAATTTGTAAGAACTACTGCAAACTTAAATTTTGTAGTAAAATTTTCAAAATGTGGAACTTATACTTTTAGAACGAGGCAGTTTTTTTATTTTTATAGAAATTATTTTTTTACCCGAAACCGAATCATTTCCATTTTGTTCCGGCTTATTTTTGTCTTATCGAGATTCGCTTTGGTTTTGTTCAGGTTTATTTTTTTCAAAGATTATATCCTGCCGCGATTCATATTACAAACCACGGCAGAACAAAAGACCTTATTTATTTCTTCTTTCTCTTTTCTTCTGCTTTGAAAGCGAGAAGAGATTTACTTTGTAATTCTATTTTTTTTCTTTCGGTCCAAGGAATCGCCACACTCAACTCTTCCGCGAGAGAAAGAAGATTATCGTTGATGTCTATCAGTTCGTCTATGATTACAAAATAGGAAACGCTGGATTTCAGTTTGCTATCTCCTTTTTTAATCCGTTTCATTTGACTTTTGTAGATGTTCTGTTTGATCTTTTCCAGATTTTTGGTTTTCTTTTCCGATCTGGCTTTTTCTAAAAGGTCCGGAAATTTGTCGGAGTCTGCGATCAGTTCCATCAGGTTGGTGGCGGATTTTCTAAGTTCTTTTACTTCTTCTTTCTCATCTTTGGAAATTTCGTGAAAAGAACTGATACCGTTTGAAGAAGTTCTAAGAATATTCCAAATACTTTCTGTGATTCTATCCAGATGATTGATTGATTCTGTAATCGGGTGAATTGAGGAAAGATCTTCCTCTTCCAAATATTTATTTGCGATCGATAAAAAACTGGAAAGAGAATTTTCCCTCATCTTCTTTAAGTCTTTTAGAAGTTTTTGGGTTTGTTTGAAATTTTTCTTTTTACCATTGATATAACCTGCGCAGACATTGTTCAAAGCTTTACGAGCGACGTTCAAACTTGCAAGCATAGACGAAATGGTTCTAGAAAGAGCTCTTTCCGGATGTTTTTTAAGAGTGATTAGTTTTTCCAGATTTTCGTCATAAGCTTCTTGGCGTTTTTTATGAATTCTTGCAAAAAGGAATATTAAAAGTACTGCAACTAAAACTAAGACGATCACCGAAGAAAATCCGAAAATATACAAAATCGAACCAATCAGACCAGCGGTCGCAGAAGCAATGATTGCCGTAAAGAACCAACCTCCCACGACGGTAAGAACTCCGCTGACTCTGTTTACTGAATTTTCTTTGTTCCAAGCTCCGTCGGTAAGAGATGTACCCATCGCCACCATAAAGGTAACAAATGCGGTGGATAGGGGGAGTTTGTAGAGAGTTCCGATCAAAATTAGAGCGCTTGAAATTTGAATGTTCACGGAAGCTCTTAGCAAATCGAATGCTTCGGTTTCGTGCATTCTGACGATTTCAAAGGAGTTTTTCTGTTCAAAACGTTTTCCTATAAAACTGCGTAATTTTGCGGGAAGAATCGCCTTGATCGGAGTATAAATTCCGAGTGCAATTTGAACAAAAACACGGGCTACTAAACTAGTATTAAAACTTTCTAATGTTTCACCTTGGGAACCTAAAGTGACTTCGGTTTGTGTGACGGACTCTGCCTTTTTAGAAAACCAAAGTGAAAAAAGCATAACACAGGCGGCGCCTAAAAGTATAAAGTTCGGAGTCTGAACGTTTTCCGCAAGTCCAGTTGCCAAAATACTAGCGTCCCCTCCCGCCTGTTGGATCAAAGTCCAAGTAGTAAAACTTGCTAAAGGAACTCCTATAAAGTTGACTAAGTCGTTGCTAGCAAAAGCCATTGCAAGAGAGCCGGTTCCGACTAAAACTAAGAATTTTAGAATATTCCATTCTAATAATACTAGGATTTGAAATAGAATGGAAAATCCTGCGAAACTGATTAAAAGGATATTTGTAAAATTCTTATTCAGATAATCTATGATTTCCTTAGGAATGAATGTGGAGCCTTTCATCGCTGATAAAAGTGTGAAGAAAACCACAGTAGTAAGGGAAAGTCCTCCGAAAAGACCTCCGAAGTATTTCATCGAGTTCTTTAAATTGAATGAAAAGATGAATCGGAACACGAATTGCAAAATGATTCCGGAAAAAAATGCCACGATCACACTCGTAACAATTCCAAATATGATTTTAAGAGCGCTTTCAGAATTGATAATTTGAAATGCTCCTTGCAGAGTACCCGTTTTTAAAAGTGCGATTGCAAGAGCCGCTCCTAAAAGTTCGAATACTAAGGAGACCGTAGTGGAAGTCGGAAGTCCAAGAGTATTGTAAAGATCTAGAAGTACTATGTCTGTAAGCATAACCGCTAAAAATAGGAACATCAGATCCTGTAGTGCAAATCCGCTTGGATGAAAAATTCCTTTTCTAGCAACTTCCATCATACCACTGGAAGAAAGGGCTCCCAGGACGATTCCAATTCCAGCGACTACCAGAATGATTCTTTTTGAAGATGCTTTGGAACCTACGGCGGAGTTGGTAAAATTTACCGCGTCGTTTGAGACACCTACTAAGAGGTCGCCTACACCGAGGATCGCCATGAGAACGACTATGATTAAAAAAAAGTCCATGAACGCTTCCGTTTATTGTTTTGTAGAATCTACAATTTTCGCTTTGACTCTTTTAGAACGTAGATTCGTTCCATAACAAGTGCGATTTTTGCATTCTGTTGGAATACAACATAAAGTTAAGCAAAAAAGTGCGACACGAGTCAGGTTTCGAAAAGTTTTGAAACTGCATCTTACAGTTCGTTTAGAGTTCTTCTTGAGTCTTTTGAATCTAAGAAACCGGACAACTGAAATTTTGTTCGAAATCAACACTGGATTATTACTTTTCCATTACAAAATCAATCGCTTAGTCTTCTAGATCCCAAAAAAAATCTCGATTGGTAAGTTCTTTATCTTCTGGAATCGATTCTGTAACAGAAAAGAAATTTTTCTTTCCGGATAAATTTAAAATTAGATTGTATTGTTCTTTCAGTTCTAAAGTTTCTTTTTCCCAATAGTCTGTTCCTGCAAAATGAGGAAACGCGGTTGGAAACGAAGGATCGGAATGAAATCGGTTGGCGATCCAAGCGGAATAGTGAACAAATCTCATCGCTCTTAGAATTTCTATTAGATCAAACCAAGAGTCTTCAAAATCTCTAAACTCTCTATAGCCGGAAAGTATATATTCTCTTTCTTCGAGACCTTCTTTTCCTTTGGAAAGTAACATCCAAAAATCTTGAACCGCAGGACCTTGCAGACAGTCGTCAAAGTCTACAAAAAACCAACCTTCTTTTCCAAAGAGTAGATTTCCTTTATGACAGTCTCCGTGGATTCTATGTAATGGAACCGATTTTATACTTTCTTGGAATAAATCTAAAATCCGGTTTGTGGTTTCTAAATATTCTTTTTTGCAACTGGAAGGAAGCCATTCTCCTTGAAGTAAATTTTCCAGTGGATCGGTTCCATAGGTTTTAGAATTTAGTGTGATTCTATGTTTGAAGGGTTGAGATTGGCCTACATTATGGATTCTAGCAAGAAGCCTTCCTATAATTTTTAAATTTTCCGGACTGAGTTCGTCTGGAGATCTTCCGCCTACACGGGGCCAAAAGGAATAAAATATTTTTTCTTGAAACGAAGATAGGCTTTCTCCGTCCTGGAATAAGATAGGAGAACAAACGGGAATTTCTTCTTCTTTTAGATCTTGCAGAAATTTATGTTCTTCTAAGATTTGTGTCCGATTCCATCTGCCTGGACGATAGAATTTAGAAATAATATGGGAGCCATCTTCTAGTCTGAGATCAAAAACTCTGTTTTCTAAACTATTGAGAGCCATACAATGACCGGAAGGTTCGTAACCCGCCTTTTCGGCCAGAGTAAGAATTTCTCCTGGGTTGAGTTGAAAAAAATCCGCCACAACTCCATGTTCTTGTCTCCGGTTTTCTTGGAAATTTTTTTATAAAGAACGTAGAACTATAGAGTTTTGTTCCGATGTAGATGGAATTTGGTTTTCAATAGAATTAGATTTTGCAAATTGATTCTCGAGAAGGAAAAATCATGAAGATATCAGTAGGAAATCTGCCTCAGGAGTTGACCGAAGACGAACTAAAAAAGATTTTTTCGGAATTCGGAACCGTCCAGGAAGTGCATATTAAAAAAGATAAAACCACAGGTCGTTCTTTATCTTATGGATCCATTGAAATGGAAGATTCCGCCGGAGCAAAAGCAATTGCGGAATTGAATAAAAAAGAAATCCAAGGAAAACAAATCGCCGTGGTAGATTCCGAGGAATTAAAAAAAGAATTCGAAAGAAAACAATCTCTAAAGAATGGAGGATCATCCGGTAAGATTCACGGAAATCAATCAAAGACCGGAGGTTTTTCTGGAGCTGGGGTTAGAAGAACCGGAGGAAGAGGAAAATGAAATTTACACGTTTAATATTTCTCTTAGCTATTCTTTGTGCTGTAGTAGTTCCTACATTTGCAGAAGATTTAGTCATCAAAGAGATTCGTATCGGAACTGGAAAAGAAGCTTTTTCGGGTTCGAATGTTACGGTTCATTATGTAGGAACACTGACGAATGGTAAAAAATTTGATAGTTCCAGAGACAGAAAAACCCCTTTTACTTTCAATTTGGGAGCGGGAGAGGTAATCAAAGGTTGGGACAGAGGAGTTCGAGGAATGAAAGAAGGTGGGATTCGTAAACTTACAATTCCTCCAGAATTAGGTTATGGTTCCAGAGGAGCCGGAGCCGCGATTCCTCCTAATTCTACTCTCATTTTTGAAGTTGAATTGTTAAAAGTGTACTGAGTTTTTTTCGTTTGTAGTAAATTTTACCGAATTTTGACATAGGATTCGGCCCTTTTTCCAGTTCTAATCTATTTCAGAAAGGAGAAGCCTGCGATAGCTTAGAACTGGATGCCTTACAATTTTTTTGAAAATTTCCCCTTACCGGCCTGTATTTTAGAGCCTTCTCTTTTGATACAAAAAGTAAATTTTGCCTTTTGTAGAACCATAGGTTATTCAAAAGAAGAACTAGAAGGAATTCTAAATTGGGATCAAATCTGTGAATTTAAAGACGTAAAATTCCATTTTGCCGATCCATCTCTTTGGCCTTGTACAAATCTGCCGAGCGAAAATCCTTCTTATTCTATTTTACTTTTTACAAAAGATGGGGTTCAAAAAGAATGTTCAGTTTCTTTTGCTTTTGATCGTGAAGAATTGAGAATCTTTGCCTATTTGGAAGTTCCTCAGGTTTTTGATAAACCAGTCGTAAAATTTGATTCCCTAAAAACTTCTGTAGCAGAGAAGGACTGGGAAAATCCAAGTGCGGCTTGGGTTCAAAAGGAGAAATTAGACGCGATCGGAACTCTTTCCGCTGGAGTTGCGCATGAAATTAATAATCCACTGATGGGAGTGATCAACTATGCGGAAATGATGGTTAACGGTATCGAAAATGGAAATCCTCTTCGTAAATATGCAGGAATTATTTTACGAGAAGGAAATCGAATTTCTGAAATCGTAAAAGATATGCTTACATTCACTCGGATCGAAAAAGAAGATATCAAAATTCATGATATTAAATCCATTTTTGGTTCCGCGTTGAGTGTGATTAAAACCTGTATCGATAAGTCAAAAATCGAAACTGTCGTATCTGATCCGGAAACTCCTATTTTTGCGGCTTGTTCCGCCGGAAAACTGAGAAAGATCTATTTTAATTTACTTACAAATGCAAAAGACGCTATCGAAAGTAATACCGATCCAAACCAAAAAAGAGTTGTGAGCGTTTTTTGGGAAAAATTGAAAAAAGAAAATAGGGATTTTATACGTACTATCATAGAAGATACTGGAATCGGTATTCCAGAAGAAAATAGACATAAACTTTTTGATCCCTTTTACACTACAAAGGACATCGGAAAAGGTACCGGTTTAGGACTTACGGTTTCGTATAACTTGACTCGCGAAATGGGCGGAGAACTTTTTTTTGAAAGTGAGAACGGAGTGACTCGCTTTTATCTGGATCTTCCTGAATCGATTTGAAAGATCCTTGACTTTATAGGAGGACGATCACATCCTAATAGACTCCTTTTAAACTCCTCTATGACCGGTTCCAGGCGATCAGAACAGAAAAGTTACGAGCCCCGTTATTCCATTCTGTTTCAATCTGCGATAGACTCGATCGTTTCTTTAGACAGAGAATTTAGAGTCATTTTAGCAAACCCAGCTACTGAAAAGACGTTCGGATTTACAACTTCTGAATTGATAGGAAATTTAGTCGAATGTCTGCTTCCTTTTCACATTCGAAATCGATTTTATAAAATTCTAAATAATGTAGCTAAACTTCCTGATAAAAAAAGACAAAAACCTTTTGGGCCGATCCGTTTGTCTCGAAAGGACGGTAAAACTTTAATTTCTGAGATTTCCGTTTCTGCCACCGGACCCGTGGAAGACTATCGTTATCACATAGTCATCCGAAACATATCAGAAAAACATAGAATTCTAATGGAGTTAAAACGAGCCAACGAGTCTTTAAAAAAGATGGATCGTGAAAAAGAAGAACTTCTAGAAAAACTTGAAGAGAAAGTTAGGCAGAGATCTAGATTACTCGCCAATTATTACAAAGGAATGAAAGAAGAACTGAATCTTGCAAAAAAATTACAGACCGAAATTTTGCCGGACATCCCTTCTTTTGCGGGAATTAAAATTCATTCCACGTATCTTCCAATGATGGAAGTAGGAGGAGATCTTTACGATCTATTTGAAATCCGTCCAGGGGTATTACGCGTATTTATTGCGGACGCGACAGGACACGGTATACAAGCTGCACTTCTTACGATGACACTCAAAGGAATTTTAGAATCGATTAAAAAAAAAGATACAGATCCGGGAAGTATTCTCACGGAATTTAATTACCAGTATTGCAAGAACTTCGGGAATATAGGAATGTTCTTTTCCTGTTTTCTCGCCGACATAGATACCGTTTCTAAAAAGATAGTGTATTCTTCCGGAGGTCATCCTCCTCAATTTTTTCTTTCTGAAGATTTGGTTTTAGGTTTAGATCGAACTGGGTCTTTACTCGGCTTAGATCTGAACAATCAATACGACGTTTTTAAACTAAGTTATCAATACGGAGATCGTTTATTTTTATTTACGGATGGAATTTACGAGGAGTTTAATTCCGACAAACAGCAATTTGGCGAATTTGCGGTTCAAGAAATTTTAGCGAAAAAATTTTCGGAACCTATGGAGGAAACCATTCCGGCGATCTTACAGAAACTGATCGACCATTTAGGTCAGCAAAAAATACAAGACGATATAACTGCGATTTTAATCGCTTTGGATTCTCCCCATCTTTGAGATGTCTTTTTCTATTTTAAGTTTTTTATTTTTGGTTTTTTGTGCGTTTCTTTTTTTAGAGAAAAAAAGTCACGACCGAATATTAAAACGAATTCCGATTCGAATTCACGTCAACGGTACCAGAGGAAAATCTTCCGTAACCAGGTTGATTCATTCTATTTTAGTGGAGGAGGGTTGGAAAGTTTTCGCAAAAACTACCGGATCTACCGCCAGTCTTTTGTTTCCAAATCGAAATGAAAGTTTTGTATTTAGAAATAAAATTTCTATCGAAGAACAAAAATCTTTTCTTCGTTTTGCCGTAAACAATGACGCACAAGCGATCGTTTTGGAGTGTATGGCGGTTCAACCTCAATATCAGAAAGACTCAGAAGAATTATTGATCTGCGCCACTCACGGCGTAATTACGAATATCCGTCCGGATCACTGGGAATGGACCGATACGGAAGAAAAAATTTTAGAAGGTTTTAAAAAAACGATTCCTAATAATGGAATTCTAATATATGGAAAAAATTATATAGTTGAGAGTTTAAAACCGAATTGGAATCCAAGTCAAAAATTGAAGTTAAATTTAAGTCTTCTGAAAGCCGCTTCTTTAAAAAATACAGAATTGATTCTTGCGGAACCCGAACTTTCTAGAAATCAAATTGAAACTGCGTTTGGATACATACGTTATCCGGAACATTATGAAAACGTGGAAATAGCCGTTCGTGTCTGTGAAACGTTAGGCGTGTCTTCTGAGTCTATTTTACGAGGAATCACAAATGCGGTCTCCGATCCGGGAGCGCTTAAAATTTTGGATAAGGAAGTCAAAAATAAACTTCAAAGGTTTGTATTTGCGTTTGCCGCCAATGATGTAGTTTCCTTTGAAAAAATTTTAAAGTCTGATCAAAAAGAATGGAGTAAATTTAATTCTATAATTTTAGTTTTTAATTCTAAACGAGAAAGGCCGTTTAGAACCATTGAGTTCGGTAAATTTTTAACGGATTTTTCTGGTCTTTCAAAAATTTATTTTTTTGGCTCTTGGCAAAGAGTATTTCGATCCGTATATAAAGGAAATGCGGATTTAACCTTTTATAAGAAGAATCTTATATTCGATTTGAAAGAAATTTTTTCTAAGTCCAATTTATGGATAGGCGCCGGAAATTATCAGGGTTCTGGAAGGGTTTGGTTGGAGAAGTTGGCCGCAGATCTAAACGTGATAGAGGAGAAAGATTGGAAATTTTAACGTTATCGATCGGAGTTGGTATTCTATTTGGTTTTTTCCTTTGGGAAAAAACGGGACTTCAACCTGGAGGTTGGGTAGTTCCGGGTTACGTTGCTCTTTTTTTATCGGATCCTTGGTTGATTATAGTTTTGGTTTTGAGTTCCGTTCTTACATTTTATATTTATCGAATTTCCGAATTTTGGTTTTTGAGTTTTGGTCAAAGAAAGACCGTTTTTATTTTAGTTCTTTCTATTTTGATTTCGGTGTGTGTTCGTTTTATTATAGAATTATTTTTAGAATCTAAAAGTGATTTTGAATCTAAGACGATAGGATATATCGTTCCAGGATTGATCGCTCTTTCTGCTGAAAAACAAGGTGTTCCCAGAACCTTATCAGCGATTCTTATCTGTTCCGTTTTAGTTCGTTTATTTTTGATCTTTTTATTCGGTGAAGTTTCTGTTCTATGAATAGTTTTTTTAAAAACAAAACTTGGACTGTTCTTCTTTTTTTGAATATTATAAGTGTAGGATTTGTTTCAGTTTTGGAATTTTTTCCGCTTATTTTACCGGTTACAAACCTAAAAGAAAAATACGAGGCGAGTCAAAAAACGTACAAAACATTTTTAAAAATCAAAGAATTGAAACTCTCCAAAAAAATTCAGATCGATCCTAAATTGGATTCGTATTTATCCGGCTTAATTGGTCCAGAAATTTCACCCGTCACTAGTTCTGCAGGAAAACTTTCGGCTAAACAGGCTTCGATACATCCTGACTTTGCGGCTTGGTTTGTGGATCGTTTCCAAAAGGCAGGATTAAAAAAAGGAGATACGATCGCCGCCGGAATTTCCGGTTCTTTTCCTGCATTGAACATAGCGTTTTGGATTGCCTCGGACATTATGGAATTGAAGGTGATTTCGATTTCAAGCGCTGCCTCATCCCAATACGGAGCGAATGATCCATGGCTTTTATGGCCTGATATTGAAAATTTATTATATAAAGAAAAAATTATATTCCAAAAATCTGTTTTTATGTCCATTGGGGGTGTTTCCGATTCGGGAATAGGTCTTGGCCAAAAGGGTAGGGAGTTGATTTTAGCTTCTATTCGTAGAAACGGTTATAAGTATTTATCTTCGGATTCTTTTGAGGATTCACTTTTGAAAAGGATGGACGTATATAATAGTAGTCCCGTTTCTTTGTATGTCAATATAGGAGGAGGGACTGTCTCTTCCGGAACGAGTTTGAGTAAAAAACAAATTCCTAAAGGAGTCGTTTTGTCGGGAGCGGAATTTATGGAATTGCCGGATTCAATTTTAAAAACCTATCTTGATTTAAAAATTCCGGTGCTTCATGTAAGCGGAGTAGAAATGATCTCTAAAGAGTCTAATATGAGATATTCACCCGGAAAAATTTCGGAACCTGGAACTTCGGATCTGATTTTTCCTAAAAAATATAATCGCTGGCTTGCAGGATTTTTTTTCGTTTTATTATCTAGTTTGATTTGGATATTATCAACTTGGATTTCTATTTCGGATCCCACTAAGGAAGACACAATTTTATTGTAATATAAGAATCGATTACAATTTGAAAATGCAGAACGTAAACTTATAGGAAAATGAATAGGTTGAATTTTATAAGAGACTGATCTAACCGAATTTCTCTGAAAACCTATGGACTTAAACTCTTATAGGTTATCTTTGTTTAAAAAACGAATTGCGAGTTTTGTCAGAATATTGTGAAGAAACTCAGAATAAAAAGAAAAGATTTTATCCTATAGATGAATTTTAAATTAGAAATAATTTTTTTCAATTTTTAGAAACCAATCAAAGGGGATTGAAATTTTGAAAAAACCAAGAGATGGTTTCGTCCCTTTTAAGATCGGGAAGAAGAATCGTTTCATAGTGATTTTTATCCGGTAAGGTAAGGAACACTACTTTTTTAAGTTTTTTCTTAAAAACGTCGATCGCAGTTTCTGGGAGTAGTTCGTCTCCTTTCTGAAAATTATATTTTCCGGCCTGGATAACGAGAACCGGAGAATGGATTTGGGAGTAAGGAAGTAATTTATTTTTATTGAATATTCTAAAATTTGAAATTGGGTTTCGTAAAATTTGGAATGGAATATGCCAGGGTTTGAATGCACCTCCCAGACTTTTTAATTCGGAATCGATCACGTAAATCGGAATATTGCATTTGTATTGAACGGAGCCGTTCTCATAAATTTCTTCTAATTCGTAGTTTAGAAAATCCTCTATGTCTTTATTCCAAGAACTAAAAATTGGAGATTTTTTAGCGAGTTCTAAGTAAATTTCTCTGGATGAAAACGATTTTCCTAGACGTTGTAGAGATTCTTGGATCATGAGTAAGCTGGAAAGTTTTCTTTTGAAGGAAAGTTGTCCTCCTCCATCGATCAAACAAATTTTGTCCGTTCTTTCGGGATGATTTTTTCCAAATGTGAGAGAAATCCAACAACCTAAGGAATGTGCGAGTAAATTTGCCTTTTTAATTTTTAAAAAATCTAATAAGGACTTTAGATCTTTTGCATGTAGATCCTGGGAATATTGAGTTTGCGGTTTGGAAGATTGACCTCTGCCTCTCAGGTCATACGTGATTACTGTAAGACCTTGTTTTACTAAATCTTTTGCAAGAGGGGTGAAATTTTTAAGATTCCCTGTAAGACCGTGAATACAGATTACTGGTGGAGCAGAGTTTTTAGAGATCGGAAATTCTCCAAAAATTTCCGCGGCTAAAACTTGGGAATTTCCGATTGGAATTTGGATCGATTTTGGGTTTGAAGAAGAACGAAAGTTTTTCATTCTTTTCTATTTCGGTTCTAATTGAAATATGTCCACGATTTTTTATCTTGGATCTAATTGAATTGTAAGGAAATAGAAATTCAATCTGTATTATAATATTCTTAACTATAAGTTTATTTATTTTTTTTACAGAAATAATTTACGGGTTGGTTAAAATGTAAGATCTATTTCAAAAAAGTCATAGATTTTCAATGGGTGCGATCTATACATTTTCGCAAAAAATTGTAGTTAGTTTTCGAAGTTTTTGTAAGTAATTATGACTTTACGATCCAATATGTTTATATTTCGTTTAACGGGATTTAAGCGATTAAGCGACTTTGGATCGAATTTTCTGGATTTGAGAAAACGAATCATTGAATTCTATTTGTTTGAAGTAAAAATGGTTTTATTTTTTGAATAGGAATTCTAATTTTTGGATGAATCTTTGATAACAAAATTTATATAAAAATCGATTGGGGATGTGCTCGAATTTAAACACGAAAGATAGTTCTTTCTAAGAACTCGAAGACATTTTTGTATATCTGTACATCTAACCTGCTTGCATTTATTTAAACTGAGATTTACACTCACATTTCGAGAATATTATGCAACATACGAAAGAAGAAATTTTAAAACAGATTTATCTTTTCTCCAATTTTACGGAAGACGAATTAAGCTCTATTGCGGAGAAAACGGAATATAAGGTTTACGAACAGGGTGATTCGATTTTTCACGAAGGGAACGAAGCGAAAGCCTTTTTCGTAGTGATTTACGGGACTCTTAAGGTACTTACTTCCACTGAAAAAGGGGACGACGTCAACGTGACTACGATTGCAACGGGAGATCATTTTGGTGAATTGCCGTTTTTAGATCCGGGTAAACGTTCTGCATCTGTAGAAGCGATGGAAAGATCTGAACTTTTGAGAATTCCTTACGATCATTTAAAAGCGGTTTTTGAAAAGGATTCCAATGCTTCGTTAAAATTTTATCAAGCGATTTCTCATTTTTTGGCGAAACGTTTGAGAATGTTGACTCACGATTTAGCCTACGCACGAGAACTTAGAAAAAGATATACGATTTGATTTTTTAAAAATCGTATTTCTAAAATTTAAAGGAGTTTGAATGAGTATAAATTTAAACTCCTAAATTTATTTTCTTTAAGGCTGAAATAAAAGAACGATCGTGGATTCTATGTCTTGAATTTGGATCGGTTTAGAGATGTATGCGTTCATACCTGCCTCTAAACATTTTTCTCTATCTCCTTCCATCGCGTTAGCCGTCATTGCTACGATCACCGGTTTCGATTTTCCAAAATCTTTTCTGATTTGAAAGGTAGTTTCGTATCCATCTATTTCCGGCATCTGAATGTCCATAAAGATCAAATCGTAATTTTTTGTTTTCAGTTTTTCGATTGCTTCCAAGCCGTTTAACGCACTTTCTGCGTTATATCCCAATTTTGTGAGAAGTCTAAGGGCGATCTTTTGATTGATTACGTTGTCTTCTACTAAAAGAATTTGAAGAGGAATTTTTTCGGAGAGAAATTTTTTATTTTCATTTTGTTTTTCTTTTTTAAGAACTTTAATAGGAAAGGCTTTTTCGAAATTTTTACTCAGTTCTTCTAAAAGAATCGGTTTGAACATCATAAAAATCTGAAATCCAGGTCGGTTGAATAGACCGTTGGTGACTAGATAATAGGAATCCTTTAGTTCCTTTTCCATAAAAAGAATGATCGTAAGTTTTAGAGAAGGATTTTGTTTTTTAAGTTCGTTTAACATCTCGGGTAAATTCATATCCGGAAAGTTTAGATCGGTAAGAAATACACCGATTCTTTCTTCTTCTCCGATCATTCGAATTGTTTCTTTGGCGGTTCTAGTCGTCTTAACCGAAAAACCGTTTCTTTCGCAGAATTTTTTGATCTGTTCTTTAAAGTGGAATTCTTGAATAGAAATGACAGCGCTAGTCGCTAAGTTTTTAGAATGTAGTTCTTGAATTCCTGCAGGAATTTCGTATTCTAATTTTTCCGTTAAGATAGAAAGTGAAAATTCAGAACCTAAGTTTACTTGGCTTTTTACGGTAATTTCTCCTTTCATCAATTCCGCTAATTTTTTACTGATGGTGAGACCCAATCCGGAACCTCCGTATTTTCGAGTAGTGGAGGAATCTACCTGACTAAAAGCTCTGAAAAGAAGTTCTAATTTTTCTTCTGCAATACCGATTCCGGTATCTTTTACATGAAAGATAAGTCTGAATTTGTCATTCGGAAATTTTTCGGCTTCCACACTCAGATGAATTTTTCCTTTTTCAGTAAACTTAATAGAGTTTCCGATAAGATTGGTTAGTACCTGTCTCAGTCTATACGGATCGGAAATGATCCAATTGGGAACGTTAGGAGAAATTTCAGATTCGACCGTAAGACCTTTTTCTTCAGCCATAGGACGAAATAAACTTACCACTTCGTTTGTAAGTTTTTCAGGGGATACAGGTTGTATTTCTAGTTTGAGTTGTCCAGATTCGATCCTGGAAAGATCTAGAATGTCGTTTAACAAAATGAGAAGATTCTGTCCGCTCGATTTGATAATGTCTAAGTATTCCTTTTGTTCTGCGTTTAAAGAAGTTCCCTCTAAAAGACTTACCGTTCCGATGACTCCGTTGAGAGGGGTTCTAATTTCGTGACTCATCATTGCTAAAAAGTCCGTTTTTGCTTTGGAAGCCGCTTCCGCAATTTCTTTGGCACGTTTTAGAGAATCTTCATATACTTTTCGTTCTGTAATTTCGTGCCAGACCGAAAGAAAAACTCTTTTTTGGTGGATGATGATCGGGATCAAAGTGACTTCCACCGAAAATTCTTCTTCATTAAAACGTTTGTATACCCATTCGAAGGTATAAGAGCCTTTTTCGAGAGCGATAGATTCTAATTCATTTGTTTTTTCTTTTTCCGTTTCGACCGAAAAATGGATTGGGTGTTTTCCTAAGACTAGTTTTTTATCCGGACATCGAAGCATTCTCAGTGTCGCGGGGTTACATTCGAAAATTCCGGAATCATCATACAAAACGTGAGGTTCGCTTGAACGTTCAAACAAGAGTCTGAATTTTTCTTCCGCTAATTTTTTATCCGTAATGTCCACAGAAATAGCGCTGACTCCGGTAATTTCATATTCTGTATTTCGTATAGGATGAAAAGAAAGTTCGCTAAAAACGAAAGTTCCGTCTTGATTTGGTCTTTTTCTAGCTACGCTTAATTTTTCACCGGATAACGCTCTGTCATAAAATTCTTTCCAATATTTTGCGATTTCCGTGGGAAGTTCTTTTTGAAATAAGTTAAAACCGGCAGAAATTTCTGAGTGATAAAAATCCTGCATTACGTTTTGGAATTGAGAATTGAATATAAGTAATTTATAATTTTTGTCTATAGACCATATCATCGCTTCCGAATTTTCAATGATCGCGTTCAGATTTGCTTCGTGTTCTGCAATGGTTCCCGCTTGTTCTAAAAGAGATTTTCGAGTATTGACTTTCTCCGTAATATCTTTGATCTGAACCAAAATGATTTTATTTAGATGAGTGGAAATCATTCTACAAGAGGTGTTCCCCCAAAACTTCTTACCTCGAAACGTTTTAAATTCCAAATCCCAGGAAGGAGTTTCTCCAGATAAAATTTTCTTTTTTCTGGATATGTATTCTGAATGAGTAAAATCCTGAGCCAGCAAGTTTGAAAAAGGAAGATTTAGAATTTCGGATTGGTTTTGGATTTCAAAATACTTACTTGCGGTCTGATTGATTTCAAGAATCAGATCTTTATCCGGATCTAAAAGTAGGATCGCGTTTGCTGATTTTTGAAAGATCGTAGAACGAAGTTCTGAGTCTTGTAAAAAGATACTTGGGGTTTCTGAAAAATAGAATTCAAAATTTGTAAAAAATAAAAGCAGAATATGATTGTTTTCTAAAAATACGATCTTAACTTCTAAATCTAAGGGTTCTTTTTTTTGAGTGATATAACTTACTTTTAAAAATGAAGTTTTTTTTCTAGGAGATTTAGCTTTTTTCCAAACCGATGTCCACGAATCTGAGACTGCCCAATTCCATTGGGAAGGATGAATTTTCCTCTCTAAATTCGATTCAAATTCCTGAAGTGGTTTGTAAAAGTTCCATGTGATTATTTCTCCGGAGGAATTTAGAATTAGAAAATTAGAGTCGGATCGTAAAGAAGTCATCTTTTTATTAACGAAAATTATTTCTGCTTTCGAATCGGAAACAAGCAAAATAATAGCAAAAATGTTTCAAAGAAAAGGAATATTCTCAAATGATCGAATACTAATCAAAAAAAATCATTTTTTTAGAAAATGCTAATCAAAATAGAAATTTTCAATCTCGAAAAAACATTTATTTCTTGAGAGATCGATTTTGACATAAAATCTTAGTTTTTTGATAATTTCGGACGTTTGTCGGCTTTGATTGACTTTCCTTCTAAATTTCTAAGCATGCTCAATTGTAGGATGGATAACTTGGATTCCATAGAGCCGATTTCAATCAAACACTATCAGTTCTTTTTTGATCTTTCTCAGGATGGTTTGGCGATTCATTCTGAAGGAAAAATTCTAAGAGCAAATGATACATTGATTCGGATGCTTGGTTATGATTCGATCGAAGAGGTGATTGGAAAGCCGGTCCTTCAATTTGTTCATCCAAGATCTCAAGGTGTTGTAAGAGAAAGAATTCAGAAAATGAGTCAAGAGGGCATGGTAGTTGGGGCCATTGAAGAAGAATTCATTCGAAAGGACGGCTCTACCTTATTTGTAGAAGTGACCGCCACAGCTTTTTTTGAAAACGAAGTTCAGTATTTTCAAGTAGTAGTCAAAAATATCAATTTTAGAAAACGAATGGAATTAGAACTAGAAAGGCTTCGTTCTAAACTCAAAATTACTCAGGAAAGACTTCTTGGGGTAATTGAAGGTACTAAAGATGCCATCTGTGCTGTAGATATTCATTTTAGAGTGATCGCTTTTAACTCTTCCTTTGAACTTAGTTTTTGGAAACTCTATGGTAAAAAAATAGAGGAAGGAAATCTACTTCCAGAACTCATCTTGGATCCTGTGGAACGGAGTGTGGTTATCGAAAACTGGAGCCGTGCACTTCGAGGAGAAGTATATACTACCGAAAGAGCGATGCAGGGTTTAGTGCAGGATTCGGCTATATTCGAAATTAGTTATAGTTCTATCCGAGATTCTTCTCATAATCTGATTGGCGCGACTCAGATCATTCGGGACATTACAGAAAGAAAACACGATGAAGAAAAACTGAAAAAAACTTTAGAAGAAAAAGAAGTGATGTTAAAAGAAATTCATCACAGGGTAAAGAACAATCTACAAGTGGTGACTAGTCTTTTGAGTTTACAATCAGAACACTACGGAAACGAAAGGATTTCTCATATTCTTAAGGAATGTGAACGTAGAATTCAATCTATGGCTTTGATCCATAAAGAATTATATCAATCCGAGAATATTACAAAAATAGATTTTTATGATTATCTAAGTACTCTTCTGGTCAGCCTTCTTCATTCTTTTGGAAAAGAAAAAAAAGTGGAGTTCAAAATTTCTTCCAAACCGAATTTTGTTTCTATCGAAACCGCGATTCCATTGGGATTGATCGTCAATGAACTCGCTACCAATTCTTTAAAATACGCTTTTTCTGACGGAAAGGATGGAACGATTTCGGTACATCTTAGATTGGACGTGCTGGAATCTATATTAGAAGTTGAAGATAACGGAATTGGTATGCCAGAAGAATTCGATTTAGATAAATCTGAATCCTTGGGTTTAAAACTTGTGGGAATTCTTGCAAGACAATTGAGAGGTAAGTTCATTCTTCTTCCTCCTGGAAAGGAAAAAGGAACCAAGTTTCAAATTATATTCAAAAGTTAAAAACACTTGTCCTTATACTTTGAAACTTGAAGTATCCATCTTATGAATTTAATTTCCGTCGATAAGATTTCCAAAGAGATAGGTTCTAAGGTATTACTCAATCAAATCAGTTTTGGAATTAACGAAGGGGAAAAAATAGGAATTTTAGGAATTAACGGTTCCGGTAAGACTACCCTTTTAAAAATGCTTGCAGGAATGGAAGTTCCTGACAGTGGACAGATCTTAAGGAATAAAATTCTAAAGATTGCGGTTTTGTCTCAGTCACCCTCCTTCGATCCAAATCATACTATCATAGAACATATTTTTTCCAGTCAAAGTCCCATTTTGAAAACGATTCGTTCTTACGAATCAATTTGTGGACGTTTAGACTTGGGCGATTCGGAAATTGAAAAAGAATACAATCGTTTGATGCAGGAAATGGACAGACTCGGAGCTTGGGAACTGGAGTCTTGGTTTCGGTCCATTTTAAAAGAATTAGAGATTCTAGATCTGAATGTAAAGATGGGTTCTTTGTCTGGTGGAATGTTTAAAAAAGTTGTTTTGGTTCAGACTCTGATCGAAGAATCCAATCTTCTAGTGTTAGACGAACCGACCAATCATCTGGACGTGGAAACGATTCTTTGGCTTCAAGATTATTTGGTTGAGACTAAAAAAGCGATTCTACTGGTCACTCATGATCGTTATTTTTTGGAAGAAGTAACGGATCGTATCTTGGAATTGGAAAGTGGAAATCTAAATTCGTTTCCGGGGAATTTTGGATTTTATTTGGAAAAAAAAGCAGAGGCCGAAGTGATCCGTGAAAAAACGGAACAGAAAGAAAAACAGTTTCTTAAAAAGGAATTAGAATGGCTTCGCAGACAACCCAAAGCGAGAGGAACCAAACAAAAAGGCAGAACTGATCGAGCTCTCGAAGTGTTGAGTCGCAAAAAGGCAGGAAAGGAAATCGTTTTGGATTTTTCAGTTTCCGGTAAAAAACTCGGAAAAAAGATTTTAGAACTGAAAAATCTTAGAAAATCATATCATAAACCAATTATATACGGTTTTTCTTATACATTTAAGAACGGGGAACGGATCGGAGTCGTAGGACCGAACGGAATAGGAAAGTCTACACTTCTGGATATAATCGTAGGTCGGGAAAAACCTGATTCCGGAGACGTAAGTGTGGGAATGAATACGAATTTCGGTTATTTTGATCAGGTTTCCAAGGAACTTTCGGGCGATATGAGGGTGATCGAATATATCAAAAAGGAATGCGGGGTGTCGATTAAAATGAACGACGATCGAGTTTTAAGCGCTGCTGATATGTTGGAACTCTTCCTTTTTGATACTAGATTACAAGGTAGTTATATTAAAAATTTATCCGGCGGAGAAAAAAGAAGACTCTATCTCGTTTCGATTCTGATGACTAATCCTAACTTTTTGATTTTGGACGAGCCAACGAACGATTTGGACATTAGAACACTTTCCGTTTTAGAGGAATTTTTAGCGGAGTTTGATGGTTGTGTATTGGTGGTTTCTCATGATCGATATTTTATGGACCGAACCGTGGATTATCTTTTTACTTTTCAGGGAGAGGGAGTTGTAGAAAAATTTCCAGGAAACTATTCCGAATATTTAGAATATACTAATTATCTAAATAAGCAAAAAGAAAAAAAAGAATTGGAGATTAAACCTAAAGAAGCTGATTCTACTAAAAATAAAAAGGGGATGAGTTTTCAACAGAAAAAGGAATTAGAAGTTTTGGAGTCCGAAATTTCATTGTTGGAAAAAGAAGAACGTAGTCTTACGGATATTTTGCAATCCGGAACCACAAAACCGGAAGAGTTAGCCAACGTTGGAAATCGTCTAACGGAGATTCATTCTGTCTTATCTTTAAAATTGAATCGTTGGGAAGAGCTTCAAAATCTAGTTTAATTTGACGTGAGCAGGGCGTAAGAAAGAATTTTCTAAAAGTATGAGTTCCTACAATTTAAGAATTTATTTCTAAAATCTTGATTTGCTATAATTCCCACATTTTAGGAATTGATCTGTAAAGTTCAGATCCCAATTTTTTTAAGTTGGTGTAAATCATGGATTTCCCCACAAACTCACGTTGGAATATAAATTTGTGTGGAGTTTTGCAGATTACAGATTTTTAAACATCCATTTTTTGTGACTCCAGTCGGTGGGAGTTCCATATTTATTTTTTATCGAAAAATCGGATTTTTATAGAGCGATCTTTTTTGTTTTACTCACATTAAATTAGAATATTTTGTTTTACTGAAATTATAGAAAAATTTTTATACCGAATTCAAATGAATTTGGAAAAAAGTTTCCGGAAGGACGTTCCGCTTGGATGGACTCTAATCGTCTTGTCTTAAAAAATGGAATTACTTTTCCTTCGGAAGTAGATGATTCGGAATTTGTGGACCCAACTAAAGCGGCGTCCAGTATGTTTAGTAAATATAATACTGCTATGATCTCCAAAGAAACGTTGAGCTGATTGTAAAGAGAAGATGAATTTGAATAATCGGATTGTCCTTGTATATAATTATAAGCCGCCAAGGAAGTAAGAGTAGGGTCGTTCATCAAAAAGAAAGTTTGGTTTAAGGTTTTACTTTGATTCAAAGCTGATAAACTAGAATTGTATGCCGAAAAACGTTCTGCAGAAAAAGCGATTGCTCCTAAAATTAAAATTGGAAAAATCCAACGTTTGTATTTTTTATCTTGGTTGTATTGTCCCCAACCGGGCAAAACCGAAGATTGAATTGCGGGACCCCATTGAATTCCCGGAGATGTGACTTGATTTTCCTGTTCACTTCGTTTAGTGATTTGCGCAAGTTCTTCCTCGGAATCTGCAAGGATCAAAAAACCTTTTTTAGCTGTTTTTTTATTTCTAGGATTTTCCAGAGAAAGTGTATAACTTCCGTTTTTGAGATTTAGATTCTCTATTTTGAGTTTGATTTCTTTAGAATTAACGAATTCGAAGTCCGGTTTGATTGTTTCACCCGAAGGCAAAAGGAGAGTAACGTTCATCGCTTCCGTGAAGTTATCACCTTTGACGGTTAAGTGAGATCCTAATTTTTCTTTTAAAAGTTTAGCGTTAGAATCCGGATTGATAAAAGGAGCTCTGGAAAGGATTACTTCAAAAGAAATCCAATCGGTAAACACGGAAACTCTTCCAAATTTATTGAGAACACCAATCCTATGTTCGTAGACTCCAGGAGGTAAATTCACTTCGAAACGAGTAGACTTCGTTTTTTCTCTGGTGATTCTTCCGCCGGAATCCTTGATTTCAACCAAGTAACCTCCCGCTTCAGGAACCGGTTTCCATTCTAAGTAGTCTTCTCCAAAAATAGAAAAAGAAATCAAAAATAGTATGAAAGATAAAAGAATTTTATTCCACATAAATTTCCTTTGGCGAAAGAACTTCCGGAGGTCGGATCGTTTTGTTCAATTTAATTTCGAAATTTCTAGAAACCGGAATCGTAAATTTTTGAATTCCTGTTTTGTCTTTGTATTTGGCGGAGAGTCTCCAAATAAATTTACCTTCTTCTAATATTCCAAAATCTTTAAGCGAGTAAGAGTCTCCTTTGATTTCTTTTTTAAGAATCGATTTGTTTTTTCCCGCTTTTTTTTCTAAAATTTCCAAGATTACAGACTCCGTATTTCCTTCCGTTTCCCAACGGAAATCGATACTTTCCCGATTGGAAATGTCGATGGTTTCTTCGGTTGCAGGACTACTTTGACTCAAGAAAGGAGTACTGTCCGAAGTTTTGAACTTTTGGGTTTTACTCGATATTAAATTTTCGCCGCTGGAACCTAAAAGAGACACCCTCCAAAAATATTCTCCTACGGAAGGAATAGAAACGGTTCCGAATGAAGAGCGAAAATTTTCACGAATTACTTCTCCCGAAAATTCTGAATTTTTAGAAACCTCTAATTTATATACTCCTGAAGGTTCAGGTCTCTGCCAGCGGAATGTCAATTTATGGTTGGCCGGATGTCCCAATTCTTGTTCGTTTGCTGGAAATAAAAGCTCTAAATTTTCTAAGGATTGGACTTTAAATTGTCTTACAGTTGTAAAAATAGGGTCTCCTTCTTTGAGTGTTCCTTTGACTCTCCAGAAATAAGTGCCTGCGTTCGAGATCGGAGAAGAGATTAAAGAAGAAGAATTGGTTTTTTTATTAAATAGAATGTTTTTGAATTCAGAGTCGTTTGCGATTTCAAGTGTGTATTCCGAAAAGTCCGCCGAACCCGACCATACGAATAAGTTTCCTTCTTTGGAAAATTTTCGAAGAGAAATTTCTTCCTGATCGGAAGGTTTTTTCAAAACGGGGGGCTCCGGTTTTTCCAACTTTCTTACGTTAAACGAAACTGAATCGGATGGAATTGCTTTTAAATCGGTTAAGGAAGGTTTTGGAATGACTCTTGCAAAATACTTTCCTTCCTTTGTTTTGTCCCAACGATAAAGAGTTCCTTGAATTTCTTGGTTAATTAGAATTTCCTTAAATTCTTTATCTTTGGCTAATTCAAAAATATAGTTATTCGTAAAATCCACTGGCGTCCATTGAAAAACTATACTTGGAACGTTGGATGTGAATTTGAACTCCTCCGATTTTGCAGGAGTAAAAAGAGAAGATTTCAATTCTCCTAATATAATAAAAGAACGGGTTTCACTGAATTCCGACTTTCCGGTTCCCGGATTGATTGCGGTAACTCTCCAGTAGTGTGTTCCTTTTTCCAAAGATCTATTTAAAGAAGTTCCGTTTGATTTAGTACGGATCACGTTTTTGGAAAAGCTAGGATGATTCGAAATTTCTAATGTATATTCCTTTGCACTTTCCGCTTTGTTCCAGCTAAAAGAAATCGGGAACGAGTTAGAAGAAGTTTGAAAAAACTTTCTTTCTGTGGGAGAGTTTAGGGAAATTGATAAAGAACGAATTTCGGACTTACCGTTTTTAAGTTCGATCGCTTGGTTGTTACTTACGTTTGACTCTTGATTTCCGGATTTGACTTTTGCGTTTCCTTTGGAAACTTCAAGATTTAGAGCTTGATCTTCTGTTTTGGAAAGTTTCAGATCTCCTTTTCCAACTTCCACGGTGGTTTCACCGCTTTTAATCTGAAGTTCGGTACCACTATCTTTATTTGCGGAAACGGAACCGTATGCAAAGTCGATCGATAGATTTTTATCCGAAAAGTCTAAAAAAATCATACTTTTCTGATCGAGTTTGATTTCAGTTCCATCGTTTAGAACCAAAACGGCCTCGGCTCCGTCGTCCGTTCGGACAGTATCCCTGTTTCTGACTTTCATTTCGGTTTCGATCTCTTCCCAAAGAACTTCGGAATCGTATTTTCTCTGAGCTTTTCTGTTTTTAAAAATGATTTTTCCGATTTCTGGATTACTACCTTTTTTATGTCCGGAAGTTATATGAAGGTATAATAATATACTAAAAAGTAAAATGAGTCCCGTGAGAACAGTGACTACGTATTTTTCTTCAGTCAAGTATTTCATACTTAACTTCTTTTTCGGAATCGGAATCTTTTTTAGGTGGTTCCCAAACGATTCCTATTCTTTCTCTCAGTTCTTCTAAATT
Organism: Leptospira kirschneri serovar Cynopteri str. 3522 CT; assembly: GCF_000243695.2. Lineage (NCBI taxonomy): Bacteria > Pseudomonadati > Spirochaetota > Leptospiria > Leptospirales > Leptospiraceae > Leptospira > Leptospira kirschneri. The sequence continues at coordinate 104,993 of NZ_AHMN02000008.1, read as the reverse complement.
TTTAGGACAGTTTGGATCGTCTTTTCTACCCAAAACCGCGTAGATCACTTGCGGTTCTTCTTTTCCTTTTACTTTGATCGATTGCATCTTTTCTACGTTGAAGATTTCTGAGACGTGATCTAAAAGTTCTTGTGTGATCAAAATGTCTGTTCCAAAGGGTTTGTTCAGAGCTTCTACTCTGGACGCGAGATTTACAGCGTCTCCGATCACTGTATATTCCAATCTTTGTTCGGAGCCGATTTGTCCGGCGATGACCGGACCGAAATTAAGACCACAACCGATTTTGATGATCGGTTTTTTTTCACCACCTCTACCCCGGTTGAATTTTATGAGCGCTTCTCTCATCATCAAAGCTCCATTAACCGCGTTTTCGGCGTCTCTATCGGAAGTTTTAGCGGCTCCCCAAGTCGCCATGATTGCGTCTCCGATAAACTTGTCGACGATCCCGTGAGTTTCATTGACGCAATGGACCATTTCGGTCATGTACTCGTTTAGAAATTCTACAACTTCTTCCGGCTGTAGTTTTTCGGAAATGGAAGTAAAACTTCGAATATCGGAAAAGAAAATGGCGCACATCTTTCTTTCTCCTCCGAGAGTGAGTTCGTGTTTTAATACCATTTCGGCGATTTCTTTGTTCACAAATCTTCCTAAAGCGTCCTTTACTTTTTCCCTCTCTTCCAAACCTTTGCTCATGTCCACAAAGTAATCCGTAAGAAGACCTACTTCATCGTTTGTGATGGAACTAATTTTAATTTTAAAATTACCTTGTGCAATTTCAGTTGTGGCGCGTAATAAATTTAACACCGGTTTGGTGATCGTTTTTGCAAAAAAGAATACTATGATGAGTGCTAAACACAGAGCGATTCCCATGATTAGAAGATTCGTTTTTTGAATCTTATAGACTGCTTCAAAAGCTTTGTTTTCTGGAACGATGGAAACTACCGCGGCTCCCCCAAAGCCCAATTTTTGATAAGAACCAAACCAGGCGTTACCATCCTTATCTTTGTATTCGATTTGTTTGGTATTTTCGGAACTTTTGACCATGGATTCCACGATCGGAAGATTCATAAAATTTGTATTCGATTGTAGAAGTTTAGGATCTGAATGAGCGATCAGATCTCCTTCTCCGTTGACCAGAAAGATTTCGGAAATATCTTGTTTTTGGAATGCGTTTAGAAATTTCTCCAATCGAAGAACTAAAACTAAAACCTTAGAATTGGAACCGGAAGAAGGAATTGCAATGGCGAGAATGGGTTCTTTAAACTCAGCGCTTAGATTTTCCATTCTTCCGCCGGTAAGAACTGATTTTTGAATAAGTCCCGGTCTGTTTCCCACAAGATCTGAAATTTCTTTCGGAGAGACTTTGAGTTCGCTTAAATAAGGTTCGTTAAAGAACTCATTGACCATGGTCGGAATGTTGCCTTCCATTTGGAAGAGACCTGCATAGATAAAGTCGGGATCGTTTTGAAAGAAAATATCTGCAAATGAAATTCCCTGTTTTCCTTGAACTAAAGCTCCTACCATTTGTTTGCCATTAGTGAGAATTTCTTTGATGTCGGTTTTAATTTTTAGTCCTAGAATATTCACTAAATTTAAATTGTTTTGAAGAACCCTGACTTCGGAATCGTCTCGAAAGGCAGAAGATGCAAAGAAAATGATCGTGGAAACCGTAAACGTCATCAAAATGGAAATAACCGCCATCAATTTGATCTGAAGCGGAAACTTTGATTTTACTTGAGAAGTAGAAAGTTCTTGAGTGTTTGTAGACGAGAGTGAATTCGTTTTTGTTTCGTCTAATGTGTCTTTATTTATTTTAGAAGAAGTAGGTTCTGTATTTGAAATCGATTCCGTTTGTGATTTTAATTGAATTTCGTCTGTAGGTTTATTTTCAATTTGAGTCGATTCGATTTGGTGTGTTAAAACGTTTTCAGAAGTTTGTGGGTTTTCTATTTGTGGCGTAGAAAGTTCCGATTTAGATTCGGAAGGTAAGGATACATGATTTAATTCCGAAGAATTTTCGTTTAAGGTAGTTGTTGGTTCTTGTGATTCTCCTGAAACTGAAAATTCTTTTAGTTTTTGAGTATCTTCTAAATGATCGATTTCGATTGCGTCGATAGGAAAAGATTGAAAGGAAGAGATGGATTTTTTGTTTTCTTCTTCTGAATAGGGAACCGCTTTGATTTGGGTTAAGTTTTCTGCTCCTGGTTCGTATTTAATTTTATATTTCAAAGTGGAAGGACGTTTACTTTCCTGAGCGATATGAACCGATACGGAAAATTCACCGGGTGGAATTTCTGGAATAGAATGAGCGGATTTGTGTCTAGAAATATATTTTCGAAATGAGGCTTGGTCTGGTTCTGAATAAGAATATCCTAAATGAGAAATTTGATTTTGTAATTCTGAGTCACTTAGAGAAGGGGAACTCGCTAATAAAAGTTTAGAAAGTAGTAAAGGAAATCTAGTTTCACAATCGGGTGAGATTAAAAATAATATATTTCCTCTTTTTAAGAATTTTTGAATTTGTAAAAAGGAACTGTAAACAGAGTCATTTGTTTCTGGGCCAGGTGGTATGAGTAAGGAAAGAACGTTTACAGAAGTAGGAATTGAATCAAGTATATTGGAATCGACCTGACTAGAGACAAAACAAATCGTTCCGATTTCTTTTTTGGAGATTTCTTCGGAAAGGTCCTTTGGAAGAGAGTCGGAAATAAAAATGAGAGCTCCAGAAGTTCCAAAGGGAAGATAACGACGATGAATTTCTAACATAAATAAAGACTCTTAAGATCCAAAAAAAAATATTTCCTTCGAGAAGAACATTCTATTTTGTTTTCGGAATTCCTTTAAAATAGTATAATTACTTAATTCCAGCGTTTTTGTTCGTTTTTCGTAAGAAATCGCTTTCTATCGTACTCTAGTATCGGAAAGTGGAAATAAATTCTTAAAATAGAGGAGTTAAAGAAGAATAGAATGTCGACTGCGATATTTAAAACAAATTTTGGAAACTTTTCGGTTTATTTGGATGAGGAAAAGGCTCCTATTACTGCGGGTAATTTTATCAAATTGGCCAAAGATGGATTTTACAATGGACTTACATTCCATCGAGTTATTAAAAATTTTATGATTCAGGGAGGTTGTCCCATTGGAAATGGGACCGGTGGACCTGGTTATAAAATCCAAGACGAGTTTCATAAGGATCTGAAGAACGAAAAATTTACTCTTTCGATGGCAAATGCAGGACCGAATACGGGCGGATCTCAGTTTTTTATCAATGTAAGAGATAATTTTTACTTAGATAATAAACATGCTGTCTTTGGAAGGGTTACAGAAGGAATAGATATAGTAGAAACGATTTCAGAAACGGAAACAGGATTTCAAGATAAACCTACAAAGTCGGTGATTATAGAAACAATTACGGTTTCTCCTTAAACTTACATTTCCACTGAATCTTTCCTTGAAGGATTCTAGAGTGTTGCTTAGAATTATAGAATAAGAGTGTCTTAGAATTTTGTCTCAAAATTCATGGTACTACTTATTCTATAAAGATCAGTGATAAGAAAATTTGAAAGAATATCTATAAAAGTAGCCCCGTCGCTTGATAATAGACATTTCTGTTTTTAAAATTGTATGAGTTCCTACATTTTCAAAATTTATCTGTAAAATTTAGATTTGTGATAGTTCTTACAAATTAAGTAACATTACGAATTTTTAAACATTTATTTTTTGTAGTTGGGAGTTCGTATGAGTTCCCACATTTTCACGGAAAAATTGAGTTTTATAAAAATGAAATTGTTTACATTAGATTGATCAGTGATAATGAAATCTGTATAAAATCTAATTTCTGCATGAAATCGCCGCTTTGCAGCCATTGCAAAAATTAAAAATCTATTTTAACATGAATTTCAAACGCGACCTGTCGAACGATCCATCGGGAGTGAGACGGCTTTAGTTTGAGAGAAACATAACCAACCCCACAAGTTGAATAGGATTTTAGAATCAAAATTGAACTCAGCTGAACGCTCTCTCCTAAGGGTCGCGTTAAAGAACTCAGCAAAACGCATATTTTTCAAGTGTTCCGACAAGAATGAGTCTTTTTACTTGCAAAAAGTATGTTTTTCTGATAAAGAAAAATCTTTCAAATTTTCCCACCTGAATTGCGACCCATGGGAAGCAATTCATTGAGTTGCCACCCAAAATTAGAGAAAACTCATGCAATGCTCCTTATGGATTCGCGTTGGAGGTGTAAGTTTTACAGAGGATTTGTCGTAATTCCGACAGATTTATATTGAAATCCAAATACTTGTAGGTTGGTTATGATAGAGAGCGTTTTACTAAAGTTTCCTAGCATTGATCTCTTTCGTATTATTCATGTTAAATAAAAAGATTCTTATATTACTACAAAGGAGAATAGAATCAAATCTTGAACTCAAAAGCTAAAATGTAGGAACTACTTCAAAAAAATATAGATTCCGGAATGAATGGTGCATAAATTGTAGGATATACTACATTTTCGTAAAAATCCATGTTTCTTTTTGATATTCGTTTCATAAGTTTTTATAGTATAGAGATTCCTTTTTTATAAAAAATTAGAATAAATTTATATTATTAATTTCTATAAAGAATCTGTCTTAAAATTTTGAATAAATCAATTTTGAATCTTCAATCCAATGTATGAGTTCCCACATTTTTCTAAAACTAAAGAGTCTTGTTCCCTAAAGCTCAGCAAAACTCTCTTTATGAATCGCGTTTTAGATTCTTCAAGGGCAGACTCGAAATTGAGTATCCTAATGTTGATCGCAAAACACTGTTTTAACGCCAAAAATTGGATATTTGATTATATAACTCTGAATAAATGCTAAGATAAATTAGGATACGTAATAATTTTTGAAATTCAAACGTCTTGTTTTGTTATGATTTGTTCGAAAACACATGAAATGGGACAAAACATTTGCTGAAAATTGAAAGTAAATGAGCTATTTTGGAATCGGGAAAATTAAAGGAATATAAATTCGAAAAAAAGAATATTCTGAAATTCGTAAAAAAATAACAACCAGGATTGACATTTTTATTGAGATAATTACTTTTTTTACGATAATAAAAGTAGGTCAAAAAATCTAGATTAGCATTTATTCTACTGAAATTTAAAGAGTTCGTTTTTGAGAATCTTATATGAGACTTTTTCAAGGTATACTAAGGATCATTGGAAATGATTGAATGCCAAATTTTGTCTCATTTAAGGGCTCCAATCGCCATTTTAAATAGTGATTTGCGTATTATAAATTGCAATTCTTCTTTTGTAAAAGTTTGCTTTGCTTCTCGAGCTCAAGAGTTAATAAACCAAAGATTAGATCAAATACTCTCCTTTCAAAATTCATCTTTATTAGAAAGATTTAGAAATTGTGAATTTAACCGAACGATCTTTTTTGAAGAACAACTTTTGAATTCTTTTAGAGAAAAAGTAGATTTTCAAGGTTCTATGACTAAACAAAAATTCGAGGAAAGTGAATTTCTTTTTTTAGAAATTTCAGACTTAAAAATTAAAACAAAGGAAATGGAAATTGCGGCTATTGTTTCCAGGATGTATCATGATTTGCAAGAACCGATACGAAATCAGAATACTTTTTTAAATCTTTTATACGAAAAATATTCAAACTCTCTAAATGAAAAAGGCAAAGAGTTTTTACAGTTTAGTATCCAATCCTCCCAACGTCTTTGGGAGCGGATTAACGGTTTGCTTTTATTTTTAAAAATCGAAAAGGAAAGAAATGTATTTAAAACAGTTTCTCTTCAAAAAATTTTAGAGGAAAGTATTACAGTTCTTCATGAAAATCTAATAAATACCAGTCTACACGTTGAGGTTCAAGGGGAATTTCCGGATATTTTAGGAAGTAAGTCTCTTCTCAAAGAACTTTTTTTAAACCTAATTTCAAATTCTATTCGATTTAGAAATAAAAACGCGGCGTGTAAAGTTTGTATTTCCTGCGACTCTAAATCTCAGTTTCACCTAATTCAAGTTATAGATAATGGGATAGGTGTTCATTATTTGGAAAAAAATTATTTCATAGATTTGTTTAGAACGTTTCATTCATCGGAAGAACTTTCTGGGTCTGGAACGGGACTTTTTTTTTGTAAAAGGATTGCGGAACTTCACGGAGGCAATCTGGAAATAGAAACCGATCGTACTTCCGGTTTCGGTGTCATCATACGTTTACCACGAGAATTTATTTTAGAACGATGAATATGTAGAGAGTTTCATTCTTATGTTTAAAGATACTTTTTCAGTTCTTTTGATCGAGGATTCAAACGCGGATTACAGATTGATTCAGGAATATCTGGGTGAATCTCAAAGTCCTTCTTTTCAGATCAGTCGTAGCGCCGATTTCTCCGCCGGGCTTAGTCTCATCACCAATGAAAGTCCCGATTTAGTGATGTTGGATCTTTCTCTTCCAGATCGGGCCGGTTTGGAAGCGTTATCCGAAATTAAAAGAAGGTTTCCTCAAATTCCTGTGATCATTTGTAGCGGAGCGGAAGACAAAGAGATTACTGTAAATGCTCTTCAGATAGGAGCACAGGATTACGTTTATAAGGGTAAGTTCGACTCTTATTCCTTAAGTCGTTCTCTCGTTTTTGCTTACGAAAGAAATCGTTTAGCTTTGGAACTTGAAAAGAAAAACGTTTTTGAACAAGAAAACGAAGAAAGGTATCGTTTGTTTTTTCAATACAATCCTCATCCGGCTTTTTTATTTGAACACGACTCTTTGAAAATTTTAGAAATCAATCGAGCCGTTCTTGAAAAATACGGTTACGAAGAGAAGGATTTGATTGGTAAGTCGATTCTACAGATTTTTGAACTGTCTGATTTCGATAAAGTAAAACAGGAAATTATTTTCTTTCAATTCGGAGCCAATCAAGCTTCCTCTTTTGTTCACAAAAAAAAGGACGGAGAAAAATTGATCGCGGATACTACTGTTTATAAGTTTCGTTATCAGAATCAAATTTTAGATTTGGCGGTCGTCACGGATATTACCGAGATGGTTCGAAATAAAGAATCGATTCTTGCTACTCTTGCGGAAAAAGACGCTTTGATTCAGGAAATTCATCATAGAGTCAAAAACAACATGCAGATCATGATTTCTCTTTTAAATCTACAGGCGGACAACGCCATGTCTAGGAATCTCACTGCAAAAGAACTTTATAATTTATTAAAGGATACGGAGAGCAGAGTTTTTTCTATGTCCTTGGTTCATAACGAACTTTATAAATCCAACGATCTTTCTCATGTGGATTTTCATAGTTATTTGAATATGCTTTTAGAAAATCTTTGGAATTTATATGGGGTAGGTTTAAAAATTAAACATTTGGTAGAAGCCCAAGGTTTGGTCTTAAGCATGAACATTGCAATTTCACTTGGACTCATCGTTTGTGAACTGGTCACAAATGCCATCAAATACGCGTTCCCAGATGGTTATGAAGGGCTTTTAAAAATTATCGCTCGTTGCGAATTGGGTAGTACGATCGTAACCATTGAAGATAATGGAAAGGGAATTCCGAAAGAGATGATAAATAAAAATCATGAAACTCTTGGATTACAACTTGTTAATATTCTCACGAAACAAATCCAGGGTAAATTACATCTTGAGATTTTGGATCCGGGAACTAAATTTGAAATCCGATTTCCGGAACAAAAAGGAGCTGTTGAAAAAAAGCTATAAATTCCGGAATGGTTATCAATTTGTAAGAGTTTTACATCTATTATTACCCGAACGTATGAAAATCGTATTAAAAGTTAACAGGTAATTTTTTTAAAGATATAGAAGTTCTCACGAAATTGGACCAAACCTAGAATCATTACCTTTTTTCAAAGGATCTTACATTCTAAGTTTTGAAACAACCGCAGCATAGTATTCTTTTTATGTATCCGAGTAGTAAGTCCTATTTTATCCGATCAACAGACAGGGACCATTGAACCTTTATCTAATTGAGTATCTAAATGTTTATTATAAAATACTGTTTTACCTAAGTTCAATGGAATTTAACGCGAAAGCGATTGAGGCGGAGTCGATTAAATTGTAACTAAAGGAGAAATATAGAATTACGTTTTTTTCATACAATTTATCGACTGGAGCTGAAAGCGCGGTCCGGCAACGCCGGATTCGCCCTGATTCTCTTTCGTTGGATGTATTGAATTGGGTTCTTTATTAACGTGAATTCGGTGCAATGAATTTATTTTTCTGAAAAAAGTTGAGATTTGAACTTTACAGATCAATTCTTAAAATGTAGGAACTATTACAAATTTAGATTTTACCGTTAAATCTTTAAAATGTAGGAACTATTACAAATTTAGATTTTACCGTTAAATCTTTAAAATGTAGGAACTATTACAAATTTAGATTTTACCGTTAAATCTTTAAAACTATTCTTTTAGAAAATTCTTTTGCCCTGTTCGCGTTTTTTATTTGGTTCTGAATAATGAATTTCTAGGAAATGCAAAAAGAATAATCTTCCAATCCAATTTTTGCATAAAATCGCCGTTTTGCGACCTTTACAAAAATGAAAAAGCTTTTTATAGAAATTTTCTAATCTTGATAGAATTGAATACCATGAACTTTTATCTTAAAGTTCTGTTTCAGTGCAAAATATTAGATTATTCTGCTGAGTTTTGTTAGTGGTTTGTTTTAAAATTTAGACCCCGGATCTCAATTGAGATCGCGGGATCTAAAAGTTGTTTTAAAAACGGTTCGTTTATATTTTTTTTCCGCAACTTTTCATAGTTGGATCATAGGGATTTTGAACTTTATCTCCGGAAGCGATCCATTTCTTTTTTACCATAGGGCAATAAAATACGTGAAATCCGGTAGATTCATCTTTTTGAATATACTCCTTGAGCGTTTCTGAAAGTTCGGAATAAGCTTCTAGTTTGGTTTTTTCGTCCGATGCGTTTTTGAGTTTTTTCGCTGCTTTGAGAGCAGGCGAAAGAGAAGAATCTCTAGCCGTTTCCTGTTGTAAGGACGCGATCAGCGGTTCCACGATTACTTCTTCCCCGTTAAAAAAAGATTGGTGGATCCGATTTAACTCGGACAAAATTGCGGGTCTTGTGGGAAGGATTGATTTTGCCTCCGAAAAACCTACCAAAATAAATCCAATAAAGTAGAATATTATAATTTTCTGTTTCATTCTGTTTTTCCTGTTTATGCTATTTTTTTCAGTTCCGAGATACATTCTTGACAACTGTCCGCGCAGTTTTTGCAGACCTCATGATGAGATTCGTGAACTCTACATTCCTTTTCGCAAACTTCGCAGGCTCTGATACAAATTGCGGCTATTTCTTTTGCAAAAGTAGACTGAGAAGACCCTAAACTTACGAACGTTTTACAAAGAGCCAAAGTATCTTTTACCGCTTTGAGACAGTCTGCGAGCATCGTATCTCCCGTTGATAGATTTTCTTCGCAATGGAAAAGACAAATTTCGGAGTTTAACGCACATTTAGTTGCTGCCTCTAAAATTTTTTTATCTATCTTTTGATACGATTTTTTTTCGGTTTTTTTTAAGGATTTAGAATCGGATCCTTTTGCCAAAAGTAAATCTGCTCCGGATGCAAATGCAATTAGAGCCGCGGATTGTGTGAGTAATTCTTTTCTAGTTAACATATAATATTCCTTAATTTTAAAGTTGTAAAATAATTTTAAAAGGGAGTTGGTATCAGATCAATAGTCTGATGGAAGAAATGGATTGAATGACGAACTTTTGCGCGTTTAGATTTGAATTTTGATCTTTCCCCGTTTTTGGAAAATGAAAAATCAAAGATGCAAAATGAGAAGGGTTCTGAAAAATTGTAAGAACGGATAAATAGTTTCTGTACAATTCTGGAGTTTTAGAATGTTCCGCAGAAAAAAGTAAATTGCAGGAAGAACAAGTAGAAGAGGTTTGGTCATCCGATTTTTCGGATGGGTGACAGTTGGTTTTAATTGTCTGGGTGAATGCGGGGCAAGTGTTTCCGGAAAGCATTACAGTAAAACAAATCAGAGCAGAAGTCAAACTGATCATTCCTAAAAAAGCTGCGCAACGTTTTGCCTTCATCTTGTCTCTTAGACTTAAGAAATCAAAAGATAGGGCAAGAAGTTTTTAAAAAATCGTTTGATATTAAAGTGACATTTGTATTCCTTTCTTAGTTTGCTGTCCGTTGTAAAAACCGAGGAGAAAATTTGAAATGGATTCCATTCTTATTTTAGACGATGCACAGGAGAACTGTATGTTGATGCAGGGTATCCTGAGAAAGTCGGGATACAAAAATACTTATACAAGCCAGTCCCCCGAAGAGGTCATCGGTTGGTTGAATTTAAAAAACCAAGAACCTCCTCAAAAAGAATGTTCTTTGATTCTTTTGGACATTTTACTTCCAGGAATTACAGGACTTGAAATTCTCAAATTGATCCGTGAAAAGGAAGAATTGAAAGATATTCCTGTTATTATGATCACGGCTCTGAAAGAATCGGACGTTTTGCAAAAAGCGTTTGATTCCGGTGCAATCGATTACGTAGTAAAACCATTCGACGCGATCGAACTTTTGGCGAGGGTTCGTTCTGCACTTCGGCTTTTTGAAGAAATGACTCGAAGAAAGGAAAGAGAAAAGGAGTTGGAAAAATTGACCGACCAACTTCAAGAAGTGAATGCCTATTTAGTCGCCATTTCCAGGACGGATTCTCTGACCGGACTTTACAATCGTAGATACTTTGATGAGATTTTATCTACGGAATGGAAACGTTGCTGGAGAACTGGAGCTGGTATTGCTCTTATTATGTTGGACATAGATCATTTTAAACTTTATAATGATACGTATGGTCATCAAGGTGGTGATCAATGTCTGAAGCGGGTGGCTTCTGCGATTCGAGATTGTGCAAGAAGAGCGGGAGATGTGGCGGCTAGATACGGCGGAGAAGAGTTTGCGGTTGTACTACCCGAAACAACTGAGTCGAATGCGGTTGTTGTGAGTCGAAACATTTTGGAAAATGTAGAGAATTTAGCAATACCACATGCCGCGTCTAAGACCGCTTCAATTGTAACTGTCAGTATAGGTATGGCTACCTTAAGTCCAAGTCCTGAAAATTCCATTTCCGAGTTAATCGAACGTGCCGACAAGGCGCTCTATTTGGCAAAAGAGGAAGGAAGAAACTGTCTTCGATTTTATCCTCAAAACGACTGACTTCTTTTATTCAATTAAAGTTATTGAAAGTGGTGATTCACAAAACTGCGATCGTTTCCATAAAATAATAAATATTTAAGAATTTGTAATAGAGTTGTTGAAAAATTCCATGGTGAAGATTCGTAAAATTGCTTCAATTGTCCATTTCAATCCAATACAAACAGATCAAGAATTAATTTTTCAACAACTCTAATGCTTAATCAGTGGGAACTCTTACAAATCATGGATTTACCGGTTAAACTTTGAAAGAGTGTTTTGCTGAGCTTCAATCGCTTTTGTGTTGAATTATACTGGACTATCGTTAACCGATATTTCATCACAAGATTTATGGATACTCAATTTGATAGGTATGAGTAAGACATAACAAATCGAAAATCCTATGATTGAGTAAGAAAAAATTTTCAAGGCGCAGTAATCAATAAAAATTGAATATCATTTACGTTGGTTCCAGTTACACCCGTAAAAACCAGGGAATCGACTTGATCTAAAACTTCGTAGGAGTTATGTGTTTTGAGAGCCAAATTTGCGTCGTTGGTTTTGTAAATTTTTTTCCAAGTGTTTCCGTCTACGATTGCTCCCGCTGCGTCGGTAGGACCGTCGCTTCCGTCCGTTGCGAGAGAGAATAAAGTGATTCCTTGGCAACCGGAGATTTGTTTGGAGAAAGAGAGTGCTAATTCTTGATTCCTTCCCCCTTTTCCGGAACCGTCGTGAGTCACAGTGGTTTCTCCTCCGCAGAGAATTAAAAGGGAAAAATTTTTATTTTTCAGATTTTCTTTTGCGATTTCTCCTAAAAAGAAACCTGCTTCCTTTGCTTCGCAATTTAAGGAAGAGGTTAGTAAAAGAACCGGAATATTCAAATTTATGCACTCTCTTTGAACGGCCTCGAGCGCTTGGGTTATATTTCCGATACAATGGACGGAATTCTTGTTTGGATCGATTTTATGTTCTGCTGAAAAGTTTTTGGGTTTGATTTTCTGATTTGAACTTTTTACGGATCCTTCCGTTTTTTTGTATAGAACAGCTTCGAGCTTGGGATCTAAAGATAAATCATATTGTTTGAATATTCTTAAAATAGAATCTTTATCGATTTCAGAAGGAATCGTTGGCCCGGAAGCTACTTTGGAAAGGTCGTCTCCGATTACGTCCGATAGAATTAAGGTGATCGATTTTGAAGGAAGAATGTTTGTAAGTAAACCACCACCTTTGAGTGAGGATAAAAGAGTTCTTACCGAATTGATTTCTTGGATGTCTGCCCCGCAGGAAAGGAGTTTAGAGTTCCAGGCGATTAGATCCTCTAGATTTAGGCCGGGTTCGGGAACTTCCATTAAAGCGGAACCTCCTCCGGAAAGAAGCATTAAGACAATATCGTCTTTTTGTAAACTGGAACAGAGTTCTAGAATTTTTTTTCCACCAAGTAGGCTATTTGTATCTGGAATTGGATGTCCCGCTTCTAAAATTTCCAAAGGTGGAAATTTTTTTCCCGAAGTATATCCGTATTTTGTGAGAATAATTCCTCCGAAAATCTGAGATTGTAGTATTTCATAAGCGGCGCTGGCCATTTCTTCTGCGGCTTTTCCGATAGAAAGTAGTAAAATTCTTCCTTTTGGTTTTTGTTCTAATAAAAACTTACGAACGGAAAGTCCGGGCAAAGAGTTTCGGATCGCAATACCACCTAAATGAAATAAGATGGATTGAGTAGAATGAATGTTTACATTTTCGCCGTTTAAAAAAGAGAGACGTGGCATCGGATTCCAAAGACAAAAGATCCTTTTAAAAAAGAAACGTTTTTAGTTAAAATCATCATGAAAGTTGGACTGTTGTTTTGTGGATTTTAGAAAGTTGTTTTATCTCCAGTGAGATTGTCTTTTATCAAACTTAAAAATGAAGTGCTAATTTTTATATAAAATTCTCGTTTCATAAATCCAATCCAAAATTCATTTTATAGAAATTCTTATATTTATTTTGACAATAGATTTTAAAACTTCAAAGTAGTTCCTCACAAAATGCTTTTTGAAAAACAAAACTACTGAAAGAACTACATCATAATTTGTAGAGAATTCCGTTTTTAAGCGGTAGCTTTGTACACAAATTCAAGGTGATTTATTGTGTAAGTTCTCGGTAATAATGGGAGTTTTCATGTCGGAAATCAAAACCTCTTTTTTAAAAAATGGAGAAAGAGAATATAAATATCTAAGTTTAGGGAATGGAAAAAAGCTTATTTTTTTCTTTCACGGATTTCCGGACGACGCCGGTTCTATGAAAGAATTGATGGAGATCTTTTCTAAAAAAGATTTTACGTGTATCGCTCCTTTTATGAGAGGATATTCTCCCGGTTCCAGCGTACCTTTTTCTACAACTGTTAGTATTGCCGAATTGGCAGGAGATTTAAAATTTATCGTAGAATCTTTGAAGTCCAGATATAATCCGGAAGCCACCGTGGTATTGGGTCACGATTGGGGAGCCATTGCATCTTATGCGTTTGCTAATCTTTCTCCTGGAACGATAGATACGTTAGTCTCTCTTTCTGTTCCTCCTATTCCTACGTATTTAAAGAATCTATTCGTTTATCCTTCTCAAATTGTTCGAAGTTGGTATGTTTTATTCTTTCAAATTAGAGCAGGGATTCCGGAAGCTGCATTGTTGAAAAATGATCTTTTGCGTAGACTTTGGGAAGATTGGAGTCCCGGTTGGAAAATTCCCGAAGAACGTTTTAGAGAGGTTTTTGAAAATCTAAAGGTCCACGAAAATTTAATCACCGCTCTTGGTTATTATAGGGGTTTATTAACTCCTGGGAATTTAGCTCTTTGGAATTCGAGTCGGGAATTGGTATTTCATAAAATTTCAGTTCCTACTTTGGTACTTGCTGGAGAAAAGGACGAATGTATTTCCACTTCTGTCTACAAAGGTCTTGAATCAGAATTTTACTCTAGGGTTTCTTTTCAAGTAATCGGTAAGGCGGGATATTTTTTGCATTTGGAAGCGCCAGAGCTTGTTGCAAAAGAGATATTTCGTTTTATTAAATTAGAAAATTAGTATATTTTTTAATATGAATGTTTTTTTAAACACCACTATGGAATTTTTCAACAACTCTATTCTTCTTTTATTCGGAACTATATACTACTCAGACGAATGAGAATCATACTAAAAATTAATGGCCGATTTTATGAAGACGTAATAATTCTTACAAATTATGCCTAATCTGGAATTTTGACTTTTTTGAAAGAGATCTCGTATTCTAATTTTTGAAACAAGCTCATCATAGTATTGTTTTTATGTGTTCGAGTAATCTATGGGAATTACCATAATTTAAAAAATAGAAGTTTATAACTGTCGTATTCAAGTGTGGGAACTCTCACAAAACTTAAGAATTATTGTTCTTATCAATCGATCACTAATGTAGGAACTACTACTCATATCCATATATTAAAGTATCATAACTTTTGAATGGAAGCCCCCTTTCAGAAACAGAGCTTAGAAACTCTATTATATAGTTCTGAGCAGGAAAAATTTTTTAGGATGGAATTTGAATTATTTCTTATTACTCATAACTATATAATAGAGTTGTTGAAAAATGAATTCTCCATCTGTTTCTATTTCATCGAAACGAGCAATTGAAATAGTTTTGTTAAACACCACTATGGAATTTTTCAACAACTCTAATAAAGTACCTAATATTTTGCATGGAATCAGTGTTTTGTGATAAAATTACTACTCGGCACATAAATAGAATACTTGGGTTGATTGTTTCAAAAATTTGAATGTTTGGGTCTTGCTCTAAAATGCCGTAAATCCCGAATTTGCGGTATTTTTTTAAGTACTGTTATTTTTTTTGCAAATTCGGTCGTTAATAACTGGTACATCTTCATACGTCCGAGTAGTAACGGTACTCAATTTTATAGAGATCAGTAAGAGTAACAAGTGGGATCGTTTCTTTTTGGCGACTAAGATATATGGAAACAATAATAAGGTTAATGGTGAATTTTTGTTTGAAAGTAGTAGTTCCTACATTTTCTTAAATAGAAACCATTTCAAAAAAAGCCTATCAACTCGAAAATCATAGATAAATTGAAAAAAACAAAGGATCAGATTGTTTGAATAGATGCGAAATCGAAATTTAGCAAAATATTTTGTTATTGCATCGCACAACAAAATATGAGAAAATTTAATGAGACAGAATTCTATTCTTTTCTCTTTAAAAAGTGGGTACACAATGCTCGAAAAAATAATCGAAGATTTCAAAGATTCAGTTAAGGAATCCGTAAAATCAGTTCGTATTCCTTTAGAAGTTCACAGTAAAACCGGAAATTATTCAGCAGAAATTGGCGGTTGGGAAGGCACTTCCATGAGCCTAAATTTAGAACGTTTTAATTTGGATTCCGTAGGTGAACCTGCCACTTTGGAAGTTAAAATTCCTTTTTGGAAAGATCCGATATTACTTCATGGGACCATCACCGAAAAGAAAATAGTTCGTTCCAGATCTCAGAATAGGATGACAGATAACGTGCTTTTATTTGAATCCGATGCGATTGGATTGGTTAAAAAATTCTTACCTAAATTTCCATTGGATCTTAAAGAATGGAAAATTTTAGAATTTTCAAAAAAGGCGATTTTACCTAATCACTTTCCTAAAAACCTCAGAATGTGGGAACTCATATTAGAATCTAATCATAAAAAGGCGTGTTAAAAAGTTAAAATTATAAAATTCTAAAGTTTAATTTCAAACTCAAGAGGGGCGTGATCGGAAAGAGGCTTGTCTCTGTAGACAGAATGGCTCTTTACGTTTTTCTTAAGTTCTTCTGTAACAAAAAAATAATCGATTCTCCAACCCTTATTTTTGGCTCTGGCTCCCGCGCGAAAGGTCCACCAAGAATATTCCTGTTTGTCCGGATGTAGATATCGAAATGTATCCACCCAACCTTTGTTTAAAAATCCGGATAACCATTCTCTTTCTTCGGGTAAAAATCCGCTGTTCTTTGCATTTCCTTTTGGATCATGAATATCTTGAGGAGTGTGGGCAATATTTACGTCGCCACATACGATGATATTCGGTTGTTTTTTTCTCCTTTTAGAGGATTCTTTTTGAAATAGATCCAAGAACTTCATCTTCGCTGCTTGGCGTACATCTCCAGTGGTTCCGGAGGGAAAGTATAAATTCCAAAGCGCGAAGTTAGAATATTCTAAATAGATACTTCTTCCTTCTTTGTCAAAAAACGGGTCTCCGATTCCGATTGTGATTTTTTCCGGGGGTTTTTTATAAAGAACGGCAACTCCACTGTATCCTTTTTTTTCGGCGCTGTGGAAAATCGGAGTATAACCTCCTTCTTCCCAGAGAGAAGGCGGGACCTGGTCTTGGTTTGCCTTTGTTTCTTGAAAACAGATAAAATCCGGTTTTATATTCCGAATATAATCAGCCAGTCCTTTTTCCAGGGAAGAACGAATTCCGTTACAGTTGAGTGAGATAAATTTCATAAGCAGTGTGTAAGTTGAAGGAATTCCTTCTATAAGCAATTGTTTTTTGAATAAATTTCAGATGCAGGATTCGTTCTTTTGGAAATTCTGGTTTCTTAGATGGCGATACAAATTTTGAAAGTCGGTTTAAAGGATCATTCTATTTTAGATCCTGTTTTAAAACGTGCTAGAGAAGACCTAAGTTCCACGTTGGCTCTCGTAAAGCCGATCGTAGAAGACGTAAAAAATAAAGGAGAC
Organism: Leptospira kirschneri serovar Cynopteri str. 3522 CT; assembly: GCF_000243695.2. Classification (NCBI taxonomy): domain Bacteria; kingdom Pseudomonadati; phylum Spirochaetota; class Leptospiria; order Leptospirales; family Leptospiraceae; genus Leptospira; species Leptospira kirschneri. Next base: position 88,090 of record NZ_AHMN02000008.1, on the reverse strand, counting down.
TCTGCACTTCGAGAATACACTCAAAAGTTTGACGAGGTTGTTCCTCCTAAATCCTTTGTTTTGGAAATTTCTAAACTGAATCCTAAAATCGATCCCAAATTCAAAACCGCCCTGATAAAAGCAGCAAGAAATATACGTAACTTTCATAAAATTCAAATTCCAGAAAATAAAGAAATTATAATACACGGAAATAAACTTGGAATCCTACATACTCCGGTTGAATCTGTTTCCGTTTATGCTCCAGGTGGAAAAGCATTGTACCCATCTACGATTCTAATGGGAGTTATTCCAGCAAAACTCGCCGGAGTAAAAAATATACAAATTGTGACCCCTCCTAGAAAAGGAGGTCTACCGGAAGGTCTGATTGCAGCCGCCAAAATCGCCGGAGCTGATAGAATCGTTATGGCGGGAGGTGCACAGGGAATTGCTGCTGTTTCTTATGGAACGGAAAGTATTCCTTCTTCCGAATTTGTGGTCGGTCCCGGAAATAAGTTTGTGACCGCCGCAAAAGTATATTTAAGCGGTCAAGGTGTGATAGGAATCGATAGCCCAGCGGGTCCCAGCGAGGTTTTGATCATAGCCGACGATTCTGCAGATCCTATTTGGGTCGCGACAGATCTTTTGTCTCAGGCGGAACACGGAGAAGATTCTGTTGCGATCCTTTGTACGAATTCTATATCTCTTGCCCAAAAAGTAAAAAAAGAAGTGGAAAAGGCTCTTGTAGAAAGACCTAAAAGAGGAGAGATGAAACGTAAGTCCATTGAAGATCATGGAAGAATATTTGTTTTTTCTAATTTAGAAGAATGTTTTGTATTTTCAAATTTATTTGCTCCCGAACATCTAGAGATCCAAACCAAAAGTTTTAAGAAGGATTTAAAAAAAGTAAAACACGCCGGTTCCGTCTTTTTAGGTAATTATTCTCCGGTTGCCATGGGGGATTATATTAGCGGAACCAATCATATACTTCCGACCGCAGGAGCCGCTAGGATTTATTCTTCTTTAGGAGTTTCTACGTTTTTAAAACGTGTTACTTGGCAAGAGGTTTCTAAGAAGTCTCTCCAAAATCTGTATCCACACGTTAAAGTGCTTTCCGAATTCGAGGGTCTTGACGAGGAACACGGACATTCGGTGAGAATTAGGCTGTAAAAAAGTAGAACTTAAGTATATTTAAATATTATGATTGTATGTAAAACTCCTGAAGAAGTTTTGGACAAAGTTCGTCTGTGGAAAACCCAAGGAAAAACGATCGGTTTTGTTCCTACCATGGGTTATTTGCACGAGGGTCACACCTACCTATTTGAAGAATCTTTATCCAAAACGGATAAAACCGTGGTTTCTATTTTTGTAAATCCCGCTCAGTTCAACGATCCGGAAGATTACGCCAAATATCCGGTCAATACGGAAGGGGATTTGAAACTTTGTGAATCTAAAAAAGTGGATCTTGTTTTTTTACCGGACAAAGAAACTATGTATCCCGGAGGAATTCCGAATACTATATTAAAAATTCCTAATTTAATGAAAAACTTATGTGCCGTTTCTAGGCCAGGACATTTTGAAGGTGTGCTTCTGGTAATTTCTAGGCTCTTTCATTTTGTACAACCTGATTTTGCTTTTTTCGGAAAAAAAGATTATCAGCAATATCTACTCATCCGGGAGTTTTGTAATACTTTGGCGTTTCCAGTGGAAGTGATTGGTTGTGAAACAGTTCGTTCTCCCCAGGGTTTGGCTCTTAGTTCTAGAAACGCTCGTTTGAGCCAAACAGAAAAAGAAGAATCACTTTTGATTTACAGATCTCTCAAACTAGGAGAAAATCAAATTCTTTCCGGAATGAAAGATCCCGTTTTGGTCAAAGAAATCATGAAGGACGTTTTAGATTCTTCTTCTAAAATTCGTCTGGATTATTTAGAAATTTTGAATGCAAATACTCTCGATCCTTTGGAAATTTTAGAAGGGGAAATCTTACTGGCGATCGCAGTTTTTATAGGCCCGGTCCGTTTGATAGACAATCTTACTTTGAGTGTTCCTATTTTATGAAAGATCTTTTGAACGTGATAGGTGAGGAGATTTTTTCAAGGTTTGAATTTTCTTCTAAAAAGAAAAATTCTACTTCAAAAGTAAAATCTTCGGCTACAAAAACTCAATCGAATTTTACTCTAAAAACGCAGTCTTCCTCCGCCTCGGAAAAAAATCCTTCCGTAAACACTGATGTAGTAGGTTCGGTATATTCAGTTACCACGGGAAGTCATTCTATATTAGCTTCTTCTTTATTTCAAAAATTGAATAAAACGATTTTAGTAATTTCCGAAAACAACACATTGGCTGAATTTTTATTTAGAGAAGCTCTTAGTTTTCTTCCCTCTAATGATCTGATTTACTTGCCCGGTCAGGAAGTTCTTCCTTACGAGTACATGCGTTATCCTTCCGAGATGAAACAGGAAAGAATTAAGGCCATCGCGAAAATACTGAGTGGGGAACCCGCTTTGATATTTACTTCCGTTTCCGGTTTTTTGAAAACTCTTCCTCCGATACAAACGATGCAAGGAAGAGCGATCGTTTTAGAAAAGGGAAAAGAGATTGATTTAGAATCTATTCTGATTCAATTGATCGATCTAGGTTATAAAAGGGTAGAGGTTTGTGAAACTTTCGGAGAGTTTAGTTTAAAGGGTGGAATTCTGGATATTTTTTCTTCGTATTCCACGGAGCCTGTGAGAATTGATCTTTTTGGAGAAGAGATAGAATCGATTCGTACTTTTGATCCGGACAGCCAAAGATCTATGGCCGATCTAAATCAGGCGATTCTTCTTCCCGCGGACGAATATATTCTTTCCGAAGAACAAAAAAAAGAATATCAGAATCTTCTAAAGTCTTCTGATTCTTCTTTACATCTTCCTGAAATTCCAGAAGGTAACTATGGAATTTATTACGAGGAACTTGTTCCGTTGGTCAGAGAAAACCACGGAATTCTTTCTTACTTTTCCCAACCTCCGATTCTTATTTTTCCTTCTGCAAATTCTGTAAAAGAAAAATTGTTTCATTTGGAAAAAGAATACGTTTCTCTTTTTGAAAAACGTTCCCGAGAAGTTCTATGTGCCCCCCCTGAAAAACTTTTGTCTTTTGGAGAAGAGTTTAAGGTTCTTTCTGAATCGATCGGCCTTTCTTTTGTGGGACTTCCTCCTAGAAACGAAAACGATTTGGTTTCTTTTTTAAAAGAAGCTCCTTCGTTTAAAGGTAAAATTAGAGAGGTAAGAGAAAAAATTTCAGAATTGAGGGCGACAGGAGGTTGGAAGATCGTTTTGACTTCTTCTTTTGAAGCTCAGACCAAAAGGTTACAAGGACTTTTTGAAAAAGAAGGTGTGATTTTATTAAACGAAGATTCTACGGAACCACTTCCATTTCATTTGGGGAATCACAAGTCGGATGCGTTTTTAGTTTTGTCCGAACTGAGAAACGGATTTATATTCGAAAATCAGAAAATTCTAATTCTTTCCGAGAACGACATTTTTGGAAGAGAATATAAACGTAAGACACGTTTTAAAAAACAAAGCAGCAAAGCACTTCAGAGTTTTATAGATCTAAAAGAGGGAGACTATGTAGTCCATATCCATCACGGTGTAGGTAAATTTGTAAAAATCGAAAGAACCAGCGCTGGTGGTAAAGAAAGGGATTTTCTTAAACTGGAATATTCGGGTGGAGATAGTTTGTTTGTTCCCTTGGACCAGATTTCTTTGGTTCAGAGATACATTGGCGGAACCGAATCTCCTCGTTTGGATAGTTTGGGGAAAAGCACTTGGAAAAAAACGAAAGACCGTGTTCAAAAAGCGGTCGAAGCCTTGGCAGAAGATTTGGTTCAGATGTATTCCAACAGACTCAAACTACAAGGGTATGCGTTTCCTCCGGATACGATTTATCAAGAGGAATTTGAAGCCGAGTTTGAATACGAGGAAACTCCAGATCAGATAGAAGCGATTGAAGCCGTAAAAAAAGATTTAGAATCTTCTAGACCAATGGATCGTCTTGTGTGTGGAGATGTCGGTTACGGAAAAACGGAAGTGGCAATTCGTGCTGCGTTTAAGGTTGCGATGGCGGGTAGGCAGATTATGATGTTGGCCCCTACTACTATTTTAGCATTACAACATTATAATACTTTTAAAAATCGTTTCGAAAATTATCCGGTTCGAGTCGAACTCGTGTCCCGTTTTAAAACTCCCGCAGAAATTAGAGATATATTGGCCGATTTTTCCGCCGGTAAGGTAGATATGGTGGTCGGAACCCACGCCATTCTTTCCTCTAAATTAAAACCTAAAAATTTAGGACTTTTGATTATAGACGAGGAACAAAGATTCGGTGTGAATCATAAGGAAACCATTAAGAAGTTTAAGAATTTAGTAGACGTTTTGACTTTGACCGCGACTCCGATCCCAAGAACTCTTCACATGGCTTTGACCGGGATCAGAGAACTTTCCATCATCGCTACTCCACCTAAGAACCGTCAGTCGGTCGAAACTTATGTTTTAGAAGAGGAAGACGATTTGATCGCGGACGCAATTAGAAACGAAATTCAAAGAGACGGTCAGGTTTTTTATCTTTATAATCGTGTGGAAACGATCGAAGAAGAAACCAGTTATCTGAACAAACTCGTTCCAGAAGTTTCTATTGGAATTTTACACGGTCAAATGACGGAAGACGAAATAGAAGAAACTCTCTTGGATTTTTACAATCGTAAGTACGATATTTTAGTTACTACTACGATTATAGAATCGGGAATTGATATGCCCAATGTAAATACACTTTTTGTAAAACGGGCAGATCTTTTTGGTCTTTCTCAGTTATATCAAATTCGAGGTAGGGTTGGTAGAAGTGATCGTAAAGCGTTCGCTTATATGTTGTTACCAAAAGATAGGGTTGTAACCGAACAGGCGGAAAAAAGACTCAATACGATCTTCGAATATCAAGAGTTAGGTTCTGGTTTTAAGGTGGCGATGCGTGATCTAGAAATCAGAGGAGCTGGTAATTTACTCGGAAAAGAACAATCCGGGGACATCATGGAAGTAGGATTTGATCTTTATGTTCGTATGTTAGAAGACGCGATCGCTAGAATTAAGGGAGAAGAAATCGTAGTCGAAGTCAGAACTTCTGTTACTTTGAATACAAACTTCTTTATTCCGGAAACATATATTTCTGATACAAGACAGAAGATAGAATTTTACAAAAAGTTAGAAGGTGCAAGAGACTTAGATGAGATTGAGGAAATTTATTCTGAAATGTTGGATCGTTTTGGAGAACCTCCGGAGGATGCAAAAACGTTTATACTTTTAGAGAAGATCAGAACTCTTGCGTCTAGTTTAGGTTTTGAATCCGTAACAGAAATGAAAGATGAAATTAAGATGAAGTCCGGTTCTTATTTTAGAGGAGATCATACTAAAATTATTCAGCTAATCTCTGCTAGAACAGGACTCACCCTCAATCCTAAAGAACCGAATGTATTGATTTTTCAGACTGGAAAGAAGTTGGAAAAGGAAAAGCTAGATAGTTTAATCTTTCTTCTTTCGGAAATGCTACCTTCTAAAAAAGTATAGACGATCCAGGCGCGAATCCTATCTTTGCAACAGGAACTTTAGTCCGATGAAAAAAAACAGTATTCTCATTTCTATTTTAATCGCGTTTTTTGCGAGTTGTGGAGATAATTCCGAAGTGATTGAAACCTTGGACGGTAACAAGATTACTGTGAACAGTTTTGAAGATACTTATAATGTAGCCATTGATGCGATGAGCCGAGTTCAAAATATAGAAAAAGAAAATCTTCTCGAATTTATTTCTAAAGACATATCGGAAGTTCCGGAACAGATGAGGGCTTTGAACTATCAGTTTCAAAAGAAAAATTTTTACGATCAATATAGAGACATGATGATCACTACGATCGCAGCCGAAAAAGACGGTTTTACAAAACGGGATGATATTAAAAAAATTCTAAAGTTTCAGGAAATGCAAATCGTTTCCCAACTTTATGTAATGCATCTTGTAGAAAGTAAGATTAAAATTTCCGAAGAAGAAGCGATGGAAGAATGTCAAAAACTTCGTTCTAAGGAACCTCAAATCAGTTCTCTTCCTATCGATCGTTGTATTCTTTTTGCAAGAGCGAAGTTGAAAAAGGATAAATCCCAGGAAATTCTTCCAAAGGTTTTAGAAAGAATCAAAGAACAGGTTGCAATCAAACACAATGATAAGTTCGATCTGGATGCTTTCTTAAAGAAAAAAGTAGGTGGCGAGGCGGATAAAAAAGAATCTTCGTCTGGAACAGGAGCTGCCCCTAAAACGGAAACCCCGAAAACTACCGGGCAGTAATTTCAATTGAATCCCTATCTGAACGCCTTTCTGAGAAGTATCATTGAGGCGATCACAGAATTTTTGCCGGTATCTTCTACAGGACATCTTTTTTTATTCAGTTCTTTTTTCCCCTTTTATGGAGAGAGTTTAGAATTTGATGACCTTTTTGATATATTCATTCAGAGTGGTGCGATTCTTTCTGTTTTATTTTTATATAGAGAGAAATTCAGGTCGCAGATCGTTTCTTCTTTCCGATACGTTTTAAAACAAAACTCAGATTCAGAAGGATTTAACTTTTTAATTCAAATTTGTATTGGCGCTTTTCCGATTTTAATCGCCGGTTTTATGGCGAAAAAATTTTTAGATACGATCAAAGCAAGACCGGATCTTTTAGAGATTCTTTCAGGCGCTTGGATCTTTGGAGGGGTTCTCATTCTAATTGCGGAATGGTACTTTCATCAAAAAGGAACGGAGGAAAAAAAACCGATTCATTTTAAGGATTCTATTCTGATCGGAATTTTTCAATGTATGGCTTTGGTTCCAGGAATGTCTAGATCAGCGGCTACGATCATTACGGCTCGTTTTTTAGGAAAGGATACAAAGAGTAGTGCTGAGTTTTCTTTCTTTCTCGCTGTGCCGGTTCTTCTTGCCGCAGGGATTTATAAATTAATTAAGTATCGATCTATTCTGAATGGAAATACGATACCAGTTTTGATGTTTGGTTTTTTAGTTTCATTTCTTCTTTGTACTTTGGTGATTCGTTGGTTTTTACGTTATCTACAAAAACATTCTTTTAGTGTTTTTGGAGTTTATAGAATTTTATTGGGGGTCGGAGTTCTCGTTCTCACTAAGTTGATTTGATGAGGAGAATAATCTGACACGGTATGCCTCTCCGTCTGATTCTGATTTTATCTTTACTGCTGATTAAGATTCCTATCTATGCTCAGTCTACGGATGAACAGACTCTTCGTTTACTTACGGGGGCTGGATCGGATTCCTCCTCCGGTGATGATAAAAAATTAGCCATACTCAGAGCTAAAAACCGTCTCCTCGGTAAATCTATAGATACACTTCCGGATAGAGAAGTAGACGATCTTTTACTTTCTTTAGGACTTACTCGGGATGGTTCTTTGTTCACTCGAAGAAAACGCTTACGAGCTGCTCTGGAGGAACCTCTTCCGGTAGCAGTAGATCCAATGGTCCAACTTCCACAAACTAAAAAGGCGCTTCCTATTTCTATTGAAAACGCTTCGGAAGGAGAACTTCTTCAAGTGGATAAAAATAAGTCCGGGGTTTTAGTTCTTCGCGGTAGAGTTCGTTTAAAACTACGTTCGGGATCTTTAGAAGCGGAAACGATCACGGTCGATAGCGAAAGACAGGAAATTTATGCAGAAGGTGGGATCGTCTATAAGGATGGTAGGGCGATTGTAGAAGGTGATAAGTTTATCTACGATTTTCGTTTAGAAAAAGGGGTGGTCTATAAAACAAAAGGTACTTTTTCTCCGGCTCATTTTATTGGAGAAAAACTCAAAAAACTGGATGATAAACGTTATGCGTTAGAGATGGGTTATTTTACAATTTGTAACGCTGAAAAACCTCACTATTCCTTTAAGGTAAATAAACTTTATATCTATGAGGATAAAACCGTGATGGCGACTAACGTTCGTTATCAAGTTGGAGGTACGACCGTTCTTTGGCTGCCATTTTTATACAATAGCAATTTAGGAAACGGATGGATTGCTCAAGCGGGTAAAAACAACACACAAGGATTATTTTTACAAACTTCGTATCAATGGTCTACAATTCCTACCTTTCCGTTGGCTCCTATGGGTTATAAATTTAGAGCGGATTTTTACGAAAAAACGGGCCAGGCGTTTCATATGGAGATGTGGAATCAAAGCCCTGCTTTGAATTATCTAATTGATATAGCCTATGCCAATCATAGAAGGTATCAAACCACTACCGCTTACGAGGATCGTTTTCATAATTTCGGAGTGGGTACAACCGCGGTTACAAATCAAGTGGATCGAGGTGCTCTTTATTCGGCTGACCCAAATGCTCCTCTTAGAAATATCGGACCGGACGTAGAACCTTGGTGGAAGGGTAGAATACTTTTAAATTCTAAAACGAACAATACGGAAAAAGACGTTACCCGAAACATCAGTCTACAATACGAAAATTATACGGACAGGCTTTTTGATTACGAATACGGAAATCGATACGAACCTGCAAATACATTACAATCTCTTTATACTGCTAGAAACGTTCGTATGGGTTTTATCCGTAACACATTAGAATGGAAATTGGATTATACGGAAAATAGAGGGGATCTTTCTATCAATATAGGAATGAAACGAAATCTTCTCTATTATATATTAAATCCTGCGGATAAGTCCGGATATTTTCCTACGGTCGACACGATACCTACTACTACGATTCGAAATTCTTCCGAAATTGGAAGAATTCCTTATTTTAATTCAGCGGTTTATTGGGACGTTTTTCTAAATAATACAATTCTAAGATACTACGGGGCTCCGATCCGTGAAAATTTGAAAATTCCCACTCTGGACGGTTCTTTTCAAGACCCTTGGGGAAGTTATAAAGAAAACGTATTTAGAACTCAGTATTTTACTCAGGGTGAATCCGGACTTAGGACCACTCTCAATTTTGGAAGTTATTTGGCATTTACCCCAAACGCTTTTTTCGGAGCTAAAAAACAATCTGCAAACGTTAGGAATAATACTGCGGTGACTGGTGTTACGGATAACGCGTTTACTTCTTTGGAAAGGTATCTTGCAAGAGAATCTTACGAATACCTAAGAACCTCTTCTAACTTAAGGTTTGGAATCCCACTTTTATTTTTTAATACCACCTATCGAAAAACTGAAATATATAAACCGGAACTACAGGATCCTATTTTAGGTAAAACCAGACAACATGAACTGGAACTTTCTTTGGAAAGTTATGCTTTAGAAAATTTTGAAATATCCATCCGAACCATAAGAGACTTAAGAACTTTTTCTGACGAGTACAAACCTCAGCCTACGGATGCAGAAAGATGGTATTTTACGGTTGCTCGATTTTCTGGATATTTTGACTTTTTGGATGGATTACGGCCTAAACGAGTTTCCTTATTGGAAAGAAAAAGAAGTTTTTATTCCGGTTTGTTTCTAAATAATGATTATGTACATCACAATCCAAAAGCAAAACCACTTTACAACAGTTTGACGGCTTCTTATAAGATGGGAGGTTTTACACTTCCTTTAGTACGTTTGATTCGTGAACTGGAATTAGGTGGAACCTGGTATCACGTTTATAACAGTCCAATTTTAGATGGTTATAGAGTATTCGTAAAAGCGAATGTAGATTTTACTCGGTATTTAGGAATTGAGGCGGAATTGGATTCTAGAGTTAGTCAACCTTGGAGATATACAAATCAGGTTGGTAATACATACGATACTTTCTATTACGGAAACGATCCTACCATGTCTGTCGCCACGATCAATTTAGATCGAACTTCTCTTCAAAAAGATTTGTTAGACGGAACTGGAGTTAATGGAAACGGTGCAAGACAAAACACGGCTCTAAATATCAATCGATTTATGGGAACGATTAAATACAATCTTCATACTGCCAACTTTAGGTTAGGATATAGTATGGATCTACGTTCGGTTCCTGGAGGAAGAACGGACGGACTTGTTTCCTTTTATGATCAATCCGTATTTTTCTCGATTTCGATCACAGATTTTACTTTGGGACAACAAGATTCTTCGGAGTTGACCAGAGTTCGTTTGTTTAGATTCCGAAAGCGTCCTTTCCAAGCGGGGGACAGCACTGGAATTTCTTCGGAGAACCCTTGATATGTTAAAGGAAAGAAGTCAAACATTCAAGCTGATATTTACGATATTAGATTTTTCAAATGCTTTATTTAGCGGTGTTTTGGCGTTCGTTTTTAGATTTTATTTTTTAGACGAAAATGGAACAGATAGACGTTATGTAGATATTGAAAGTTATATATTCCTTTTCTTTTTATTAGCTTTTTTTCAAGTGATTGTGTTCATTGCGATCGATCTTTATCATCCAAGAAGAGGTCTTTCCTTTATAGACGAATTTTTGACGATCGTAAGCGGGGTATTCCTCAATCTTGTATTAGTGCTCGCCGTTTTATTCTTTTTTAGAGGAGACTTAGGAAGCGAACGGTTTTCCAGATATGTAGTACTTGCCTTTGCGGTAATCAACATTCTGACCTCTAGTATTCTTCATTATACCGCTAGAATCATTTTGCGTATTCTTCGTAGAAAAGGATACAATCTAAGAAGTGTATTGGTTGTAGGTGTTTCTGAAACTTCAAAACGTTTTAACGACGCGGTCATCAAACACGGAATATACGGTTATAAGATTTTAGGATTTGTTCAAACAAAAAGTGTAAAACCGGTCGGTAAAGAAATGAAAGTGATCGGTAAGATCGAAAAGATCTCGCACATTTTAGAAAAGGAAAGACCCGATCTAGTGGTTTATACTCTGGAATCTTCGGAAGGGGATTATTTAAAAGAAGTTTTGGACGCGTGTGATCACGAAGGAATTGATCTGAAGATCGTTCCCGGTTTTCAGGAATTCATCAAAGCTCGTGGAAGAGTAGAAGAAATGGAAGGTCTTCCTGTAATTTCGATCCGGAACATTCCGATTCGATTAGGATATAATAAATTCATAAAGCGAATTTTCGATCTAACCTTTTCGATTCTTTTCATTTTGTTTTTTTCTCCGTTTTATCTATTGATGGCCTTACTCGTAAAACTGACTTCTTTTGGTCCGGTATTTTATTATCAGGAAAGAGTAGGGTTGGATAATAAAAAATTTAAAATGATTAAGTTTAGAACGATGGTAGTTCAAGCTAAAACTCAATCCGAAACGACTTGGACGGTTCAGAACGATCCTAGGGTTACGAGTGTGGGAAGAATTCTACGCAAACTTTCTTTAGATGAAACTCCTCAGTTTTTTAACGTTTTATTTGGGGATATGTCAGTTGTTGGGCCTAGACCGGAACGTCCTCATTTTGTAGAGAAGTTTAAAAACGATCATAAACATTATATGAGAAGGCACGCGGTTAAGGCGGGAATTACAGGACTCGCGCAGGTCAAAGGTTTGAGAGGAGATACTTCGATCGAAGATAGAATCGCTGCGGATATTTATTATATTGAAAACTGGTCTATTTGGCTGGATTTGAAGATTATTCTACTGACTCCTTTTAAAGGAATCATGGACAAAAACGCATACTAAAACACTCTTGCCGCAAGGGGAGAATCATGAACATCAACGAAGATTCTTTGCAAAAAATCGCCGAACTCTCTCGTTTAAAAATCCGTTCCGAAGAGAAAGAGGCCGCTCTTCAAGACTTCAACAAGATTTTAGAATATGTAGATCAGATAAAAGGTCTAGACGTGAGTTCAATCAAGGACGATGAAATTTATCTACATCATGAAAATGCAATTCGTCCCGATTTGGCCGGTAAACATTTATCTCGAGAAGAGATAGAGACGTTTGCACCTTCCTTTCAAAACGGATATTTCGTGGTTCCTAAGGTGATAGAAACATGAACGAAATATTAAAAAAATCTTATGTGGAATTAAAAAGTTCTCTGAATTCTGGAAAAATATCTTCCACAGAACTTGTAAGCGCTTGTATCGATCGGATTCGAGAAGTAGATGGTTTTGTAAAAGCGTTTCTCTCCTTAGATGAAAAAAAAATACTAAGCGCCGCAGAAGAAAGCGACAAACGTAGAAAAGCAGGAAAATCACTTTCGGAATTTGATGGAATGCCGGTTGCAATTAAGGATAATATATGTGTTCGGGATACGATCACTTCTTGTTCTTCCAAAATATTAGAAAATTATAAATCTCCATTTCACGCAACTGCTGTGGAAAAACTTTTAGAAAAAGGTTTTATACTATTTCCAAGAACCAATATGGATGAATTTGCGATGGGAAGTTCCACGGAAAATTCGGCTTTTCAGACGACTCGAAATCCTTTTGACTTGGAAAGAATACCTGGAGGTTCCAGCGGAGGTTCTGCAGCAGCGGTCGCAGCTTCTATGGTTCCACTGGCACTTGGATCGGATACAGGAGGATCGGTTCGTCAACCTGCTTCTCTTTGTGGATTGTATGGACTTAAGCCTACATATGGAACCGTTTCCCGTTATGGACTTGTAGCTTACGCTTCTAGTTTAGATCAGATCGGACCTTTTTCTAGAGAACTACAAGGTTGTATAGATTTATATTCTGTGATTTCCGGAAAGGACGTAAAGGATTCTACTTCTATTCATCGTCCTGAATTTTCGGCTTCGGACGTTCCGACTCAGGATTTCAAAGGATTGAAAGTAGGTGTTATCAAAATGACTTCGGAAATTCAACCCGAAGTAGTAAAATCGTATGATAAAATTCTAAATCAATTGAAAGAAAAAGGAGCCACGTTAGTCGATCTTGATTTTTCGAAATTCGGTTTTGCGATTCCAATTTATTATATCATAGCGACTGCGGAATGTTCTTCTAATCTTTCTCGCTTTGACGGGATTCGTTTTGGATCTAGAAAAGATAAAACTGGAAAACTAGAAGATCTTTTTGTAGATTCTAGAACGGAAGGATTTGGATCGGAAGTAAAGAGAAGGATTCTTTTGGGAACTTTTTCTTTGTCTGCGGGTTATTATGATGCTTATTACGGAACCGCACAAAAGGCAAGGGCTTTGATTCGTAAGGAATACGAGTCTTTCTTTTCAAAAGTGGATTGTATATTACAACCTACTTCTCCTACGACGGCGTTTAAAATCGGTGAAAAAACGAAAGATCCGATTCAGATGTATAAGGCTGATATTTGGACCACGAGCGTAAATCTTGCCGGACTTCCTGCAATGAGTGTTCCTATGGGAACGGATCAAAAAGGGCTTCCGATCGGGTTGCAGATCACGGCGCCCCATTTTCAAGAAAGAAAACTTTTTGGAACTGCATTAGCACTTTCTACATTAGAAGGTATGAATATTCAATTTCCGGAAAATATTGGATGAGTAATCTTACTGCCAGAGTGATTCCTTGTCTGGATATTAAAGACGGGCGGGTAGTCAAAGGAGTAAATTTTGTAAATCTAGTGGACGCTGGAGATCCAGTGGAATCTGCGGCGATCTACGAAGAAAATTTAGCCGATGAACTTTGTTTTTTAGATATAACCGCTTCTTCAGATAGAAGGGAGATATTACTTCATCTTGTGGAGAGAATCGCCGAAAAGATTTTCATTCCTTTTACGGTAGGAGGAGGGATTAGAACCGTAGACGATGTGAAAGCCGTTTTAGAAAAAGGAGCGGATAAGGTATCAATCAATACCGCCGCTTTTCAAAATCCCAAACTATTAACGTATTCTTCCGAAATTTACGGATCTCAATGTATTGTTTGTGCGATTGACGTTAAACATGAAAAAGAAAGAGATCGATATGAAGTTTTTTTACACGGAGGAAGAACAGCAACCGGAAGAGAGGCTTTGGATTGGGCTCAGGAGGCCGCTGAAAAAGGCGCCGGAGAAATTTTACTTACTTCTATGGATCGAGATGGAACTAGAAATGGGTTTGATATTCATCTTCTAAAAAATTTTTCTTCGTCTCTGGAAATTCCGATCATCGCATCTGGAGGGGCCGGAAATCCGGAGCACATGGTGGAAGCCATTTTACGCGGGAAAGCAGATGCGGTACTTGCTGCTTCTATTTTCCATTTTGGAGAATATTCCATCCGCGAAACTAAAAAGGCTATGGAAGAGATGGGCATTTCGGTTCGTTTGGATTGAAATGATATTTATCTATGATATTGAATACGATTTTCTATTTTTGAAATGTGATAGTTTTTGTTAGGCAATATTATTTTAACGTGAATTCGACGTAAGAAAATCAGGACGAATCCGGTTTGTATAGGCAGCCGGACTGGGCTCTTTAGCTCTGGTCAATAAAATTGTATGCAGAAAACGTTATGCAATATATCGTCTTTAGTTTCAATATAAAACGTGATCCGTCAAACAATCCATGGAGAGTGGAACGCTTTAGTTTCAAGTGCGATTTGTCGAGCGTCCTTGCACCGATCCCTTTTGCGTTATATATCGGACTTACTTTATTTTATAAAGCATAAGTAAAATATAATTTACTCATGCTTAAAATTCAGTGGGATATGCGGGAGTATATTTTATAAGGCCAAAGTATGGTTTCAAAAATAAAACTCGTGATCTTTTTAGATCTATTTACTACAATGAGTTAATGATAGCTATCACTTCTCCAAAATATGTGTTTCTAGAAATAACATTTACGTGACTACTAAACGATAACTGATAGTGATCTAAATCTTTTACGAATTGTCTTTCAGGTGGAAGTTTAGAAGACATTTTGCCGCTGGTGGAAGTAACCATTCCGTCGTTTTTATTGGCGAAACTAGGTTCTTCGTCTTTTAAAATATCACAACCGATAATGAAAACGGTTCCGGAACCTGGATGACCTTTACACTGGGACATTTCACCGTAAAACGCTGTTACTTTTGAGTCTTTGGAAGATTCGCTTAAAAGTCTTTCTAAGTAGGCATTGGAAGCGCCTGGAATGATTTCACCTTCAGGAACCTGATACGATGTGCCTAACGCGTTTGTATAAGCAAGATCTTTCCCTCCTGCCGTTCCGGTCACAAATCCGATCAGTTCGCCTAACGCTCCTAAATGTTTTCTGTAACTAGGAGAGGCAAAAGGGGAACCTAAGTAAGGAGTTCCAAGGCTTACAATAAAATCAATAATATCGTTTGTGTTATTAACGTGATAAAGAGCGGATCTAGCAACAAGACCTCCCATAGAATGGGCTAACAAAATTACCTTATCGTCAGAAGTAAAAACTGAATTCAGTTTATCGATCAGTCTTCTACCGTTATTTTCCACGTAGTCCGAGGTTCGATACGTAAAAGTATAAAATTCATAAGTGTTCTGAGTCTCGAAAAGATTTTGAGAATACATTTCCAGAGCGTCACCCCAGATTTTTCTAATATTCGCAACTTTTTTAGCTTTGGTGGTAGGAAGTTCGAAATTTCTTTCTTCAAAGTCCCAGCCATGAATTAAAATAATTTTCGGTTTATTGACCTTTAAATCAGGAGTGGCAATTGTGAATTGATCTAATATAAAATCGTTTTTGGAAAGGATAGAAGAAATAGGAATAAATTTATAAAGTTCGTGATTGAATTCGTCCCAAAAAGAAAATCCAATATTTTTTAGAATGTCTTCTACGGTATTTGTTTTTTCTGCTTTTGGTTTACAGTAGAAAAATTGTAAAATACAAAGAAAGAATATAAAAGTTTTAGAAATAATTTGAACCAATCTCATATTCTTGATAAACGAATATGAGTAGATATACGCAAGTGAAAATTTAAAAGCTTAAAGTTTATTTAAGAATAATTCTATACTTAAGTATATTAATTATATGGTATATATTACTTTGGTTATATTGTTTTTCTGAGTGGTCTTTCTACTCAGATATATCAAAACAATACTATTGTGAACTTGTTTTACTACTGATCTCTATAAAATTGATTACCTAAATGCCGGCTTGTCTCCAACAGTTTTCAAAACAAAACGTGGTAGATTTAAATTTTCTTAAAGTGTATTTTGGTTCTATTGCTGATCTCTATAAAATTGAGTACCGTTAATTCTATTACAAAACGCTGATTCTATGTAAAATATTAGGTACTTTATTATATAGTTATGAGTAATCCCTATAAAATTGAATACCATGAGTTTTTATTGCAAAGTGCTGTTGGAGTGCAAAATATTATGCTAATATGATTCTGAGTAAAACTTCTTATTTTTTGAATTCAGCACAACGACCTGCTCTAAACGTTTTCCTAAACTAAAGCTTCTCACTCCTTGAACTCAACAAAACGGGGGCGGTTTTGAGTCGTGATTCAGAACAGACTTTTTATAAAAATTCAGTTATTACGGTTAGGGTTAGACGAGACGGAAAAACCTGAATCTATTCAGGTCAGGTTTTTTGTTTTTGAGATTTATTTTTTAATTTTGCTGACTTTTGTTTCGTACTATTCTTTTTCTTGGAAACGAATGTTTCGTTTTTCTTTTTTTCTAAATGGACTTTCGAATCGTTAAGATAAATATAGATTCTTTCCGCTACTTTTTCCCAGCCTTCGTCTAACATAAGATTGTGGCCCATTCCTTGAAAAATCTCCATTTCCGACTGATACGTGTTAGCCGTTCTTTTGATTTCCCAAGGAACAAAAAATCTGTCTTTTTCTCCACCGAGTACAAGAAGCGGGGTTTGTATCTGATCTGATTTTGGAAGAGAAAAGATCAACATATCTAGAAATGCTAGAAAAGATTCGTCTTGAGTTTTCGAAACGAATTGAAGCACTTTTTGTTTGTCGAGAGATTCTGAAAAAAATAATTCACTTCCTAATTTTGTATCTTCTACGATTGGAAACAAGGAAAGTGTGAGTAGAACTTTCAAAAAACGAATCGGATGACGGATTAATAGTTCAAGTGTGATTCTAAAAACCCCGTGTGGAGGTACACTTGCAAGAAGAACTGCTTTGGAAACATGATTTTTTTCTAATATCTTTTGAACGATAAGTCCACCCATAGAATGCCCGATTAAAATAGGAAATTGAGGCAACTTTTTTATAACGTCTTCTACGTCTTCTACGTAATTACGGATAGAATTCCATCTGAATTTTCCGTTTTGATTTGGACTTTTACCATGCCCTCTTAAATCCATCGTATAAACATCGTAACCCGCCTTTTGAAAGTAGGGGACAAAATTTTCCTCCCAACACCAAGAACCGTGCCAAGCGCCATGAATGAAAAGAAGAGGAGAATGTATTTTATTTTTTTTAAGTGCTTTGAATTGTTTGAAGTAGATCATCTGAAACGGAATTTTTATAAAGCTACTGATTTTTTTCGAGAAATTTTCTTTTTCTAGAACAATTTATTCTAGATTCTTAAAGAAGTATGTGAGTTTTTTATGATTTACGAAAAGACCGGTTCTAAGAATTGTTCCGTTTTTTAAAGCAATTTCTAAATATTTTAGTTTTTTACTTAGAACCATATATATTAGAGTATCTAAAATTCTATTTTTGAAAGAGAGCCTCCTTTCAAAAGTTATGATACTCTAATATATAAATATGAGTAATAGTTCCTACTTTTTAGTGATCGACTGATAGGAACAATGATTTCTAAGTTTTGTGAGAGTTCCCACATTTAAGGAAATTGGAATATTTTGTATATCAAACTAGTGTAGGAACTACCACAGGTTTTGTATTTTTCTAAATGTATGAACTATCACCGGTTTCTATTGAAAATGAGTTCGATGTGAGAGAAATTAGGAAAAATTTTTTCTAAAAGTAATAGTTCCTACAATTTTAAAATTTGTTCGTAAAAACCGTGATTTGCAATAGTTCCCCACATCATTTTACAGGCAAACCTAAATTTTGTAATAGTTCCTACACTTGAATACGACAGATTCAATTGTTATAAACTTCTATTTTATAAATTGTGAGAGTTCCCACATTTAAGGAATCGATCTATAAAGTTCAGATTCCAGCTTTTTTTAGAATGATGGGTTCCTTACGTCGAATTCATGTTAAATGATTCCGGGCCAGACTCAATTTTTGAAAACTTCTGTATCTTTGGTAAAATCGTTCATTGATTTTGAATACTATTTTTATACGTTCGAGTAGTAGGTGGTAGTTCCTACAAATTAAGTCTCTTTGCGAAGTTTAAATATTTTTTAATTCAATTACTGCGTGGTTTCTCGAATCAAAAAGTTTTAATGGATTCTATAAAATTAAGTATTAGAGTTGTTGAAAAATTAATTCTTGATCTGTTTATATTGGATTGAAATGGACAATTGAAGCAATTTTACGAATCTTCACTATGGAATTTTTCAACAACTCTATTATAAGTCTTTATTATAAAACTCTGTTTGAATGTAGAATATTAGGCACCCGTAAATATTGTGATGAAGTGTCGGATAACGCGTATTCGTTATAATTCAATGTGAAAGTGATTCTTATGTTAAATTCTAAAACGCGACCTGTCGAGCGACCGTAGAAGCGAGACGCTTTAGTTACCTCGAACGACCTAAAACGCTTTAGTAAAAAGCGTTTTGCTGGGTTAACGCGATTCGTAGAAAGCGTTTGCTAAAGTTTCCAGAGCGATCCGGAAAACAAAAGCGAATGCTCTCTAAGGATCGGCATTCAGGAAGCAACATTGAGTTTAAATTTTGAAAGAATTGGAGTAAAAAGCGCGATCTGGCAAGCGCAGGACTGCCCAGATTTTCTTTCCTAAATTTACGTTATTGAAGTGTAAAAGATTGGGAATTAAATTATATAATTCTAAAGTAGCGTTTATTAGAATGAATTTATAAAAGTATTTGTTTTTGAGTGTTTAGAATTTATTTCTAAAATATAAATTAAGACAGCTCTAAAAATTAACTTACGGAAAAATTCAGTTTTTACTTTAAACTACCGTTAAAGTGATTTCAAAAAATTGAGAAGATGTGCTCTATCTCTAACATCCAATTTAAGAATAAAATCTTTACTAGATTTGGCCTCTCCACCGTGCCACAGAATGGCTTCCATGAGATCTCTTGCCCTTCCATCGTGAAGGTATCTAGTTTGACCGTTTACTTCTTCGAACAAACCGATACCCCAAAGAGGAGGTGTTTTCCATTTTCTTCCGTTTGCTTCTTCGTCTGGTCTGTTATCTGCAAGGCCTTCTCCCATATCGTGTAACAAAAGATCTGTATAGGGTCTGATTGTTTGATAAGAGAGTTCAGGAAAATTATCATTGTACCCAGTTTGCATTTTGGGAATATGACAGAATTTACATCCAGCTTTAAAAAAAATTTTCTTTCCTAACAGTACACTTGTGTTATCCGCTTTTCTTCTTGCGGGAACCGCGATCAATTTAAGATAATTTGTAATTGCTGTGATTCTATTTTGAGGTATTTCGGGAGAACCGCCGTTTCTGGAAGCCAGACACTCTGCCTGAGAGTTTGTACAATTTTCCGTTCGAAACATGGGAGAGGTAATTCCAAGATCACCTAAGAAGGCGGCGGAACTTTGTCTCGACAAATCAGTGTTATTTGCTTTCCAACCGAACCTTCCCAGTGTTTGCCCGATTCCATTTAAGTTTAAGACGTAGTTTGGTCTACCTGAAATTCCGTTTCCGTCTTTATCGGATGGGTCTGCAAAGGAAAGAATTGTATTTTCTGGAACAGTTTCCAAAAGCCCTAATCCTATAACCTGTGGAGGAACTCTAACGGAAGTTCTTGTATCGTTTGCAAAAAGACCGTATCCTAAATTTGAAAATTCTAATATAGGAGAACGTAATGTATATTTTGTACCGTCTTCAAACTCGCCATTGATTTCCTGATAATTCAATCTAACGTCCCCTTCTTTGGGAACGCCACGAACCGAATTAGGTTGAAATTGACCTCCGTATCTTGGTTCGGAGCGATGAGAATTATCTCCTACATTGAGTCGGACGAGACTAAAGGTTAAATTTTCGTCTTCTTCTTCGAGCGCACGACCATTCCCTGCGTGGCAGTTCAGACAAGAGTCGGTATGAAAGAGAGGACCTAACCCGTCTCTATCCGGAATAGCGGCTGAAAAACCGGGAGTCCAAGGAACTTCAAATACCGTTTGTCCCACCGTATATTCGGAAATAGAACGTAAAGAAGCATTTTTAGAAAATTGTCGAAATGCGGATTCTCCAAATTCGAAACTAGTCATTTTTATACCTCCCTGAAATTCTTCTCCTGCTTCATATTCCCAGTCTTGGCTGTCATCGAGTAAGGAAAGAATTGAGACCAACGAAATTGCGATTTTACAATCGTTAGAGGAACAAAATGTCTTTTTTGAAGTACAATTTGACAAAAACAAAAAAATAAAAATCAGAAAGACCGAAAGAATCTGATTCGATTGTCTTTTTAAAAAGATAGAAATTGATGAAAAATAAAAGAGATTTAAATTCATTTTAAAATTATAATATTATGGAAGCTTGATGGATACTGGATTGGGCGCCCCCAATTATTTTGTAGATCGTTTCTTCCTAGAGAACCTTTAAAGTTCCAACCCCAACCATAGATTTCTCCGTTACCAAGAAGTGCGAAGTTATGAGTGGCGCCGCAACCGAAATGAACTACGTTGTCAATACCTACCACCGCTTTGTTCGGTTCGTAGACTTTTGGCGTATTTGATTCTCCAAGAGCAAGGCTTGCCATATTGCCGTTTGCTCCCCAACCTTTCACTTCTCCGTTTTTTAAGATCGCGAAACTTTGAGTTCCGCCCGCCCAAATAGATGCTACATCTTGAATATTCAAAATTTTTGTTGGGATTGGAGTGGGTGGGGGATTTCCATTTCCTCCGATTCCTAATTGACCGCTTGCGTTTAAACCCCAGGAATAAATTTTTCCATCATACGTTAACGCCAGGATATGATCTCTACCGTTTGCGATTTGTTTGATTTTGGGAAGGCCTTCTACTTTTACGGGAACGGATTGAACCGTGTTAGCTGGAGAGACAATACCATTGCCTAAATTTCCGTATTGATTTCTACCCCAAACATAAACCTCTCCGTTTTCTGTAAGGGCGGCGGAATGTTCCGAGCCTGCAATTACTTGGATTACATTTCTAAGTTGAACTACATTCACAGGATTAGAAGAAAAGGAATTACGGTTTAAATTGTTTTCCCCATTTCCCAATTGACCGACATTATTTTGGCCGAATGCAACTACGGTTCCGTCCGATTTTAAAATCAACGCGTGATTAAAACCGTAAGCTCCCATCACGGCGTTGTTGATTCCGGGAATCTCGGTAGGAGGTTGTCTGTTTCCAGCATCGCTTGCTTTGGCCGGGTCCGTGTTGTTGTTTCCAATTCCTAGTTGTCCTTTTGAATTC
Source organism: Leptospira kirschneri serovar Cynopteri str. 3522 CT (assembly GCF_000243695.2). NCBI lineage: Bacteria > Pseudomonadati > Spirochaetota > Leptospiria > Leptospirales > Leptospiraceae > Leptospira > Leptospira kirschneri. The sequence goes on along the minus strand of NZ_AHMN02000008.1, from coordinate 66,800 downwards.
GCTCCCCAGGTATAAACTCTTCCGCTTTGAGAGATCGCCATTGAATTGTTTTGATTGAAGTGAATGCTGAAAATATCTCGAATACGATCCACTTTCATAATTCTATCGTTGATATTGTCTCCCGTAGAAATACCCATTCCGAGTTGACCGAAGTTATTTCTGCCAACTGTATAAAGTTCTCCGTTTATTAAAAAACCGGAATGTGCTCCGCCTGCACTCAGTTTGGTTCCGAAGTAGAAATGGATTTCTTGAGAGAGAATGAAGCCGTTAGATTTTTTGAAACGAACTTTGATCGTATTCTCGCCGTTTTTAGGTTTAAAGGTAGGGGATGTTTGGGGAGAAGATGGGGTAGATTTAAATGTAAATAATTTATTTCCTTCATGAAGGATTTCGAATTCTCCGTCCGAGTTTGCTTGAACTGTTGTTTCTAATTGATAGACAGTAAGAATTTCTCCTTCTCGAGGAGAAAGAACCTGGAAAGAAATTTCGTTTTGGGATCCGGGTGTCTGAGGAGAAAGCGCGGCCAAAAGCAAGGGAGTAATGTCGATTCGAGATTGGGGACTACAAGAGATGAACCAAACGGTAGATAGAATGAATGCAATTTTTTGTTTCACGATTTCTCCTATTATATAATAATGAGATTGAGAATTATTCTCACTTATTAATCAAAGAAAAGGAAAGTATCTTGAACGTCAAGGATTCCTCAGATTCTATTACCTTTGCATTTGACAGAGAGTGTTTTAACAAAAGAATCGTAGAAATTCTTTATTGGAGCGTTCTCAAATGGGTCATAAGATTCGCTTTTTGCTCTTAATTTCTTTTTTAACTTTGATTCTTCAAGATTGCAAAAAAGAACTCAGCGTTTCTATGGCAACGTCCACTTCCTTAAGCGATAAACTCGCGTTTGTTGCTCTTAATGGAGAAAATTGGAAGCCGGAAGATGGGGCCGAATTTGTAAAAATTCACATTTATCCGGATGAAGGTTTTCAGTTAAAAAAAGTGGAAATAGATTCTTGTAAGTCTGAATTTAATGACGCAGTGACGGTTTATATCAATTTCGATGAAACCAGCGCTGCAGCTGATCTTTCTGCAAAAAAAGCCACTGTAAATTTTGAAAAGGCGGTATTTGCCAGATCCGTAACGATTAATTTTAGAAAGAACAAAGAACTTTGTATCGGAGAGGTTCGTTTTTACGACGAAAAAGATAAACAGATCTCTTTAAAACTTCCTAATATAGTGGAAGGTTCGGTTATCGCCTCAGAAACTGCAAGTCCGGTTCAATCTTATGACGTGATGAATCTTTTTGATTCTCGTTATGAATACGCTTGGGCTTCGGATAAAAAAGGTAAAGGAATTACTCTCGATTTTAAATTTAAAGAAACTCAAAAGTTCAATAAAATCAAAATTTGGAATGGGTATCAAAGATCGGATCAACACTGTTATTCGAACGGTAGATTAAAATCTGCTACGTTAACCGGAGAAGACGGTTATAGTCAAAAAATTCAACTTCAGGACATTCTTGGTCCTCAGGAAATCCTATTAGAAAAAACGTATAAAGGAAATTCTTTACGTTTAACCGTAGACGATATTTACGAAGGAAAGATGTACAAAGGGTTAGTACTCAGTGAAATTCGTTTTGGAAAAGATAAGGATTGGTTTTTGATCGATCCGATTAAAAGGTCTCAAAGTATTGCTCAGTCGAATCATCTTCAATTTACCTCTTCTAATTTAAATGAGATTTTAAATCGAGGATTAAGAGGTATTGAAATTTCAGATTATCCAACGGAAATGCAGAGTACGGAAATGATTTCTTCTTCGGAGAATTCGGATGAACAGGGAAATGTCAGGACGGACTCAACTTGGTCTTTAAGAATGAGATCAGACGGTTCTTTTTTTATGGAAGGGAATACGAGTGATCAAAATGCAGGTGCACAAGGGGTATTTAATGAGACGAGTAAGTTTTATGCAATTGGAAACTATGAGGTCAAAAAGTCTTCAGCGGATTCTTTGGAATTGAGAGTATTTGGGTATATGCGAAAATACTCATCTACTTTTATGGAGAAGTATTCGGACATGGATTGTAATGGTTGTGGTAGAGATTGTAATATGGGAAATCAAGATCCTAATAAAAAGGAAATTATTTTTCAAGACTTCATTACGATTAAAAAATGGAACGGAAACGTTTATATCCAAAATACAAGTTCGAGTCGTAAGCTGGATTTTCAAATCTTAGAGATGGCTCTTGAGTAGATTTCTTTTTTAGAGAAATTTTACATTCTAAAATTTTAGGTTTTTTTCAATTGAAGAAGTTAATTTATAAAATTCTAATTTTGATTCTTTTTTTAGATCTGTTTGGTTGTAAAAAAGAAATTTCCAATTCTGAAAATCTTGAATCGGTTTCTTTTGATCCAAATCGGCAGATTCAGGTTCAAATTCTTTGGGAGAAAAAAAATTTTCCTTTAGAAATGGAACTCTACGAGGGAGCTTCTCAAAGACCCGTAGATTTATGGGCTACCGGAAGTGTTAAGGATCTGTCGGAGGCTCCTGTTTCTTCTAAAATAGAAGGATCTGAATTTTATTTCAAACCCGGTTCTAAAAAAAAATTCGTATTGGTTGTTAGAAACACAACCAAAGAAGATTTTTATTTTTTTGCGGCTCCTCATTCTATGGTGCCCGCAGAAGGTTCTTTAGGTTTTAAGTTCAAATGTCTTTGTGTCAATCACGCTTTTTATATTCCTTCTAACGAAATTTGGTACAGAGTGGTTGAATTAAGAACCGGAACGGAGGTTTTAGGAAAAGAATTAAAAATTTCTCATACACTTGTAGGAATGGACGAAGATAGAATCCGTCTTTATCAAAAAGGGATAGGAAGTGGTCTAAGCGGTGAAGATTGATCCAATTGGTTTTGGTAGAAATATGAGATATTATAAAAACGGTTTTTTGAAAACGTTATATTTCATTACTATTTCGATCCAAAAATATTTCTGAAAACGGCTATCGTTATGTTAATTTAATGCTCAATAATTACTCGTAATTTTCAGACAGTGAAAGAGGAGCAATTTTTATAAAAGAATGTCTTAATTCGATCTTGAATGTATCTGTAGAAATTAGAGTTTTTGAAAAATAAATTCTCCGTTGTATTGAAATGGTCAATTGAAGCAGATTTTGCTAATTTTCACTAGAAATTTTTCGACAACTCTATTGATAACGGTACGAATCCGTCAACCAAAGAACTTGATACCCTCGATTTTAAATTCGTACCGATAAAATCTTTTGCGAGCAGTTGCAATAATTCTAGAATTTTACAACCATACTTTGAGTTTGTGAAAACTCTAAAATTTCTAAATTTTAAAATCGAACTTCACTTTGAAAATCATTTTTACGGATCCATATAAAGTTGAGTGTCGCGAATTTTAATCATAAAATCTTGTTTCAATATAAAATATTGGGAACTCATTTTAACGTGAGAGGCCATAACCAACCACACAAGTATTTGGATCTCAATATAAATCTGTCGGAATTACGACAAATCCTCTGTAAAAAGATCGGCCCCGCCCGCGTTTCGGGTGGAGGAGGAGAGGTGGTGGGAAAATTTGAAAGATTTTTCTCTATCAGAAAAACATACTTTTTGCAAGTAAAAAACCTCATTCTTGTCGGAACACTTGAATAATGTGCGTTTTGCTGAGTTCAATTTGGATTCTAAAATCCTATTCAACTTGTGTGGTTGGTTATAGTAGGAAACCTATGATTCTGAAAAAAGCTGGGATCTGAACTTTATAGATCGATTCCTTAAATGTAGGAACTAACACAAAACTTAGGTTTGTCTGTAAAATGATGTGGGAAACTACACCAATTTATAAAATAGAATTTTATAATAATTGAATCTGTCGTATTCAAGTGCGAAAACTCTCACAAACCACAATTTTACGAACAAATTCTAAAATTGTAAGAACTCATACTTTTAAAAAATGTTTTCTTAAGCCGAACTCGCGTTAAAATGGGATTCAAATTTTGATGATGACCACAAAACAGTAGTTTTATGTAAAAACCGGATGGACGATGATTCTTTTTGTATTTTATAGTAGTTCCCACAATTTTCAAAGTTTAACTGTAAATCTACGATTTGTGAGAGTTCCCACAGATTAAGTCGCATTACAAATTTTAAACATTTATTTTTTTATGGAAAAATCATGTTTTTATAAAACGAATCTATTACATCCTGCTCACGTTATTCTATAGTTCTGACTAAACTGCGTTTAAGTTTTAAAATTTTTTAGATGTAAAAAATAAAAAAGTAAGTTTCGTAAAATCTAAATTAAGGATATTAAAAATTTTAGAATATTCTAAAACTCTTATTCTTCTATAGACTCTAACCAGCGTTCTGCGTCTAAGGCAGCCATACATCCGGAACCTGCGGCAGAGACGGCTTGGCGATAAATTTTGTCTTGAACGTCTCCCGCTGCAAAAACTCCTTCTATGTTCGTTTTGGTGGAGCCGGGAATTGTTTTGATATAACCGCTTTCATCTAAATCCAAAATCCCTTGGAAAATGTCCGTATTGGGTTTGTGTCCGATTGCATAAAAAAGTCCGCCGACTGGAAGTTCTTTTCTTTGGCCGTTTACCGTGTTTTCTAAAGTCAAAGAGGTAAGATTTTTACCATCGCCTTTGGCCTCCTTCACTTGAGAATTCCAAATGATTTCTATTTTAGGATGAGTAGTTGCTCTTTTCTGCATAATTTTGGAAGCGCGCAGAGAATCTCTTCTATGAACCAAATACACTTTTGATGCGAACTTAGTTAGGTGGGAAGCTTCTTCTATCGCCGAGTCTCCACCTCCTACAACTACGAGTTCTTTATTTCTGTAAATCGGAAGGGCTCCGTCACAAACTGCACAGGCGGAGATTCCTCTTTGCCAATAAATGTCTTCGCCCATCACGTTCATTCTTTTTGCGGTGGCTCCGGTGGCTATGATGACTGCATGCGCTTCGATCAGTTCATCGTCCGACCAGAGTTTAAACGGTTTGGAAGAAAAATCTACTTTAGTGATGGTTTGAGTAAGGATCTTTGTCCCATATTTAATAGATTGTTCCCGAAAAAGTTGAGTTAATTTAGTTCCATCAATCCCTTCCGGAAAACCTGGAAAGTTTTCCACTTCAGTGGTAGTAGTAAGTTGGCCTCCTGCGGCGATTCCACCCGCCATAAATCCTTCATACATAACCGGGTTTAAGTTGGCTCTGGCGGCGTAAATCGCTGCAGTATGTCCGGCTGGTCCGGAACCTATGATAATTAGTTTATGGGCCATTGTTTCCTCGAATTAGAATGGTTCTAAATTTGATCTATTTTTAGACTCTTTCGTTGTAAAGCAGATCCTTTTTTCGCATGAGAATTTTGAAAGTTTTTCTCTGTTTAAAGTGTGGGAACTCATACAGATTTATCATGGTAAGTTCAGCGTAAGGAAACGAGAAAGATTTTTCTAAAAGTATGAGTTCCTACGATTTTAGGATTTGTTTGTAAAATCGTGATTTGTGGTAGTTCCTACATTTTAGGAATTGAGATCACAACTTTTTTTAGAAAAATGAACATTCTTTACGCCGAAACTCACGTTAAAAAAACGGAAAAAAGTAGTAATTCCCACGTTTTCAAGGGAATTAGAAAGACATTTATTTTTTGGATATTCGTTCTTTTTGACAAATGACTAAAAATTCAGACATATTCTATTTTTGACAATCGGGGCTTTCTGTGGCAAGCCGGTGGGCTTTTTAGCTCTGGTCAATCAATTGTATATAGGAAATATAATACAACAATCGTCTTTAGTTTTAATGCAGAATACGATCTGTCGAGCGCCTATAAAATGCGACCCGGAAAACTCAGTGAATGCGCCTCTCTAAGGATTGGCATTCAGGAAACGTTTTATTTTAATTCAAGAAGTGAGACGCTTTAGTTTGAGAGAGCGTTCCTCGCGATTCTTTCGCGGCATTATACCGAATTCACGTTTTTTTAGGTTCCAGTCTGGATTGAATAGTTACAATTTGTGATTTTTTTAGAGCCGTAATTTGTAACTAATTCGCTTGCCATGAAAGCCTTGTATTTCAACCTTTCCTCTATCCATGAAAGGATTCTTCTACTGGGCAGGACGAGCCCTTGTATTTTTCATCCTCGTTTTGGTCGGAACGGAAATTCTTCTTAACGTACTCCAAAGTCCTTCTCTTCAATTTTATAGAGATCAAAAACTTCTCCATCGATACAACCCGATTTATTACGTGGACCTTGCACCGAACAAGGACATATTCATTCGTCATTTTACCGGTAAATGGGAAGGTAGATTTAGAACCAACTCTCTTGGAATGAGGGGTTTAGAAGAACCCGATTCTACAAAACCTCAATTGGCTTGTTTAGGAGACAGTCTCGTGATGGGTTTTGGCGTTTCCGACGAGGATACTTTTTGCCATCAATTGAACGGCATTGAGTTGAAAGGTGGAGCCAGACAAACTTTAAATTTGGCCGTGGACGCCTACGGGTCGTTAGGTGCACTCAGAAGGTTACAAGACATGGCTCCTAAGTTAAAGAATCTAAAAGAAGTTCTGTTTTTCGTTTCTGGAAACGATTTCACTCTTCCGGAAGAACTTAGAGCTAAAGGAATGTTATCAGATGACGAGATTGATGAAATTCGAAGTAGAGATCTGAACTTTAACCGAAATTTTAGGATTCAATTTGAACTTTCTCGCGCCTCTTATACTTTTCAGGCTTTAAAACTAGCGTTTGAACAATTAAAGGTTCAATACGGTTTTACTTTGTTTCGTTTGAAATCAGAATGGAATTCCACTGGATTTTCTTCAACATCAACTGTGGAACAGACGCCTGCAAAGTATATGAAGGATTCCTTTTTTAGAACTCCGGAAACAACGTGCGATCCAAATATACAAGAAACATTCAAAAAAAAGAATGTAGTTGAGATTCCAAATCCGGAAATCATGAGTAAAGAAGAATATAAAAGAAAGTTTTGTCCGGAGCCAATTCCGGATTATTTTTCCTGTCAGGAAAAAGAACCTCGTTTAAATTCTTTGGAACCTCTTCCTGAAATTACAAGAAAAGCTTATGATGAAATGGTGGAATATACTAGGTCCAATGGAATTCGACTCGTCATCGTACTCATGCCGATTCAAATAGAGGAAATTTTTTGTAGAAACCGAGGATTGTATCACCCTTTGGAAAACTATGCTCTTCGTGCGGCGGCCTATTTTGAAAAAAAAGGAATTCCGGTACTGAAACTGAGAAAAGAAACTTCTGAAATGTGCGGAGAAATTATCGAAGTTCAAGGAGAAAAAAAATTCTCCGGAATCAGGGATTATTTCATTCCAGAAGACGGACATTTGACTGTGTCAGGAAATAGATGGGCAAAACGAGCCTTGGAAAAACAACTCAAGGAATTGGAAAAAAATGCTTTTTAATTCGGTTCAATATCTCGTTTTTGCTCCTCTCGTAATTTTTCTCTATTTTAAACTTCCCTCAAAATTTCAGAAATATTGGCTTTTGGCAGCAAGTTTATATTTTTACGCTATATTCAAAATTCCTTTTGTTCTTCTTTTGATCTATTCTATCGTTTTGACTTATTGTGCGGTCAAATGGATGGAAGCGGTAAATTCTAAATTTATAAAATTATTATTTTTGAATGTAGCAGTCTGGGGGAATCTGTTTCTTCTTTACGTGTTCAAATATTTGGACTTTTCCATCCATGCTTGGAATTCATTTACAAACTCTAAACCTTGCGACCCTTCTTATGTTTCTTCCACTGGCGCTATCCTTCCGATGGGAATTTCATTTTTCACTTTGCAGGCGATTTCTTATGCGGTGGACGTTTATCGAGGAACCGTTCCACAGGCAAAAAATCTTTTTCAGTTCGGACTTTTTCTTTCTTTTTTTCCGCAACTTGTGGCGGGACCTATCATTCGTGCCCAAGATATGCTTCATCAATTTTTGGAAAGTTATACTTTTAAAAAAGAAAATTTACTTCCTGGAATTAGACAACTTTCTTGGGGGCTTTATAAAAAAACCTTCGTTGCCGATCCTATTTCCATTGCAGTAGATCCGATATTTTCCAATCCAGGAGCCTACGATTCCGTTTCGTTGGTGATGGCTGCGTTTTTATTTTCTTTTCAGATTTATTGCGATTTTTCGGGTTATTCAGATGTGGCTATCGGTACCGGAAGAATTTTGGGATATTCTATACCGGAAAATTTTACGCGCCCTTTTTTATCTCAAACCGTAACCGAGCTTTGGAGAAGGTGGCATATTTCTTTTTCTTCTTGGCTCAGAGATTACATCTACATTTCGTTAGGTGGTAATCGGGTGAGCGTCTTTCGCGCTTATTTTAATGTGTTTATCACTACGTTTGTAAGCGGAATCTGGCACGGAGCGGATTGGAACTTTATCATTTGGGGGGCTTGCCACGCTTTGGTGATGGTTTTAGAAAGATTTATATTTTCCTTTTCCAGTTTGAAACGAACTTGGGATAAAATTCCGGAATGGATTAAATACGCGTATTCATTTTTGATTTTTTCGTTCTCTATGTTTTTTTTCCGAGCCAAACCTTCTCCAGAATACGGTTATCATTCTAGTTTGGATCTTGCCTTTGCGATCGTAAAAAGAAGTTTTTCTTGGGAAAACGGGCAAACAATTCAAGTTCCTTTTTCGGTTGTGTTAGCCGTAGTATTTTTATTCGGTGCGGATTATTTACAGGAAAAGAAACAAGTTTGGATGGAAGGAGTTCAAAATAAATCTTGGGTAGTTTATCCTTTGGCGGGTATGATGATTTTAGTTGGTTTTATTCTCTACAGCGTAACCGTTAGCCAACCTTTTCTTTATTTTCAATTTTAAGTTTTTTGAATCTTTTGTTTCGTTTGGAATTTTTTAAAAGTTTGTTTTAAGAATCGAATCAATCAGTCTTGATAATTTAAAACGTTAAAATAACGCGAATTCGGCGTAATAGATTCGTTTTATCTTAGGTCAATTTTTTCGTAAAAAAAAATAGATGTGGGAACTCTTACAAATCGTGGATTTACAATTAAGCTTTGAAAATTGTGGGAACTGCTATGAGATACAAAAAGAATCATCGTTCATCCGGCTTTTGCACAAAACTGCTGTTTTGCGGTCATCATCAAAATTTGAATCCCATTTTAACGTGAGTTCGGTCGAGAACACATTCTTTAAAAGTATGAGTTCCTACAATTTTAGAATTTGTTCGTAAAATCGTGATTTGCAGTAGTACCCACACTTAAATACGACAGATTCAATTATTATAAAATTCTATTTTATAAATTGGTGTAGTTTCTCACATCATTTTACAGACAAACCTAAGTTTTGTGTTAGTTCCTACATTTAAGGAATCGATCTATAAAGTTCAGATCCCAGCTTTTTTCAGAATTATGGGTCCCTTACGTCCTGCTTCACGTTAAAATAATTTTCGGGATCACATTTTAAGATCCTTGAAATTTGATTGTTGAATAAGTCTAGGTTCAAGATATAGCTGTAGTTTCTGTGAAACGTGGGAACTCCTTCATTCATCGTACTCACGATAGAGTCTCCAACTCCAATCCGATCCAACCATAAAAGATAATTAAAAAGAAAACAACGGGAAACACCATGCGATTGAGAAAGTGCACCTAACAAAGCCCAGTTTCCGGTGCTTATCCGAACGCTAATTTTTTTTAACTTCTTTTTACCAGGACTGTTTTGATACATTGTTTTATTCGCTTTTTTTCCCAAACGATTGGCTGAGGTTAAGTATTTGCCATATACTTTCAAAAGTTGTGGAATTCTTTTAGGAAGGTTTTTTCTCTCCTTTTCAGGATATAGCAGAAGTGTAGCTTCCGGAATCAGAAGGGTTACAACGTTAGTTTGGTCTTCTTGAAGAGTAGACTGTATCTTATAATCTGAATTCAATAATAGTATGCCCATATCAGAAACGGTTCCAAGATAGATTCGAGAAGATCGTTTTTTAGATAAAAAAAAGGAAAAAATCAAATGAATGATTAAAATTTTTTTCTAAAAGTAGTAGTTCCTACATTTCCAGAATGGATCTATAAAATCTAGATTTGTATGAGCTCCTACATTTTTTATAGAAAAATTCAGTTTTTACGCAGAGCCCGCATTACATAAAAATGAGCCGTATATTTTGGGTGTTACTCTTTACAGTGGCAGTGATAAAATTTTATCAAAACTTTGAAATAACTTCTTTTGAAATCCTATCTGCGATGAGTTTGGCTGCGGTAGAATTAGGATGACCGTCGTTAGGAAGATAAAAATCCGTTTTGTATTGATTAAATTCCTGAATAAAATCGGGCCTTGTATCCAAAACAGAAAAACCATTTTTTTCTGCAATTTGAGCGATTTGGTCTAACAAAGGTGTAGAAATAAGAGGGGTTAAGGAATGTGAGCCGTTCGGATATAAAACCACGGTCAAAGAAATATTCAATTTTTTGCATGTATCAAAAAAAGTTTTCATTTCAAAAAAGGAAGGATGGTCTTGCGGATAATCGGAAAGAGTTTCCGGAATAATTTCAGGACCTTTTTTACGAAGATTTTCAAGTTTTCTAATTTCGTTTTGGATTTTAAAAAAGTTATAAAGGGCACTATATCTGGATAGAAAAATCGAACTGCGAAAAAACCATCTACCGGATAATGAATTTCTTAAGTAAAAATCCCTGTGGACGTCTTGCAGATCCGAAGGATGATAGATCCAAAAGATTGCCTTCGGCAAAATACAATGATTCTGATTCGATTCTTTACAAATTAGTTTTCTTTCCATTCTTCTTTGAATCCCTCCTGTACCAAGGGAGTCAACGCCCAGATTTCGAACTTGGAACCCGAACTGCTGGAGAGTCTCCTGCATTTTCCAAGCGATCGTCTCAGAATCGTTGAGGCCAAAACCATAAGCAATCGAATCCCCCATCAGCCAAACTTCAGGCTTTTTACCTGGAACCGTTTTTTCTTCCGAGACGATTCTTTCTCCTTGTTCATCTACCCGAACTCGAAAAGTAAATCCGGCAGGGTGGGGAAGGATTGTATCTGAATTAGGACAGAGTAAAATTTCAGGAATTTCCCATTCTTCGATACAATGAACTTGTTTATCTCTGAGTTTATAAACCAAACCCGTAGGAGGGAATATTCTCATTATAAATTCAACTAACAAAATGCAGACGATAAAGAGAAAAAAGATTTTACTGATGGAAATAAAATTCATACAAAAAAATCGATACAGAAGAGTAATTTGTGGGAAAGTGTTTCTGGTTTAAAAACGAATAAAAAACTAAATTTTAAAAATAAAACATTCTTACTTTGTAAAATGAAAAAAGAAAAATTTTTTAAATGACTCATAGAATGAGAGGCTCGTGGAAAAAACTTTGCAAATGGGAATTTTGTAAAAAGATATCTGAATTTGATAAAAAGGAATATTTAATATTATTATAATCTACTGAAATTATTTGAGAGAAAGTCTTTTTTTCTATGGATAAAATTTTAGGATTTATTGCGATCGGTTTAAAAAAAATTTCTCTTTGTTGCGAAAGAAGCAGATTCCGTTTGAATCGTTTTACGATTGAATGATCAAAATGGAATTGTTCCGAACTTTGGGAAACGCTGTAAAGTGAAAGTTCACATTTTAAGAAAAGTCTTCTCGCAGGGGGAAGAAAGGCGGGAATTTCGCTGGTTTTAAATCGATTGAATTCAGATAGGTTTTTCTTTTTATCTAAAAGACAGTCTCTGAGAAAAATCGCATAACTTTCCATTTCTTTATCTTTCGATTTGGAAAATTTTTCTAAAATTCGTTTGGTTTTATCCCTATCTTTTTCTTGTAAATGAATTTCAAGAAGGTAGAGTAGAAGAGAGGAATCGCCTGGAAGAGACAATTCCGCTCGTTCTAAATAAAACGCAGCGGAATTGAGAGCGACTCCACTGTCCGCTAGAATCATTCCGAGAGTTCGATTGGCTTCTAAATGGGTCGGATTTTTTTTAAGAATCGTCTCGTAAAGACGCATTGCTTCCGCGGTGTTTCCTTTAGAAATGGAGTCTCTTGCCTCCCAAATCATTTCTTCATCAGAGGAGCAGAAAACAAAAAATAACAACAGGAAAAAAGAGAAAGAAACGTATCGGATATTTAGTCTCATAAATACAGAAGTTTTTATTCTCATCCGTAGAAAAAAAGAAAACCGGAACTGAATTTGTCCGGGGTTTCGATTAGAATTTTCCAATAAACCCTTTAGGCAACATAAAAAAGTTTAATTCTCCTGAGGGGAAACGTCCGAAGGATTTAGTACTTGTTAAACATTTCAGACGGGACTAAAAGCAGTGACATCTTCACATAACAACCTACTTCAAAATTTTCAAGAATATCTTTCGGTAGAAAAGGGACTTAGCGACAATTCGATTTATTCCTACGGATACGATTTGAACAAGTTCAAGAACTTTCTAGAAAAAGAACATATAGATTTCTTAAAAGTTCAAGCGGACGATATTATGCGATTTTTGAACGAGGAAAAAGATCGTAAGATTAGCTCTAAAACGATCGCGAGAGAAGTGGTGGCGATTAGGCAGTTTTATAAGTTTCTAAAGGACGAGAAAAAACTAGATACCAACCCGACTGAAAAAATAGAAACTCCCGAAGTGATGAGGAGCATTCCAGATTATCTGACTCAGGATGAAATCGAGGAATTGTTCGCTAGCATCAAAGAAGATAATCTCTATGAGCTTAGAGACAAATGTATTTTTGAATTACTTTATTCTTCGGGCCTAAGAATTTCAGAGGCCTGCAATTTAAGATTAAACGACATGGATCTAGAGGGAATGACATTGACGGTCGAAGGAAAAGGAGGACGTCAAAGACTAGTTCCTTTCGGAGAGAAATCCTTGGATATTCTGAATCGTTATCTGAAACAGAGTCGTCCTTTTATTCTTAAATCTAGAAACTGCGAATATTTGTTCGTTTCTAAAAAAGGTTCTTACATCAATCGTAAATCCGTTTGGAGACTTCTTAACCATTATATTAAAAGAACCTCCATCTTAAAAAAAGTGACTCCTCATACTCTCAGACACTCTTTTGCGACTCACTTATTGGAAAACCACGCGGATTTAAAATCGGTTCAAGAACTATTAGGACATATCGATATTGCTACGACCCAAATATATACTCATATGGCGAATAAAACTCTAAGAGAAGTTCATAAGAAATTCCATCCTAGAGGATAGTAGTAAAACCTAAATTGATAGCAATAGTTTAAAAAACATTTCTAATGTTTTAGAAAATCAATAGAGTGTTGAAAAATGAATTTTCCATCTGTTTCTATTTTATGAAAACGGTTGATTGGAGCAATTTTGTCAATCGCAGCTATGGAATTTTTCAATAACTCTAATATAGATTTAGAAAAAAATCAAATACTTGTAAATTTTATAAAAAGAAACTTTTTATTTACAGAAACGTGATGTATAAAAGTTTTTACAATTTTAGATTTTCTATCTATTGTTGTGAATTCATCTAATTAATGTTCAATAGATCGTTTTCAAAGTATTTTAGAGTTGTTGAAAAATAAATTCTCCGTCTGTTTTCATTGTATTGAAATGGAGAATTGAAACAGTTTTGCAAATTTCCACTATGGAATTTTTCAACAACTCTTTTGAATTTTTGTTTTAGAAGAGTTAATTGTTGGACTTAGCGTACTTTTTGTAGTAATCTTTGATAGGTCGTACGGCGATGGAATTTTTGCGGCGTATAACAAGATATTAGTTTATTTTATTATAAAAATTGAATTAAAATGGATTCCGGGAAAAAGAAAAGTTTAGATAATCTGTTTCGTTTGCAGATCCCTTCTCATCCACGTTATTTGTCCATTGTTAGAAGTTTGGTTTATAATTTGGCGTTTGAAAACGGATTTACAGCGAGTGATTCCGCAGACTTAAAACTTGCAGTAGGAGAATGTCTTCTCAACGTCATCAAACATTCTTACGAAGGTAAAAAAAATTTACCTATTTTTTTGGAAATCAGTCTTTTTGATAATCGTATGGAAATTAGAATTCGGGATTTCGGAAATCAGAAAAATCTTTCCGAAATGAGAGGATATGAACCAAGTGATTATCGGGAGGAAGGAATCGGTCTTTATCTTGTAAAAAAACTTACGGATCATTTTTATCTAGATCAATCCTTACCGGAAGGAAATAAACTGATTCTTACAAAATTAAAATGAATATTTCATCTAAAATCATAATACTGTTTTTTATTTTTGTTTCAACTTTTACTTGTAAAAAAGGCCCTTCTATTTCTAAAGAAGAGGTTCAAAAACTAAGTAAGGATTATTTCATCAGACTTTGTACTAAAACCGCTGAATGTGCCAGTCGTTATTTAGAAACCTTACCTGCTTCGGAAAAATCTTCCGAGAACACAACTTATTCCGTGGAACAATGTATGGAAGAACAGAAAGATCAGAACATTCTTCCAGATGAATACGAAAAGGTCACGGACGCTCAGATTGCCAAAGTTAAAACTTGTATGGAAGATTTATTGAAAGTGCCTTGCGAAGAAATGGAAGGTGGAGGGATTCCTTCCTGTCAAGAATTGTTTCAGTCTTCTAAAGACGAATAACGTATTGTATCAAGTTTTGAAACAAATCCAGAGGTGTAAAATTTGGGATATGGTTTTGAGTACTAAAATAATAAGGTCTAAAAAGTGGCTTCGGATTTAAGTTTTGTGGATTTTATCGTAGATCAAGTGAAAGATGCGGGTCAAATTGTATCTAAAAAAATGTTCGGAGAATATGCAATTTATTGCAATGGTAAAATTGTAGCTCTTGTTTGCGACAATCACCTTTTCGTAAAACCCACGGAAGGTGGTAGGAAATGGATCGGAAACGTCCAAGAAGCGCCAGCGTATCCGGGTGCAAAACCGAGTTTTTTGATTTTAGATCAATTGAAAGATAAAAAGTGGATGAGTCATTTGGTTAAAATTACGGCTCAAGAGCTTCCGGAACCAAAAATGAAACCTAAGAAAAAAAAACGTATCGTCGCAAAAAAAGTAAAAATTAATAAAAAGTGAATTTTGCATTATACGTGGTTTAAAAGATTTAAAATCATTTTGGATGTCATTTGAAATGTTTTTTAATGTAAATTCGATATGAGAAAATTAGAGAATTCTTTAAAAGTAGTAGTTCCTACATTTTATACTGGCACTAAAAATGGGGTATCTCAAACGAATTTTTTACACCGAACTCACGTTAAATAATTACCGATCTCTACTTTAAATTTTTATTATAAACTTTTGTTTTTAATCTAATGAACCAGGTACTTTATTATATGACCCTCAGTAAAAAACGGATAGTTCTAACGTTGGTTAATTTTCTTCTTGCAGAATCCCCAAACGTTTCGGTTTCACTTTTGTAATCTGAGGGTTTCCATCGTTTCCTAAAAACACAAAAGAAGGGCCTGGAATTTCTTTCAGACGTACTTTAAAATTTTTTCCTTTGCCTGGATAAATATCTACACCCGGAAAAATTTCTTGTTCCACTTCAACATACGAATCCTTATCTGGTTCAAATCCCATGATCATGGATTGTTCCTGTCCGAGTAAGTTATTTAGAATTCCTGAATATTTCTGTTTAATCGCCGAAAGTTTGGGAAGGCTTTCTTTTTCTTCGATCGTAAGTTGTCTTCTCTGAGAATCTTCATTTAATTTTATTAAACTCTGCTCCACTTTTTTAAGTATTTCTTTATTTTTCTGGATTTCTAAACGTAGTTTTTCTAAGTCTTCTAAAAGTTCCGGACGAATTCCGACGGATACGGAAGTTTTAGTTTCTGCAATGGCACCTAACTTTGTACAGACGATGGACTTACCTGCGACACAACTTCCACCGATCAATTCTCCTCTGCCTCCTCGTATTACTACTGATTCTCCCGCAACCAATTCCGAATGCATGGATGCTTCTTCGATAAAAATGGTATTTTTTGCGATCAGTCTTCCTTGTTCCACAAAACGTGTGTAAATGTCGGCTCCAGATTCGATAAGTCCTCCGTTTCTTCCCATAAAACCTCCGGATAAAACGACGTCACCTCCTGCCTTCAAAAAAACTTTGCCAACTGATTTTTTGACTATAATTGATCCTTCTGTTTCTAAAGTAAAGCCGTCTGCGATCGAACCTTCTACAATGATGGTTCCAGGAAAATTGACGTTTCCAGTAGAAAAATCAACATTCTCTAAGTGACAGATTTCATCGACTCGGATTGTTCCTTGACGATCTAAAATCGGTCTTCCATTGATTAAAGAATGAACTGAAATTCCGTCTGAAGAGAGTCTAACGTTGAGTCCTAATTTCCATTCCGCTTCTTTCCCAGAATCGTATGGAAGTATTTCTCCTAGAACGTTTTTCCCTTCTTTGCCTGGAAGAGGTGAGATTTTTTCTGCTAGTTTTTGATCTTTTGCAACACTTTGAATAATTTGAATATTCTTAAAGTCTATTCTTCCATATTCGTCTTCTTCTAAATTGGGAGCTGCTGGATGAATGAATAAAACTCGTATATCTCCGTTTTTTCCCGGAACCGGTGGTTCTCCTTCGGCGATTAGAATTTTTTTTCCGTATTCAGGTTCTTCGGAAAGTAAATCTAAGTTTTCCTTTCGAATTCCGAATTTAATTCCTCTTTCTCCGATCGATTTTTGGATTTGTTCGGAGTTTAAAATTTTTCCGCCGTATTTTGGCGGATGAAAGATTAGAAAGGCCTTCATCTTATCTTCGGAAATTTCTATTTCTATTCTTGAACTTTCGGGCTTACCCGGCCATTTTCCGATTAGATGAGTCAGTCCGTCCGATTTACTTGCAATTTCTTTGATGATCGTATGAGAACTTTCTGTAATTTGAAACAGTTCGATTCTTCTTAAAATTTCTTTGGAGTCTACCGGCTTTCCTTTTTTTCCTGCGGGAAAAACGGAAAGATAGGCAAGGCCGTCTTCATTTTCGATTTTAAAAAATCCGTTTTCGTTTTCTTCCAGATCCTTTAAGAGAGAATCCGTGAAATTCTTGAGAGAATCGTTCATTCGGGGTTTCAGTGTAGAGACCATTGTCCCTTTTTACAATCGAAATCTATCTAAAAAACTTGAATGTTTGGAAAGATTTTTCATTAGTGATGATAGGAATTCCACCTTATTTTTTGAAAATCATGTGGAGTATGATTCATTCGGAAAAAAATCATCGAAATTCCTAAAATTGTACCTAAGATAGAATAGGAATGAATCTCCCTAAGTTATACAATAGATTCATTTTAAATTTTCCTTTTTCTCCGACCATGTTTAACGTTCCGGCAAAAGGCCCACACATTCCTATACAATGTAGAGAGCTAGTGATTCCGTGTAGAAAGGCCACGGAGATCGTGGTTATAATAAGTTTAGTCTGCATGAAGTTCCCCCTTTTTTGAAATTTTGGGTTTATCGTCATAGAAAAACATTCTGTATTTTGGGCCTTCAATATCGTCCAGATTTTAAGGACCATAGGAATGTAGATAAAGCGACTAACGCAATCAATATCGCCAAAGGGATTGTGAGATACAGTGCATTCATGGTTTTACTGATCTCTATAAAATTGAGTACCGTTAATTCTATCGCAAAACGCTGATTGTGTTTAAGATCGCAAATTCCCAAGAATGATAATAAAAACCGAATATAATAAAAGTTAAAATCTCTATTCTCAGAACAATTTGGATGAAATAAGTTGAAATTTTGTCCGTTACTCTTTGGATTTTCGGTTTAGGATTGGATTGAATTTTCGATCCATAGAGAAGTTCTAGTAAGTGTACTGTTTTTTCAAGTGATACGGACCTGCTCAGATATAAATAAAAATTAAGAACCAGAAATGGACGAGATTATATCTCAAAACTAAAATCAATGATATGTTTTAGTCTCTATGCCTGAAATTTCTTTCAAGGCATCTACGTTTAAAAAACAGATTCGATTCTTGCGGATTTTAATCCATTTTCTATGTTTGAAATCGGAAAGCGCGCGCACCAACGTCTCGGTGGAGGTTCCAACCATAGAGGCCATGATCTCTCTTGTGAGGTTGAGTTCTATTTCGGATTTATCAGGGGAAGTCGTTCTAAAAGAAATAAGAAGCTCAGCAATTTTACCGTGGACTTGTTTTGTTCCTAAAGTAAGGGTCTGGTCTTCTAGTTGTTTCCATTCTGTTGCCATTTGTTTTAGAATTTCCATTTGAAAATTTGAATCTTCTTCCATCAGTTCATTCAAAACTTCTTTTGAGATGAAACATGCTTCAACGTTTTCTATGGCTTCTACATTTTGAACAAAAGTTTTTCCCGCTAAAAGATCTCTAAATCCTACCCATTCTCCAGGCCTTCGGATTGAAAAGGTCTGTTCTTTTCCGGAGGAGGAATTTCGAAATATACGAACACATCCAGATTTGATAAAATAAAATCCGTTTGTTTTAGTTCCTTCTTGAATAAGCAGTTCGTTTTTACGAAAGAGTCTGAACTTTTTAGTGGAGTTGATTTTTTCGAGGGTATCTAAGGATATACATTTGAATTTATGCCGGTTGGGACAAAAATAACAATCTGGAATTTCGTTTTCAATTCCCATTTTGATTCTAATTTGAGAGGTTAGATTTGACCTCTAAAAAATAAGACGATAAAATCAGGTTTAAAAAAACGGATCTAAAATTTTCTATCACTGATTAGAATTAGAAAAATGACCGAAACTAAAAATATACAATGGACTTAAACAATGGATTTTAACGTAAAAGATAAATTTCAGTCTGGATTTTCCTCGATCGACAATCTGTCTCGTAATCTTCCACCTCAAGTTCAGAAGACTCTTTTATATACGGCGATTTCATTGGCTATGTTGGGGATTGCGTTGGCTGTGCTTATCGGAATTCAAAGAGGAAAAGAAGGAGCTGCGTTTGATGATCAAGCAAAAGAATTGGATCGTAAGGCTTTGTTTTTAGAGGATCTAGAAAGAGATTACAATCGTAGACGTAGATCCATTCGTTATAGTGATCCGGATTTATCATTCACAAGAGAATCGTCTTCTAATCTGGAAATCGATCGTTATGAAAGGGAAAAACCTAAGGATGGACTTTTACCTGAGTCAAATATTCCCGAAGGAAAAGATCCATTGAGAGATGGAAGAAGAGAAGGGGTAGGAACTCCTAAATTGCCTACAGAATCGGACGTACTTCCGACACAAGATCGAGAAAAAGTTACTAATACAAATCGAAATTTGGATGATCCAGGAACGATTTCTTCGGAACGAGGCAGTTCCAACAATCAAGATCGTCCTACCTTAATGAAACCTCCTAAAAGTAATTCTAAAGATACTTTTGAACCTAGATGAAAGACTGGACTGATTTGATCCTATTGTTTTTTTTGTCTGCGGTTTTAACAAGTGGTGCTCTTTTTGCGGACATGCCCTTACCATTTCCAGAAATTTCGGAAAATACAAAGGATTGGATTCCAGAGAATTCTTCTGAAGTTACAAGTCCGAATGAAATAAAACCAAAAGAAAATTCTACTCAAGAATCTTCCAATCAGAATGTGCAGGTGGATGGAGAAAAGACGACTAACGTTTCTTCGATGGAATCTTCTGTGCAAGACCCTTCTTCTATAAATTCTAATTTAGAAAAACATTCCGCTGAAACTCTTTCTAAATCCGAAACTAAAACGATTCTCCCAAATTCCGAAAAAACGAATTTAAAAAAGAAAAAGAATAAAAAGAAGGAAGATCCCTCCGAAAGCGGATACAAAAAAGGGCTTTTGCGTTTGAGAGAAAATCAAAGAAGTCATGCAAAAAGTGAATTCAATCAATCCTCTGGACAAGGGAAATCTGCAAACGCTTCTAAGTTGGAAGATGCAAGATTAACCGCGGAAAGTTCAAATGACACGGGTGCTATTACGGAACAAATCGATTCGGAAGATGAAAAGTGGAAGGCGGTCTTTGAGGTAGCACGTGCCTTAAGAGGTAACGGAAAAATTTTGGAAGCGGAAACTCAGTATCTTAAAATCATAACTGAGGCTCCTGAAAATTTTCAATCGATTTCTCTTTTTTCTTTGGGGGAAATGCTTTCTTCTACGGAACGAAAAGATTCTGCAAGAAGGTATCTTTTACAATTGGTGAAACTTCTTCGTAAAAAACCTGAACTAGATCCTAAAAAGGATCAATTGGAAAAAGCGGTAACTTTGATCGCTAGAATTTACGGAGATCAAGGAAAGTATGAAGAAGCGGAGAATTGGGCAAAAACGTATCTAAACCGATTGAATCCGGATGCTTCTGAAGATTCTCCTTTTGTAAAAGAATTGAGAGGAATTTTAAAACGAAGATATTATTAAGAACTTTTCTCAAAACTTCCATAAAATCCTAAAAGAACCAAAATTTTAAAGAAGCGATAGTTTCTAAAAAATTCTATATTACTCAGACGTATAAAAATAGTACCAAAAATTAACAATCGATTTTACCAAAGATGTGAAAGTTTTCAAAAAATGGCGTTTAACCCAGATTTGTTGACTTTTTGAAGGAGATTCACATCAGTATTATTTTTATGTGCCCTAGTAATAAAATCTGTAAGTTGTATTTATTCATATTCAAAGATTAGAATAAATCGATGCCTCAACAAAACTAGATTCTATCTTTCCGGTCCATATGTTGTATTTTTCACTATAAGGATCTTCTTTAATTTCATAAATACATTTGATTTTAACTTTATCGTTTTTAAATTTTAATTCCTTAAGTTTTGGCCAAGTTTTTACGTCAAAGTTTACGTTTAGTATTACGAATTCGTTTGGTTTGATGCTCCAAAAGTCAGGAAAGTTTTTAAACCATTCTTTTTCTTCTTTATATATACTTATACTTTCTTGATCGGTTTGTATTTGAAAAGATAAATTATTATAACCCCAACTATTCCAGTCCTTCCAAATACGAACTTCTTTATTGGAGACGTTTTTTACTAAAACATGAAATATGATTTTATCGCTCGATTCGTAGAGAAATAGACTTTTTTCTTTATCGTTTCCTGGAATTGCGATTGAAACTTCTAAAGATCTTTGTTCGGTTTTAAAACATTCTAATAGAAAGATTCCTAAACTGATTATTAGGATACAAAGTATTCTACTGGTTTTCAAAAAATTCTGCAGCATAAAAAAGACCTTATTGGGTTTGTAAAAAAGAAATTCTATTTCTTACTATTAATAACTAAATAACAAAGTGTCTAACGTTTTTTACATTCAAACAGACTTTTGCCGTAAAGATCAGATACTTTATTAGCGTGAGCAGGGCGTAAGAAAGAATTTTTTAAAAGTATGAGTTCCTACAATAGAGTTGTTGAAAAATTCCATAGTGAAAATTCGTAAAATTGCTTCAATTGTCCATTCAATCCAATACAAACAGATCAAGAATTAATTTTTCAACAACTCTAATTTTAGAAAATTTTTTTTTCCTAATTTCTTTTATATCAAACTCGTTCTAATCTAAATAAACATTGAGATTAAAATTTATATCAGTAAACATCTGAATTGTATATCTAGATTTCCTTATATAAAACTTTGAGTCAGTTCTAAAAATCTTATATATATTTCGAGACTTAATTTTGTTCTTACTGATCTCTATAAAATTGAGTACCGTTAATTTTATCACAAAATACTGATTCTATGTAAAATATTAGGTACTTTATTATATAGTTATGAGTAATAAAGAAATTAAGCCGCAAGACTCCGTTCTAAGTTTTGAAGGACAAGGCAACTTTTACGGCGCATTCTAAAATCTCATTCTACTGGATTAGAAAACTTAAGTGCCGTAGTTTTGGGACAGTTGTTATGTAAGAGAAACGTTTACGTCTAATTTTCCGAATTTGGAAAATAAACTAATTCCTAAAGAAGGTTTTCTAGGAATTTTCAAAGTTTCACTTTTCGAATCTACAATATTTGGTGCGGTGATTTCTATCGATTGACCGGAACTTGCGAAAATGTTCATAGCATTTCCGGTGGTCATATTTGCAATTTCACCTAAGATGTCTTTATATTCGTTTTTGATTTCCTGTTCGCTCATGCCAGGCATCAAAACTCCGGCGATCTTATAAGCAGCGTCGTAGTTGAGTCCGTAGACAACTTCTCCGTTAAACGTTCCAATTACTCCGATCACGATGGAAAGTTCCAGATTGGTTTCCGGGTTATCTTTGATTCCTATCTTGCCACGGATCAAATCGGTTTTCAGAACGTCTCTAAAAACGATCGTAGCCGCTTCTAAAAATGGATTTACCAATTCTGCCCGGATTTGCATTATTCTTCTACCTTTTGACCGATCCTTCGTTCAATCGGATATTTTTCCTGAAGCGCCTGATTGATTTCCATAACAAACCCATTCATTAGGTTTGGGTTGTCTCTCAAATCGGGTCCTTGGGAATTATTGATCTTAGACGAATCGATTTCCAAGGAAGCAAATTCTACAAAAACATTTTTTTCAGATTCTTTATAAGGACCACCGACTTTTTTAGAACCAAAGGCAACGGTTGTCAAATCTTTAAGGAATTGAGTGTTACTTCCGAGTCGAATATTTTGATTCCCTGATTTTAATTCCCATAGATCCAAAAGGGATTGATCTTTCAATTCTTGAATATTGGCGCCTAACAAAGAAGCGATTTTAGAAAGTCCGTCTGGTTCTTGTTGGATGGTTTTAAGTCTAACTTTCCATTCTTCTTGGGATTTAGAACGTATTTCGAGAAGTAGTTTACTCTTGAGGAAGTTTTT
Organism: Leptospira kirschneri serovar Cynopteri str. 3522 CT; assembly: GCF_000243695.2. NCBI lineage: Bacteria > Pseudomonadati > Spirochaetota > Leptospiria > Leptospirales > Leptospiraceae > Leptospira > Leptospira kirschneri. The sequence continues at coordinate 44,032 of NZ_AHMN02000008.1, read as the reverse complement.
TCTTTCTTCAAAAGAAATTTCTTTTCCTTCCGTATTTTTAGGTAGTTTTCCTTCTTTCTTTTCGTTTTCGTATTTGGCCCGTAAAATTTCTTCGGAAATAGGAGCTTCTTTTTCTGCGAGTTTAGAAAGTTGATCGTCTGTATAAGACACGATTCTAAGTCGGAATCGAGCAGAAGTGGATTCCTTTTGAACCGCAATTTCTCCGTCTGTCTTTTTTAAATCGGAGTTGAGAAGAGCGTCGTAGATAATACTCGCGTTTTTACGATCGATTCTATACTGCATCGGGGCGGAATTTAAAATTTGTTTGTAGATGACTTCCGGTTTACGCACTTCGTCGTCCGAATATCCGGCTCCGTTTACGGATTCTCTATAAATCCTACGAGCTTCATCCGAAAGTTCTTCTCGAATTCCGGTTTCAGAAACTGAAAACCCGGTCGCTTTTGCAATCTGTTCCGTCACGACTAAACTGCGGATTGTCTGAAATGCACAGGATTGAAGAGTAGAAGGATCTTCCGCAAGAGAAGGTGCTATGTTTCTATATTGGAAATAACATTCTCTTTTGGCGGCTTGGTAATAATCCATCGGAATGGAATAGTCCCCGATTTTACCGGCGTTTACATTGGATTTACCGGAAATTACGTCAAAAAAGCTCTTTTCGGCGTCTCCAGGTAGAAAGGTGATGATCAAACCACCTACAAGTATAAAAAGAAAAAAACCGACCACAGCGCGAATGATCTTGTCTTTGAGTGAAACGTTTTCTAATTCCATGATTGTATCAATAAACTGAAAGGGTCTGTGAAGGAATATTTCTGTAAAGGAGAAAAGTGAGAAAAACGCTTCAGAAACCGGTCTGATCGACAGATACATAAAATGATGCTCTTGATCGCGATCACACTCGTTTTAGTCGGACTTCTTTGTTTTATCTATGTTTCTTTAAATCCGAGTACGGATCGAGAGAAATCGAGCTTTCAGTCCAATGTTAGAAAAGGAAATTATCAGAACGAATCCGGGCCTAACTTACGTAGAGGCGCGGAGATTCTGGCTGCTTCAAAAAAAACTCCTAGTTGGGAACAGATCGAAAAACAAAAACATCTGGAAAGTCTATTTGTGGAAGAAAGAAAAATTCCAAAAAAGAATCAAGTTTTAGAATCTTCTCCACCTGAATCTATTTACGAGGAAGTAACTGAAGAAAAATCCGGAATCGAAGTTTTAGAAGAATCCATTCCTCAGGAGAGAGAACAAAAACTCCAAGAGGAAGAAATTAGAGAAGTTCGTTTTGAAATCGAAGGGATTTTATATTTAGATCAAAACAGAGAGTTTCCGTTTGAAAAACTTGCGGATAAAAAAGAAAGTTTAACTCCGGATAAATGGAAAGGTTTAAAACGAATCGGTCCGGGTAAGTTGAATGAGGGTAGGGATTCTTTTTCTTTTGAAGCCTTAAATAGCAGTTATAAATATTCATTTTCCGAAATTGAAAAAATTCTTTTTTTTGACGAGGGAATCGTTTTGATTCCTTCTAAAACGAATTATCCGGTTCCATTATTTTTTACGAAAGAAACGAGCCATTTGAAATCTTATTTAGAAAGTTCTTCTCAGGTATTTTCAACTTAAGAATTTTTCCTCAACTTCAAGAAAAATAGAATACAATCATTTTATAATATTTTTGCAAAAATAAAATAGTATAAATTTATAATATTTTGGTTTTAAAGATAATTTCTAAATTGGTAAAATCTATCTCAAAATACTTTATCTTTGCTTGAAATGTCGATATTCTATGATGTTTTTTAATAAAACGAATTATAAAATCGTTGTAGATAGAGATTTTTTCAACAATTCTATTGTAGTAAGATATTACTTTAAGAATTTTTTTGAATGAATTTACGCTGGGTATTTTACCGTAAAAGTTGTGATTTGACTAGGTAACATAAAAGTGGACACCTTTTTCGCCAAGAATGAGGTAAAAGGTGATAATGAAAAGAAGAAGTAACTATTCGCCGGAATTTCGGGAACAAGCAGTAAACCGACGTTAAACGGTTCGTTTACGATAAGAACCTGTCCTAAAACTGGGACAGAACCTTACAGCTTGATCTTTCTGATAAAGCAGAATTAGGTTTTGGGACGCGCTGTAAAAGAAGTAGCAGAGTTAGCTACTTTGTTTTGAAACAATGGAAGGCAGAACACTTGAAAATGTGCGTTTTTGATCCCACAACGCGATCCATAGAGAGCGTTGTGTTGAGTTATTTTGATTTTAAAATCCTATTCAACTTGTGGGTTGGTTATGATAGAGAGCATTCTGCTGAGTGCTTCAATCGTTTTCGCATTGGATTTGATCGAATTTAACATGAAACGGTGGTTTGTGATTAAACATTTAGGTACTCAATTTTATAGATATGAGTAACATTTATAGTTTTTGTATGAGTTCCTACAATTTTTTGTAAAACTAAAACCTATTACTTCTATAGTCGTGAGACGAGTTTTGAACGAACTTTTTAATCCATTTGTAAAAGTCTAATACTTTAAAATAATTGAATTTTATATTTTTCTTATTTGTAATTAGGAATCGAATTCTTCCTTTTTTGGATCGTTTTTTTCAAAAACAGATTTCTACAAACTAAAGTCAATTTTTCTAAAATACTTAAGTGGCATAAATTCGTGGAAAAATCCTAGGTCAATTTTTTCGTAAAAAAATAAATGTAGGAACTCTCACAAATCGTGTGGATTTACCAGTTAAACTTTGAAAATTGTCGGAACTACTATAAAATACCAAAAGAATCATCGTCCAATCGGATTTCTACATAAAACCGTTGTTTCACGGCCATTATTAAAGTTTAAATCTCATTTTAACATGAATTCGGCTGAGAAAAAATTTTCTAAAAGTATGAGTTCCTACAATTTTAGAATTGTCTGTAAAATCTTGATTTGTGAGAGTTCCTACGTCATTTTACAGACAAACCTAGGTTTTGTAATAGTTCCCACATTTGAATACGACAGATTCAATTGTTATAAACTTCTATTTTATAAATTGTAATAGTTCCTACATTTAAAGAATCAATCTATAAAGTTCAGATTCTAGCTTTTTTCAAAATTACAAGTTCCTACGTTGAATTCACGTTATTTAGATACTCAATTTGATAGGGATCAGTAAAATGATTATGATAAGGTTTTGTTATCTTCAAAGAAACTATAAATTTGCGTCATTCTTTTTTAGAGTGTTCGAAAAACTTTACAACAGAGTTGTTGTGGCGATTAACAAAACTGCTTCAATCGACCATTCCATGAAACAGAAATAAATGGAGAATTCATTTTTCAACAACTCTATTATTAGCAATTTCTTTTCTTGTTGAAACTGAGTTTATATGTTTTGACTGGATGATTTAATATATTAGGGAATTCTACTTTTCTAAAATTATATTTTTTGAGTATATTCTGCTGAAATAACGACAAATTCAAACTTTCTAAAATGATTCCGGCTAAAAAAATAACGTCCACTTTATTCTTTTAAACTCAACGTTAGGTAGTAGCTAGAGAGATTGTTTTAGCGACCATCTACATGCAAAAGTTTTGTAGTTTTTACGATAATTCTTACTAAAATGTAAAAAATAAGTCCTCCGCCGAACAGAATCATTTGAGGAAGACGAATCGCTTCCATAAAATTACTGACTGGTTCGTTAAAATAAACAGCCACTAAATCAAAAACGCTGAAGATGACTAAAATCCCGAAAAGACTTGGATATTCCCTTTTGATTACGTTTCTGATCGAAAAAGGAAGGGCCGGTTTTTTATAATCGCTGAATTTAGGGATAAACGCAGGGACGGAATTTGCCCAGGAAAGATAAGCCTCTCCGAATTTCTTACGCAGGAATTGTTCTTCTGCAAACATAATTCTTTCGTAATATACCCAGAAAAAAAGAATGAATACAGATGCGATCAGAAAATTTTTTAAAAATAAAACGGCACCTAAATACATTAAAAAATTTCCAACATATAAAGGATGACGGATGAGGGAATAAATTCCTTCTTGGTTGACTAAGTCTGCCACTTGTTCTTTCGTATTTCTTCCCGAAGTTCTCGCGGGCGCATAGCCGATCACAAAACTACGTATCGAAAGTCCCAAAATGCTGATCGTAAAACAGAAGGATTGATAGTATAAATGATAAATATAAGAATTCCCGGGAAATTGATAGAATGGCAAAAGTCCTAGGCAAAGAACTAAGATGATTCCGGGGATGTAAGATCTCCAACGAAATAGAAAATTTCCTTGAGATTCAAATTCTTCGATCAAAGCCATACTTGTGTCCTAATTTTTAGTTTTCTTATGAAAGAAAATGGAAGGCCCTTAGGATGTCAATAGAGAATCAGCCAGATCTGCGTTGTGACGATTAAGTCATTCTAAAATTTTTTGTATAGCAAATAGAATTTTAAAATAACTTATCGTTTACTTTCGATTCGAACTCTTTTATTTACTTGAAACCTTTTTTTCACACGGAATTAAAGTTCGGGTTATTTTATGATAGTGATTTATCCTAAGACCTAACTTCATGGATTGTGTTTTTCAAAATGTAGAAACTCATACAAAAATTCATAAATATTCGGATGAGACGTTTTTTGTGGGAATGATTGCATTTTATTAAAAATATCTAAAGAAACTTGTTCCCGTTTTTTTGAAGTTTTAGAACCTGTTAGAATATTCCCGAAATTGAATATAGATTTTATAAAGCTCGAATTGGATCCGATTCTTCTATAAAAAAAATTTTATTCTCGGAAGTTTCCCGAAATTCTCGTAAAAATTCCGGATCTACCAGATATAAAATCGAATCTGAATCCGAACGAAATACGGGTTCGTCATGAATGGAGTTTCCAATCCATTCTAAAACCAAAAATGAATTTTGATCCGAACGAAAATGTATTTCAATTCTAAAACGTTTTTTAGAATTCAATGGAATTATTTTTTCCTCGAACGGTTTTTTTAAAATCCTCTCTGCTTTTAACGAAAAAATTTTATCTACGATTCTGGAACAGTCTTCGCCTGGGCAAAAAGAAGAAACGGAAGAAAGTGGTTTCCAGATTCCATTTTCAGTTTGTTCTATTTCAAGCTTTGTATTTTTATTTTGAGAATTATAAATTAGAATAGTATGAATTTCTTGTGTATCTATGTTTTCGGGCAATAAAAAACCGGACAGGAAAAAATTTTCATTCCCACGTCCTAAAAGAGAATTTAAATTTTCTTCTACAATCCAGATTTCTCCAGTGTCCGGTTCCTTTACAAAGGTTCCGTTTTCAGAAGTTCCTATGTCTAGTTTTCCGATTATTCCCGATTCGGTTTGAATTTCTAATTTTAGTTCTTCTCCGTTAAAACCAAATTTTTTAGGATCTGTGATTGGAGAAATTTTAGTGAATTTTCTGATTCTTAAAATTGTATTTAAAAAAGAAAAAGTTTTTTCTAAATCGGATCTTGTTTCGATTTCTCGAACTTCTACGGACCAGGTTCCCTTGTTTTTTTTGAGAACCGTCTCGTGTCCTTTTCTACCGATTTGAATCCTATCGATTTCGTTTTTTTTGAAAGGAAAAAATGGATCTGCGTTTAAATACGTTCTTTGAAAAAATCCGAAAGGATCCGACGTAAGAATATAAATAAAACATAAAATTATATTTGTCAAAAAGAGACAGAAAGCGGTTTCCTTTTTTATGAAATTATAAATTGTAGTAAAAATTTTTTCCAAAAATTTCATGATGAAAAATTACTGTTTTGTATGGAGTTTCTACGTCGTATTCTTAAAAACGTATAAAGTCCTAAAAGGGCGGGAATTCCAAGTATATTCAGAAAATTAAATATATTTTTTTCTGTTTCGGAGAACGGATTGAGTTTTAAAAAAGCTGATTTTTTTCCGCGTATCTCTATCAGGTCCGTGTCTCCTTCGGATATATTGAGAGAGTTTAATAAAAATGGAATATTTGATTCTTGATATATCTTCCTTGTTTCCGGAAGTGCTAAAAAATCGGATACTAAATAAGGAGATCCTATAACAAGAATTTTAGTGGTTTTACCTTCTAAAGTTTGTTTAAAAAAAGAATTCGATTTTTTGAATGTTTTTGGAATGGAATCGAAACGAGACTTAAAACTTCCTTCTAACGTTGCGCCTAAAATGATTTTTCTACCTCCGCTTCGAATTGGATTTGCAAGGATTTGTTTTTCACCGATGGCTACCACCGAAGATCGTATCTCCGCTTCTTCGGAAGAGGAAAGAATTGTTTCCATTTTTACCCTAGGTTGTTTATCCGGAAAAAGTGTTAGGCTGGAAGTCCAAGGTAGAAGTAAATTTTGAAACGGACTTGTAAACGGACTTACTTCGCTTAACATTTGGTCGGAACTTCCGACAAGAACCCAAGGGGGGTAGGCGTATCTTCCTATCACTCCCGGTTCTACTTCCGTCAAAGAGCCTATGGGAAGAGAATGATTTGGTTCTAAGACTAGATCTGTATTCACTTTAAAACCGTAATGTTCAAAAATAAGATTTTGTTCTTCGATATAGGAGGCAGGTTTGGCTATTCCAGGACTAATTGAGTCCATTCCGATTCCGTTTTCCCGATTAGAAGGTGTTAAGCGGAAGTCCATGGATTTAAAAAGAAGAATTAGATTTCCTCCTCGCATTAAAAATTGATCTAGTCTGTAAGAAGATATTTCGGATAACGCTCCTCCACCTATCCAAAGAAGAGTACCAATTGAATCCGGAATTTCTTCTTCTTCAATATGAATTTCCGGAACGATTCCGTATTCTTCTTTTAAAATCTGATCAGTAAAAATTCCGATCGTATCTTTTCCGTTTTCAAAACCAGAGAATCCGGCGGCGAAACTTTCCGGAAGTGAGAGAATTCCGATTTTTACGTCTTCTGGTTTACGAACCATCTTTCTAAGAGTTGTTAGAATTTGATATTCGATTTCTTCTGCGTAAAATGCAAATGGAATCGTTTTCTTTTCGGTTCCTAAGGTTAAAGTCAGTCCTAAAAAAACCTGTTTGATTTGAGAGGAACCCCTTTCTTTTTTTTCTAAAATTTGAGGTGTTATCCCTGCCTCGATCGCTTTTTTTTCCATTTCTACGGATTCGCTAGGATCATGAAAACGTAATATGACATTCTGGTTGCCTAAAGAAGCGATTTCGCTTAACAATTCTTTGGTTAGATCCAGGCGCACTTTGTATTCTCCAGGAATTTTAGAAGAATAATAAGCGTCTATATAAAGTGGAGAGTGTAATTTTTGAAATATCTTCTGTGTACTTTTGCTGGTTTCGAAACGACCGGATTGGGAAAGATCCTTTTTACAGTCAAATTTAGATATAATTAAATTCAAAAATAAGAATATAGAAAAAGCTTGAGAAAATAAAAATAAAGTATTCGAATTAAAACGGATAAGTAATGTTCTGATTTTGGAAATCATCGTTTGGACCTTAAAATTAAAACATTTATATATATGAATAAATTAATGAAGCTGATAAAAAAGAAAACTTCTCTTCCGTCCAAAATTCCGAGACGAAACGGTTCAAAATGTTTGGAAAGGGAAAAAAAAGAAATTTGACCGGTTCCTAAAAATTGAAGAAAGGGTCTATATCCCAATAAAAAAAAGAAAAGACAAAAAATAAATCCTAATAGATAAGAACTAATTTGATCCTTGGTTAAAGAAGATACAAAACTTCCCAAAGCAAGATTGGCACCACCTAAAAGAAAAATTCCTAAATAACCCGCGAATGTTGTTCCTAGATCCAAATCTCCTAAATAAAAAATTGTGGCGGGGATTAAGAAAGTAAACGAAAGAACAAATCCTAAAAAACTCCAAGCAGCTAAAAATTTACCGAACGCCAACTCTACGTCTTTCAAAGGAAGGGAGAAAAGAATTTCTAAGGTTCCGGAACGTTCTTCTTCGGACCAAAGATGCATGGAAAGGGCAGGGATAAAAATTACGTATAAAATCGGAATCCAAAAAAAATACGTTTCCATACTTGCCGATTTAAAGTCCCAAAAAGAACCTTCACCCAATCCAAAAAAAAATAGAAATGAGGTCAAAAATAAAAAGAACGAGGCGAAAATCGATTCAACAGGGGAATTAAAATAAATTGAAAATTCTTTCCAAAATACAGTTTGAATATTCAAAAAAAATGTTTTACTAAATTCTAAAAGTTTCATTTTGTTTATTTGTCATTAAGGATTTGAAAATGGATTCTAATGAATTTTTTTCCGGGTTTATGGATCGAATCGGAAAATTTGCATTTTTTAAAATCTGAAAGATTTCTTCCGAAGACGATTTTGGGGATTGGATTCTGAATTCTAAAAAAGAATTTTCCGTTCTTCCGGTAGTTTCTATTTCGTAATCCGTAAGTGAAAAAAAATTTTTAAAAGTTTCCGGATCTGTTTTTGCCAATATCAAACAGGGTCTATTTTGAGAGATAAAAACTAAAGATTGATCGAAAATCAATTTTCCTTCGTATAAAATGAGAACGTGATCGCATATTTCCTCTATTTCTTGCAAAACGTGCGAAGAAAAAAGAATCGTTTTCGTTTTTCCTAATATACGAACGAGTTTTTTAAATTCCACAATTTGAATCGGGTCTAAACCCGAGCTGGGTTCGTCCAAAAAGATATATTCAGGATCTTGAATGAGACTTCCCGCTAAGGCGACTCTTTGACGGAATCCTTTAGAAAGAAAACCGATCGGATTTGGGAGAACCGTTTCTAATTGCAAAAGCGAGGAGACAAAGTCGATTTTTTCTTTTAGATTTTTTTTTAAAACTCCTTTTGCTTTTCCCAAAAAGGAAAGATATTCAAAAACCGTAAGATTCCAATAGATAGGAGAGGATTCGGAAAGATAACCGATCTTTTTTTGGATTTCGATTTTGTTTTCAAAAAAATCAAAACCGTCGTATTGAATCGTTCCTTTATCTGGATGCAAGGAACCGGTTAACAATCTTAAGGTGGTGGTTTTACCGGCACCGTTAGGTCCAAGTAAACCGGTGATTCTTCCTTTGGGAATTTCAAAACTAAGATCAGAAATGACGCTTTTATTGGCAAAGGATTTTGAAAGTTGACTGACTGAAATCGTTCCCATCAGAGTTTGTCATAGATTTCTAGAAGTTTACAAAAGGAAACAATCTTTTTTCAAAAACTTTAAAGTCCTAGTTTATCATCCACTTTAAATTTTTTCAAAACTTCTAAAAGATCCGGACTTAAATCTTTGATTTTCATTTTCACTCCGTAGTGATCCATTCTGTTTTTTACGGTCAGTAGTTTTGCGATTCCACTGGAAGTTATTTTTTTAACCTCTTCTAAAAGAAACTCTACGTCTAAAACCGTGCCTTTGGATGCGCTTTGAGTTACTTCGTCGAAAATTTTATCATAACCGTCGATTACAACGGTATCGATCGTTACCTTTGCGGACTTTCCATTGATTTTGAACTTAGACATACGATTTTGCTTAGAGTTTTTCTACTTTTAAATGAAAACTCTATTCCCTTTCTGTTAAATTTTGACGTAAGAATTGAGTGTCTTAAAACTTGTGTTTATGAAGTCGATTTAGTAAATTGATTTCTGAAATACCAGACAGATAATTTACAAGACAAGCGTCTTCTTCAATAACCCAATCTTTATAATCGGAACCTTCTTTTAAAAGTATAAGCCCACATTCTAAAAGTAGATTTCGAATCGTATTCCTTGGGAAATATGTATGCCTATGGATTTCTGAAAATTCTTCTTTGGATTTTTTATGAGAGAAGGTGAGTGTGGATTCTAAAACGTTTGAAGTTTTTAGAAATCGGTTTTTCCATTCAATTTTATAATCTCCAACTCTTTCTATGAATTTATGTCCGTCGAAGTGATTCTTAAAATTATAAAGACTACTTAGGTCGAAAAAGAAAAGTCCTTTGGGTTTTAAATGGGTTCTTACTTTGGAAAAAACTTTTTTCAGATCAGCTTCGTCTTTTAAGTAATTGAGGGTGTCGTGTGTGGAAAGTATGAGGTCGAATTTTTTTTTCTTCAGATCTAAATCGAGTAAATCGGAACAAATCCATTCTCCAGAAATCTCTTTTTTTTTAGCGATTTCAAGCATTTCTGCGCTTATATCAATTCCAGTGCACAGTATGTTTTTTGGAAATTCTTCCCAGAGTCTGCAGGTTCCACATCCCAGATCTAAAACCGTTTTTGGTAAAATTTTTTCTGAATGATTTGTATAAGAAGAGAGTATAAATTCTGACCAACGTTTGTAATTTACCTCTTTCATTACTGCGTCATAAACCGACGAAAAACCGGAATAGGGCTTTTTTTTAAACATAATTTAATTTTTTCTTGCTCTTTTTACGATCTTTCGAATAGTCAATCGTAATTTGATGAGACATAATGTTTTTGGAGACTTTACAGCTCAAAGGGATAGTTTTTTTTAAACATCCAAACTTTGAAATTGAGGATGATAGCATAAATTTTATGTTTAGGATCTTTTCTGTTCCATGGAAAAAAGTTTCCTGAGTTTTTTCAAAACAACGAGTTCTTTTTATATAGGTAAATAAAATTCAATGGGAATAGAGTTACTCCTGCCGTTTATAGCCAGCGTAGGAATTACAATCCTTCTCCGAAGGCTGGATAAATCCAACTATAAACTCAGTCAGATCAAACGTTTTACCGGAAAAGTTCAAGAAGAATTAAACGGTATCGCGCTCGAAAAGATTGGTTCTGTAAAAGACGCCGGAATTGATCTAGAAATCAGTCTTAAACAAACTCGTAAACTTGCAAATGAAGTACATTCCCTCAACGAAGAATCTAGACAATTATTGGAATCTATCAAAACTAATCGAGATTTTTTAGATTCGGTTGCGCACGATCTTAAAGAAGTAGTACAACTTTCTTCCGAGATCAGAGAGGAATCCAACGCGATTCAACAAGGACTTCTTAGAATGGAGTCCGGCAAAAAAGAAATTCAACTTTTAGATCAGAAAATTTTGGATCTACGATCCGAAGCTGAGGCGATCTTAGAAGTTTTTTCTGATAAGGTGAATCTTCGTTCTGACGAATTATTACAATCTCTTGCTTCTAAAATTGTAGAGTTAGAAGAATTATTGGAAATTAAAAACGATAAGATCGATCAAGGTTTAAATTCTATCGCTGTAAATTATAGAGAAGGTCTGGAAGCACATTCCAATTCTCTAATGCGTGAATCCGTTGGAAGAGTAGAACAGCTTCGTTCGGAAATAACGTCTCTTTTTGAAACCATTCGAAATAAAGAAGAAGACTGGGATCTTAGATCGGAAAAGTTACAAACCATATTTTTAACCGTAAGCGATAAGTTGGAACGTTTGGATTTACGCATCGAGGAAAAATCGGAAGCCGCGGATCATAAACTAGAGGAAATGGCCAAACTCGCCGAAAAATCCTCCCAGGAAAAACTGGATCGAATTTTAGAACAAGTGACTCATTCCAAGGAAGCATTTATCAACGGTGTCAAATTGGAAGTGGATTCTATTCGTAGAGAAATAGAAGGGATGAGTTTGGAAACCATGACTCGTAGAGACGAAATTCTCAACGAAACCAGACGTCAGGCGGAATCGATTAACGAATCCATTCAATTTTTCCAAGAAAAATATTTAGAAGCAGAAAATAAACTTCTTCGTCAGGCGGATGCACGTAAGTCTGAATTGTTACGTCAGATCGATACATTTGAAGAAGAATTCAATCGTATCAGCAGTAATCTTAGAAATGACGCAGACGTTTTGAAAAAAGAAATTCTATTGGGTTTCAAGGAATTTCATTCCACTCTTGAAGTGGCAAAAGAAGACGCTAAAGAAAAGACGATTCAAGGAATCGTTTCTCTCAAAGAAGAATTCGATTTAGAACTTTCTAAACTTCATTCCGAAAGATCCGCTTTGATCCGACAGGACTTGGAGGTTGTGCGTCAATCTATTGAAACGCTGGATAAACAGATTTCTACTCGGATCAAAGACGTGGATTCTTATCTTGGAGATCTTCAAGCTGCGATGGAGTCTAGTGCAGGCGATTTGATGGCGCAAGTAGAAGACAAAGTAGATCTTCTTTCCGGAACCGTGGACGAAGAAGTTCGTAAAATCGATCAAAGATTTGAAAATTTAAGTCGTTATTGGGAAGAGGAACTCGGAAATATTCGATTAAACGCGCAGGATCAAATGGGTCGTCTTCAAGAAAAATTAGGAGACGTTCATATAGAAGGAAAAGGGCTTTTAGAAGAGTTTAAAAATGAATATTCGATTCAAAAAGATAAAATCGAAGAGTTCGTTTCCCGTTATAAATCTAATTTTCAAAAAGAAGGGGAGCTGGTTTCGGATCGTCTTGGAGAATCTCTACGTCATATTAAAGAAGAAGGGAACGAAATTTTACAGACTCTTAGAGTAGAGTTTTCCGGAACCATCGATAAGATGGAACAGATCGTTAAAAAGAACGAAAAGGTTCTAGAAATTCACGCCGAAAAAATTAAAAATAACGTAGAATCAAGTCTCGAAAATTCAAGTAGGGACGCCGAACGCGTGTTAGACCGTTTGAAAGATTCTGCAGAAGTATTTTTTGAAAAACAAGAGGAAAAAATCAGTCGTTTAAACGAAACCATAGACTCTAAAATTTCTAAACAACTCACTTCTTTGATGGACAAAGGTCAACTGCAACTGGGTCAGCTTGAAGATAGAATTAGTAAATACATTCTAGATGTGAAAAAGAATTTAGAAGAATCTCTGAAAAATTCCCGCAAAGATAACGACGATCAGATGAAAGGTTTTCAACAACAACTTCAAAACCAGTTGTATGAAATGGAGGCCGCCGCTAAAGAAATTCTTCGTTCGGGTAAGGAAGAATTTGATGGTTCGATGGTAGAATATAAAGAACTTCAAATCAATTTAAAACGAGATTTGGAAGAAATCCGTAATTCAAAACAAAATCTCATCTCCGAAATCCAAGAAGAATCCGAAAACTTACGTTCTTCTGTGGAAGAAATTACCGATAAGATGGATGAATTCGGAGAAAAGATGGAACTCTTTCAAAAAGCCAGCGAGATTGTTGATCGGACCGATTCTTATATTCAGACGATGGAAGAGTTACTTTCTAGAGCTGACGAACAGACCCCGTTGTTAAGCGAACTCGGCCAAAAATTAAACGAATTACAAGATTTAAAATATTCCCTCGTTCACGAAACCGAAGATCTCAAACTTAAATTAGATTCTTTTCATTCTATCAAAGAATCTTCGGATCTATTACGATCCGATTTTGAGGAACTTCAACGAAGGTCTTCTGAATGGCAAGATACATTTACAAAACTTTTGGAAGCAGGTGAAAAAGCTCTGGAAATGGAAGAAACTTTTGGCGATCTTTCTTCCAGACTGGAAACTTTAGAGTCGGTTCGTGAAGAAGTGAAGACACTTTTTGAAGAAACGGAAACTCATAAAGAATCCGCCAAAGGTATTGTAAATAAACTTTATTCTCTTCAAAACGACGTTGAAATTCTAGAAGCGAGAGAAAAGGAAATTGCAGAAACGGTTCGTAAAACAGACGATCGAATCGAGTCCTTGTTCCGTAAAAAAGAAGAGATCCGTTCCGTAGAAGCTAAGTTTGAAAAAATAGAAGATCTGATGGTGGATCTTTCGGAAAGACATAAACAAATTTCCACCTTACAACATCGTATGGAAGATTTAAAGAACGGAGCTATGGTCGTTAAGGATGACTTGGAAGGGCTTTTAGGAGAAGCGGACGATAAGTTTGAAAAACTTTCCGGCTTTTTAGATGCGGTAGGCAACGTTACTTCTGGTAAGTCTAAAGATTCTTCTAAGGATCATTTGATTCAAAGAAAGAAAGCTACCGTACTCAATTTGTATCATAACTTTCAATGGCCTGCTGAAACGATTGCGGAAAAATTAAATTTAGAGACTGGTCTGGTGAATACGATTCTACAAAGTGAGTCTATTAAAAAGAAATGAAATATTTCTTGACGGCTCTCAACGTGAGCTCTATGTCTCATTTTATTTTGAATCGGATTCAAGTGACCGTATTTGGATCTGTTTAAAGTTATGGTATCATTTTTTTTAAAACAAAGGTAAGGTCGCGAAGGGGAAAGTTCTAAAAGGTTGTTCTTTTTCTGGGTTTCTAGAAAGAATGCAAACTGAAATCTAAATCGGAACAAAAACAAACTGGACGACCATGAACCGGAGCAATATTGAAGATGGCACAAAAGAAGAAAACTAAGACAGAGAGGAAGAACTCAATGGCTGGAAAGAATGTCGAAAGGGAAACCCTGATCGTAACAAGTAAGGTAAAGGCTTATATCAAGTCTAAAGGATTTATGACTTCCGGAGATGCGATTGACGGTTTGAATGAAAAAATTCATCAACTGATCGACGACGCGGTGAAACGTACTGAATCCAATAAAAGAAGTACTGTTCGTCCGACAGATTTCTAATTCGATTTGATCTTTATTAAGAACAAGAGCGAAATCGAAAAAATGAGAGCGGCTGGGAAACTGGCCGCTAGGCTTTTGGATTATATTTCCTCTTACGTTCAACCGGGTGTTTCTACTTTGCAGTTGAATGATCTTTGTGAGGAGTTTACTAAAAAGCACGGGGCAAGATCCGCCCCGCTCGGTTATAAAGGATTTCCTAAGTCAATTTGTACTTCCGTAAATCAAGTTGTATGTCATGGAATTCCCAAAGCAAATGAAGTTTTAAAAGAAGGAGACATCATCAACATAGATGTAACTCCTATTTTGGATGGTTATCATGGGGATTCATCTCGTACGTTTATCGTAGGAGGTAATACAAGTTCTGAGGTTAAAACTCTAGTTCAGGATACGGAGAAAGCGATGTTCATCGGGATCGAACAAGTACGACCTGGGAATCGTGTTCACGATATTGCGAATGCGATCGATGATTTTCTTACTCCAAAGGGATACGGAATTGTAAGAGATTTAATGGGGCACGGAATTGGAAGAGGTTTTCATGAAGATCCTCAGATTCCCCATTTTCGTCAGAATCGTAAACTTGCCAAACTAGAACCTGGAATGGTATTTACTGTTGAGCCGATGGTGAATCTGGGAACCTGGCAGGTAAATTTTTCCAAAGAAGATCATTGGACCGTGACTACAAAAGATGGTAAATGGTCCGCTCAATTTGAACATACGGTTCTAGTCACTGAAAAAGGCTATGAAATTTTAACCGTATCCGATTAATCTGTCGATCATGGAAACGATACTTAGTTATCTGAGTGTTTTGGGTAGAGACGCAGTATTTTTTTTAATCAGTTTTATTCTATTTTATATCGGTAAAAAAATCAAAGACTGGATCGAACCTGGAGATCTGGATCAGGAAATCGTGGTTAAGAACAATACCGCTGTATCGACTGGTTTATCCGGTTATTATCTGGGACTTACTCTGATTCTACTTGTGATCTTATCTTCTCCGGGTACGGATTTTATTTCAGATTGTTTTCAGGTTTTATACTACGGGATTCTCGGAATTTTACTACTCAATTTATCTTATTTTATCAATGATAAATTGATCTTTCGGAGTTTGGATTTTAATGAGCTTGTTTATTCCGGAAGAAATGTGGCCGTAGGAGCCGTAGTGTTTGGAAGCAGCCTTGCGTCTTCGATCATCGTGGCGGCTTCTCTCAGCGGAGAGAATGCAGGGCTTGCGTTTTCGATTTGGAAAAATTTGGATCTTTTGGAACCGGTTCAGAAACTTTTAGATGGAACTTTGTTAGGAATTGTATTCTTTATCGTAGGCCAAATAACGCTCATTTTATTTACGATTGCGTATCGAAAGATTATACCTTATTCCTTGGATGTGGAATTAAAAGAAAAAGAAAATTTAGCTTCTGGGATCTCTTACAGTGGTGCGTTAGTCTCTATTGGAATCATCATTGCGAGGGCGCTTCATAAAGAACCAGTGTCTATGGAACATACCCTTTTTCAGGTTTTTTTAGATTTTATACTTGGACTACTGGTTATACCTGCGGTCAGGCTTTTAACCGACGCTGTGATATTACCCGGAAGTACTTTGAAGGAAGAAATCAGTAGAGATCAGAACGTAGGAGTCGGAATTTTAGAGGCGGTCGTACTCGTTAGTTTTGCTGGAATTTTATTTTACGCAGTATAAGGATTCATTTTTAAGATTTCGGTCTAAAACTTAAAATAAAAAATCGCATCATCATCAAAATGCGAGGATTTTGAGTTTATCTTAAGAAGTTGTTTAAAAGTATATAAATTTTTTATAAAATTCTTTTTTGGTATATAATGGAAATATGAACAAAATTCAAAAGAGTAATATCTAATCAGATTTTTTTGAATGAAATTGTCATTTTGTAGTTATCGCAAAAATGATGGGACTCATACAGAAATTTTAATATTAAAAAGTAATAAATCATACAATACGACGGTTTTGGTGGGAATTCAAAGACGATAGATCGTAAGATTTTGGGGCGGGAATCCTTATCAAGGGACGCCAAGTGAACCATTCTAAAAAAACGATTAGAGAATTTTAATAGAGTTCCTTGGAAGTATAGAGTTTCCATTCTAAGTGATATACTTTACGGATTCCATAGTCGAAAGCATTTTTAAGAATTTCGATTTTATCTTCGTTTGAAATTGAATTGAATTCGGTATTTAAAATTTCGGAACCGATTTCCGCAAAAATGGGTTTATGATTTACGTGAAACGGTTTTAAATCTCTTTCTTCAAAACCTTTGAGTGCGCCTAGTACGGAAGCGAAAATGATTTGTTTGGAAAATTTACGGTTATTTTTAAGACTTCGTTCTGAAGTCTTAAAATTTATGTTCGTTGATGATAGAGTAAGACGAACCGCTGTTGTAAAGTCTGAACGAGAAATGGAAATCGGATCGTTTGCAAAGATTGTTATATCCTTGCGATTAAAATTGGGATTTTCTGATAACTTTTTTTGCATATTCAATTTATATCCACTTTATGATTGAAAGTAAAGAAATAATTTCCGAATTCAAAACTTTGATTGAAAGATCTGGTTTTGATCTTTATGGGATTTGTGAGGCCAAAGTTCCGGAAGAAGATAGAGAAAAAATTCTTTTATGGGTAAACAAAGGTAACCACGGAAAGATGGAGTGGTATCCTAAGAATATGGATCTTCGTTTAGATTTTAAGAATCTAGGTTTTGATCCGCAGTCCGTAATTGTACTCGGAGCGATTTACAACGATCCGGAATACGAAGAAGTTCAAAAAGGAATGACTTTTCGATTTTCTAAATATGCGGTTGGCGAAGATTATCACAGAGTATTGAGAGAACATGCAAAACCTTTAATAAAAGCTCTTCAAAAAAAATATCCCAATCATCATTTTCGCCAAGGTGTGGATTCTTTGCCGGTTCCTGAGAAAGTTTTAGCTCGACTTGCAGGACTTGGGTGGAATGGAAAAAACACGAATTTGATTCATCCAGAAATTGGATCTTTCTTTTTTATAACCGTGATACTTACTGACTTGCCGATGTATACCGCTCGGATTCAGGTTAAAGATCGTTGTGGAACCTGCACTGCGTGTATAGATGCGTGTCCAACTGGGGCGTTAAAACCCTATCAAATTGACGCTGGAAAATGTATTTCTCATCATACTTTAGAGGATTCATCGGAAGAAATTCCGGATACATACGGATGGCTTGCGGGTTGTGATATATGTCAAGACGTGTGTCCTTGGAATCGAGTGAAAGCGTTTAAGAAAGGAATTAGAACTGGATTAGAAGAATTTAAAGTTAGATCTTATTTAAAGGAAAATCCGGAATCGATTTTAACTCTAAATGAACAGGAATTTCAAAAAAACTTTTCAGATTCCGCCATATCAAGGATGAGTTTCAAAATGTATCAAAGAAACGTAAATAAGTTAAAAAAGAAAATCTAAAAACTGTAATGTAATATTTAACTTGGAAATAAATTGTTTTTCTATTTTGAACTTTAGGCTGATTTTAATTGAATAGAATGAAAATTTTGGATTTGAAACCGAAGACAAAGATTTTTTCGATCTTCATTTCAAAAACATGCAGAAGTTCAAAAAAGAGCGTTTAAATTGAATGACGTTTTTATTTAGGAACTTGTCTTCTAATTTAAATAAAATCTAAATCCAGAAAACCTTTATGAAATTTCGTATAACGCTGATTCACTTACAAAAAATAACAATTTGCCTTTTGTTTCTCATTTATCTTTCTTGCAAGATTCAAGCAGAAGAAGTAGAATTAGGAACTTATATTGATTTAACAAAAGCGCTTCAAAATCCTTTGGATGTTCGAGTTTTGAATTTAAGTGGACAAAAACTCACAACACTTCCGAAAGAAATCGGACAACTACAGAATTTGCAAAAGTTGTATTTGATAGATAATCAACTCTCACTCGAAGAAAGAGAAAAAATTCGAAAATTGCTTCCAAAATCTAAAATAATTTTTGAAGTTTATTAGGATTCTTTAATTTTCTCCAAATATAATACCACGCAGAATCTTCTACAATTCGAAAAGGCCGTATAGTTCAAGTTCACTCGGGGGTTTGACTCCGGAGGAATATTTAAGACGTTCTGCTTAACAGGATTTTCACACATTATGCTGGTATAAAAACGGGGGTATGTCATTCCGAATAACGGTTATGCACTTGCAAAACGCTACAATCAGCCTTATAATTTTAATCTGTTTCACTTGGCATTGTAAATAAAAAAGTCAAACAAGGAGCGTATCAAACTTAACAAAGAAATTTCAAAATTGGTTCGCGTTCTAAATTAGCGTGAATAAAACTCACAACTTTTCACAAAGAAATCGGAAAACTGCGGAATTTACAAAAGTTGGATTTGTTTTAAAATTCATAATACATTATCATGTAAAGATGTAAAAGTAAGTGAGGGCAAAAACGATGTTAAAAAAGAATTCGTATTTTTGGATTCGAAAAAAAAGATTTAAGATGATTTATATTTTTTTAATCTTTTATATATTCGTTTCGAATTCTGTTTTATCCCAAACCGAAGACAATAAAAAAAACACGTTTGAATTATTG
>NZ_AHMN02000008.1:0-20000 GCF_000243695.2 Leptospira kirschneri serovar Cynopteri str. 3522 CT | reverse complement strand
ATAAACGTGATACTTCCTGCAGTTGAGTTTTTATTCTTTTATGATTTTAAATTTCTTTTAACATACTTCGATTTTTAGAACCATTAGAAAGTGTGAAAATCTTTTTAGCAAACAGTCTTGAATATTCCTCCGTAGTTAGACCGTCGAGTAAACTGTGTGATCTTATTGAGTTCTAAAAAAAATCTCCGATCTTCAATAAGGTGCCGGGCGGGCCTTCTCTCTTCTGTATTCTTAAATCGATTTTCGTACTACAAAAAAATATACTAAAAATGAACGATGGATTTTTGTGAAAACGAAGTAGTTCCCACAAATTGTGTCTATTTCGGAATATATGGCTTTTTTTGAAGGGTGCCACATTTGGACGGAACTCCGGCCAATGCAATTGGGAGAGTTTATTTTTAGATTCTCACTGAAATTCACTTGATTGTGGCTTTCTAATGATAAAACTTTCTTTTGCAGCCAGATGAAACGCGCCTATACTCATCCGATTTCGTCGGTAAACTTTCAAGATTATGAATTCCTGGCTAAACTCGCCTGGGAAGAAGATTGTCCCGAGGAAGACATCACTTCCGTTTCACTTTTTTCTACCGATCAAAATGCTACTGCGAGTCTGAATTCAAGAGAACCTGGAATTCTCTGTGGGACTGGTGTATTAGAAGTTTTGAATGCACTTTCGGGAAACAAAATTAGGTCGGAACTTTTTAAAAAGGATTCGGAAAGTTTCCAGGCGGGAGAAACCCTTTTAAAAATAGAAGGAAGTCTCGTTCAAATTCTAAGAATAGAAAGGATTTTACTGAATTTTATACAGTATCTTTCCGGAATTTCCACTACCACTGGAGAAGTAGTCAAAAAATACGGACAAAAGGGTTTGATGATTCTGGATACCCGTAAGACACTTCCCGGTTATCGCAAACTTGCTAAATACGCGGTTTATTGCGGAGGTGGAAGTAATCATAGACTGAATCTTTCTGAAATGGCTATGATTAAGGACAATCATCTTGCGATGTATTCTTCTGCTCTCGAGCCTGTCAGAAAAATCAAATCACGTTTTCCTAATAAACTGGTCGAAGTGGAAATTGATTCCATTTTACAACTTGAAGACGCCATAGCTTCTGGAGCAGAAGTTATTCTTTTAGATAATTTTTCTTTGGAAGATTCTAAAACTGCGTATTCCATTTTGAAACAAAAGGCGCCTAACGTTCTGATTGAATTTTCTGGCGGAATCACTCCTGAAAAACTAGAAGCTCTTTCCGAATTTTCTGGCGCCGGGGTTAGTATGGGTTATCTTACGCATACAACCCGTTTTTTGGATTTGGGTTTGGATATTGAACGGCACTAAAATTATGGGATTTGTAAAAGCTCCTGTTACCAAAGATATGCTTCTCGAAGGAGTTCGTCAAAAACTTGGAGATCACGCGTACGAATCGGTTCAAAAAGCGTATGACGTTTCGGAACGCGCACATCAAGGTCAGTTTCGTCTTTCGGGAGAACCTTATATAGTTCATCCTCTTCAAGTAGGATTTATTCTTTACGAGTTAGGTCTTGACGAGAAGGTAATCTGCGCCGGTCTTCTTCACGACGTCATTGAGGATACGGAATATTCTAGAGAAGATATGATCCGAGACTTTGGAGAAGACATCACAGATCTAGTCGAAGGTGTCACTAAAATCTCCAAAATTAAAAGTCAGTCTAAAGAAACCGAAGCCGCAGAGAATATTCGAAAGATCATCGTTGCAACGATCAAGGATATACGAGTTATTCTTATCAAGCTCGCGGATAAAACCCATAACCTTCGAACTCTTTCCTTTCAACCGCCGGAAAAACAAAGAAGAATCGCTCAAGAAACTCTTTCGTTATACGCTCCAATTGCGGGCCGTTTGGGGATTTACAAAATTAAATCTGAACTAGAAGATCTTGCGTTTCAGATTTTAAATCCGGATGAATATCAAGAAGTAAAGAAGAACATCAATTCTAAAAAATCGGAAAGGGAAGGTTTTATCGAAACTTTGAAGATCATTCTTCTTCAAAGACTTTCCGAAATTCAGATTGAAGCCGACGTGGACGGAAGGGCGAAACATTTTTATTCCATCTATCGTAAGATGAAACTCAAAGAAAAAACTTTCAACGAAATTTTTGATCTTAGAGCGATTCGTATTATTACAAACGAAGTGAAGGATTGTTATGGAGTATTAGGAATTGTGCATACTCTTTGGAACCCGGTTCCGGGTCGTTTTAAGGATTATATCGCGACTCCTAAAACAAACATGTATCAATCTCTTCATACGACTGTGATCGGACCTGATGGAAAACCTTTGGAAGTTCAGATTCGCACAAGAGATATGAATGACATTGCCGAATACGGGATCGCAGCTCATTGGATGTATAAGGAAGGAAAACCTTCTGTTTCGGAAAAAAACGTAAAAGTGAAGTGGCTCGAACTTCTCAGTTCTTGGCAGGATTCTGCTTTGGATCCAAAAGAATTTGTAGAAGAACTTAAATACGATCTTCACGAAGACGAAGTGTTTGTGTTTACTCCAAAAGGTGAAATTCTTCAACTTCCTAAAGGAGCTACAATTTTAGACTTCGCGTTTCGAATTCATACCGATGTGGGTTTAAAAGCCAAAGGTGGTAGGATCAATGGAAGAATGCTTCCTCTTCGTACTGAACTTCGTTCCGGAGATCAAATCGAAATCATCACCGATAAAAGAACAAAACCTTCTCCGATTTGGTTACGTATCGTTAGAACTCCTTCCGCTAGACAAAAATTAAGAAGTTATTTTAGAAAGTTAAGAGAAGAAAGTAAAAAGGATCTTCAACAAGAAGCTGAGTTTGCGGCAGAGATTACGCTTAACGTTGACGTTTTAGAAGAACTTAAGAAAAAACCTTCTTCTAAACCTACTAAACAGATCGATCTGGCTGCGGGTAAAGTAATCGTTGCGGGTCTTCGTGGAATTCCTGTTAGACTTTCCGGTTGTTGTTCTCCTTTGCCGGGGGACGGTATTATTGGGTTTGTGACTCGAGGAAGAGGGGTGAGCATTCATAAAAAAGGATGTGCCACTGCTAAACAACAGGAACAAGAAGAGTCTATGAGAGTGATAACCGTAGAATGGGACTACGGTCAGAATGAATCTATCCCTGTGCTTATCGAGGTGAGATCAAAGGATAGACAAGGTATTTTTATGGAAATTGTAAGATCTATTTCTAATACCCAAACCAATATTAGGGAATCTAAAGCAAGTACGGATCAAAGAGGAAACTTGGTCGCTAGTTTTGAAGTGGACGTAGAACATTTGGATCAACTCAAAGAGATTTTAAGTAATCTCAAACAAATTCCGGACGTATATCAAGCGCATAGAATTAAAAATTAAAAGAGGTAAATACTTGAAAAAAATATTATATTCCATTTTTTGTATCTTGTTTTTTTGTCTTTTTCCCGTTAATTGCGGGGATAAAGAAGAAGTCGAGTCCGTTGTAGTGGAAACACTACCTTGGAAGGGAAATCCAGATTCTATTCCTTTGGCTCTAAGGGTTCAAAATCCTATCGTTTCACCGGATGCAAAAAAGGGCGGAACGTTTCGTATTTACAGCCATCAGTTTCCTAAATCCTTAAATTATTATTTAGATCAGTTTACTACCACGGCCCACATTTTTGGTCTGATGTTTGAACCTCTTTTAGATTATCATCCGATTACTTTGGATCCAATTCCACATCTTGCTTCTTCTTGGAAAATTTCTCCGGATAAAAAGAAGTTTATTTTTAAGATCGATGAAAATGCGTTTTGGTCGGACGGCAAACCAATTACTGCGAATGACGTTTTATTTACTTACGAAACCTTGATGGATAAAAATAACAACACTGCAGTTTTTAGGATCGATCTTTCCCGTTTTGAAAAGCCGGTCATTTTAAACGAAAGAGAAATTGAATTTACTCAAAAAGAAATTCACTGGTCTAACTTCAACACGGTCGCAAATTCTCTTTATATTCTTCCTGCTCATTATTATAAAGATAGAAATTTCGATAAGGAAAATTTTGATTTTCCGGTCGTATCGGGTCCTTATTCCATGCTTTCTGCCAAAAAAGGTCGTTATGTAAAGATGAGAAGAAGGGGTGATTATTGGATGCGCGCTTATCCTTTTTATAAAGGAACGGATAATTTTGACACCATTCTATTCAAAGTTTATAATGAAGAGCCGATCGCTTTTCAAGCATTCAAAAAAGGTGATATAGATATTTATCCTACTTATACAGCCTCTTTTTGGGTAAAAGAAGCGGTGGGCGAGAAGTTTGACGAGAATTACATTCTCAAACAAAAAATTTACAACTCTAAACCGATTGGTTTTCAAGGTTTGGTTTTTAATATGAGAAGGGGAATTTTTTCGGATGTTAAAGTCCGAAAAGCCTTCGCTCATTTAGTGGATCGGAAACTACTCGTCGAAAAATTGGCTTATAACGAATACGAACTGACGAACTCGTTTTATCAGGATCTATGGCCTACAAATTTTTCTCCCAATCCTCCGATCGATTTTGACGTAAAGAAGGCAAGAGAACTACTTTCGGAAGCTGGATGGAAAACGAACTCGAAAGGTATTTTAGAAAAAGATGGAAAAGAATTTAGATTCACTATTTTAGAAAGGGATAAGAAGTCTGAGAAATATCTGACTCCTATTCAAGAAAGGGCTAAAGAAGTTGGAATTATAATCAATTTAGAAACTACGGATCTTGCCGAGTGGAGTTCTAGAATGGATAAGTACGACTTTGATATGACTTGGGCCGCTTGGGGTGGAGGTGTTTTTAAAGATCCAGAAGCGATGTGGTATTCTAAATACGCAGATGAAAAAGGACAACCGAATCTTTCCGGTTTTAAAAACTCAGAAGTGGATAAATTGATTGAACAACAAAGAACCGAGTTTAGTGTTCCAAAACGAAATGAGATTCTTAAAAAGATAGATAAGATATTAACCGCTGAAGTTCCATACGTACTTTTATGGAATACGAGTGCGACTAGGATCATGTATTGGAATCGTTTTCAATTTCCTAAAAATCCTCTTGGAAAATACGGAAGTGAAAAAGAAGCTTCTTCTCTTTGGTGGTTGGATGAAGAACGATCTTCTAAATTGAACGATGCTATTTTAAAAAAGGAAAAGTTATCTTCGGTTCCGGATAAAGTTTACTTTCAATAGATTCAAATTTATGAATAAACGGAATCGACTTGGAGAATTAACTGGTGTTATACGGGATTTTTTAATTTCTCCTAAGATTCCGAATTTTATCGAACTTTTAGAAAAAGGGCTCGATAAAGAACTATTTTACGATCCGGAAAAAACAAAACCGGAAATTCCGATTGAGGATCTTCCGGTTGATTATAGACTTCGTGAATCCGGTTTAATTAGAAAAACATACGAGAAACTTTTTCCGGTTTCTCATCTATTTCGCATAACGCATAGATATGAGCGGGAATATTTAGACAACTTCATGCCTCTTTCCGGCGAAAAATACATAGGGAGAGGTTCTTATAAGTTCGTATACGCGCTTCCTTGGAATCAGGTGGTGAAAGTAGGAAAATCTAAATTACCTTCTGATCCTATTTTTGGTTCTTTACATAAACACGTAAAAAAAAATTTAGACCGTTATCTGAAATCGGAAGAGATTCAACTGATGGATTTTTTAAAATCCAAAGTTTGGACTCGATCCGCTAAAGAGAACATCCATTTTAAATTTTCCCGTTTGGGTTTGGAAAGGTTACATTATTGGAAATTAAAATCTTTGATACCGGATCTAGTGTTGCCTACTCGATATTTTATGGGTCTTAGGATTAGAAGGACTCCGATCGGAATTCCTATCTTGACTCTTACTCCTTGTGATAATCAGAATTTACTTCCCGGAAAACATTTAAAAGAATTCATTCGATTGAATGAAAAAATCCGTCAAAATCCGTTGCAAGACGCTTTTTTTCCTAAATGGAAACTTAACTTTGACACTCATAAGTTCGGGGTGATTAGTCGTTCCAAGTTGAAAAAGATCGCTTTGGATTTTCATCGTGTGATCGAAGTGACTAAACATTTGGCCGATGAGGAAAAGTTGATCTTCGATATTCATTCCGAAAATATAATCATTACGTTTCCTGATTTTTCTTTGAAGATCTTCGACTATCACGTGTTTGACGAACATCTCTACGAACCGAGTAAGGAAAATCCTTCGCCCGAAATAGATCATATTAACACGATCAGGGAATTTGTCC
Source organism: Leptospira kirschneri serovar Cynopteri str. 3522 CT (assembly GCF_000243695.2). NCBI lineage: Bacteria > Pseudomonadati > Spirochaetota > Leptospiria > Leptospirales > Leptospiraceae > Leptospira > Leptospira kirschneri. The sequence goes on along the minus strand of NZ_AHMN02000008.1, from coordinate 13,761 downwards.
GTTCTTTTGAGTTAGGCTAAAAAAAATTGCGGGGGAGGGCTCCCCCTGAGCGGAGCCAAGGTCTCCGCTCAACCCCCTCTCCGGGAAATTTTTTAGCATAATCCCCGGACCCAAATTTTATTAAATACAATAAAATAAGAATATTCTGATTATTGAATTTGTATATTGCGTTTTTTCTGAATTCAGAATAGTGGTGGATCTGCATTTCTAGAAAACATTGAATAGAATTGTTGAAAAACGAATCCTTCAACCGTTTGTGTTGTATTGAAACGGATGATTGAAGTAGTATTATACTACCCGGACGCATGAAAATAGTACAAGTTATTAATGGCCGAATTTACGAAAAAATAGTAGTACTTAAAAAATGCCGCAAATTCGGGATTTAATGCATTTTAAAGCAGTATCAAAATATTCAAATTTTTGAAACAATCTAACCCAAGTATTCTATTCATGCGTCCGAGTGAGTAGTAATGGTCCCTGTAAAATTGAGTGTCGTTAATTTTATTACAAAACACTGATTCCACGCAAAATATTAGGTACTTTATTATATAGTTATGAGTAATCGCTATTATGGAATTTTTCAATAACTCTATTACAATTTTATACTTTTTGTAGAATACAAAAAAAACAATGAATCGAAGTTATATTATAAAAATTAGATAAAGTAGAAATGAATTTCTACACTCTGAAAGGGGAAAACGATTGCCTAAGGATGTATTTATCTTTTGAAAACTGAACTGTTTCGGTTTGTGTTTTTAAAAGGGATCTGAGATTAATTCAGTACGTTTGGAAAGTTGTACAAAAAACGAATTTTATACGGATCTTGTTTTTCTTTTTACAGAATACACTTCCTTGAAAGAATGGATAGGAATTCAACAAGGAACTTACAGAAATGATCGATCGATATTCCAATCCTGAAATTTCCAAAATCTGGGAATTAGAAAACAAGTTCGAAATTTGGAAAGAAATAGAAATACTCGCCTGCGAAATCAGAATGAAACGAGGCGAGATTCCGCAGGAAGATTTTCAAGAAATCAAATCAAATGCTAAGTTTAAAGTGGATGAAATCCTTGAAATTGAAAGCAAGGTTCATCACGACGTGATCGCGTTTTTGACAAATATGAATTCTTACATCGGGCCTGCGGGAAGACACGTTCATTACGGTCTTACTTCTTCGGATATAGGAGACACGGCTCTTTGTGTTCAGATGGTTCAGGCAATGGATTTGATCCTGAAAAAAACGGATTCGTTGATCGAAGCGGTTCGAGAAAAGGCGATCCAGTATAAAAACCTTCCCTGTATCGGACGTTCTCATGGAATTCACGCCGAGCCTATGACTCTGGGGCTTAAGTTCGCATTATTTTTTGAAGAATTAAATCGAAATAGAAAAAGAATGGCGGACGCAAGAAACGAGATCGCCGTCGGGAAACTTTCCGGAGCCGTAGGAACTTATTCCAACATCGATCCTGAAATTGAAACCTACGTATGTGAGAAGATGGGATTGAGAGTGGACCCGATTGCGACTCAAGTTGTTTCTAGGGATCGTCATGCTTTTTATCTTTCTGTGTTGGGGGTTACCGCTTCTTCTTTGGATCGTATGGCGACCGAGATCCGACTTTTACAAAAGACGGAAGGAAGGGAAGTGGAAGAGCCTTTTTCTGCGGGTCAAAAAGGATCATCTGCAATGCCTCACAAAAGAAATCCTGTAATCTGCGAAAGAATTTCCGGGCTTTCCAGAGTAATTCGTGCAAATGTAAACGTGGGTTTACAAGACGTGGCTCTTTGGCACGAAAGGGATATTTCTCATTCTTCCGCGGAAAGGGTTGTACTTCCGGATTCTACCATCGCTTTAGAATACATTTTGGATAAGATGTTGTTCGTGATCAAAAATCTTCACGTTTATCCGGACGCGATCGAAAGAACGTTAGGCGTCACCCGTGGGCTTATATTTTCACAAAAAGTTTTGTTAGCTCTGATCGAAAAAGGTAAAATCGTAAGAGAAGAAGCGTATTTGATCGTTCAGGAACATGCAATGGCGGTTTGGGCCAATCTTTCTGAAACTTTGAAATCTAGATTGGAAAAAGATGATCGGGTCGGTAGGGTTTTGACTCAAAAAGACTTGGACGACATTTTTAAGATAGAACCTTATTTGGAAAAGATAGGATTGATCTATAAACGATTGGGGCTTGAATAGATGAAAATCGGAATTTTCGGTTTAGGTTATACCGGAATTCGGATCGCGGGCATTTTAAAACCTCAAACTGGGATTGAACTCGAGACGTTTTCCTCGAATACTCAAATTGAAGGAACTTTAATATTCGATTTTTCGAATGTCTTTGCTTTGAAAGAATTTTCTGAAAAGTTTCCGAAAAATAGTTTTGATTTAAGTTTAGTGACCTTCCCGATTCAAAAACTTTCCGATCCGTTCGCCTTTTTGGACGTTTTGTTTTCGGTTAGTAAAAATTCTATTTTGTTTGGAACTACAAGTATTTATCAGAGGTTCCCGGATATTGTGGAATCTACTCCTATTCTCAAAGATCATGATCGTTTTGCGGTGGAAGAAGATTGGCTTGGAAGAGGTGGGAAAATTCTGAGACTTTGTGGTATTTACGGGCCTCTTCGTAATCCAGCAGATTGGATTAGGAAAGGACTCGTGAAAAAAAATTCCAGACAACTCAATCTGATCCACGGAGATGACGTGGCTTTTGCGGTTTCTCTTTTGATTCAAAAGATTCAAATGACCGGATGGGACGTGATTCCGAACGTTCTCAATCTTTCGGACAATCAATGGCATACTTGGAAAGAAATTTTTTCCTTTTTAGAAGAACATAATAAAATTTCGGAAACACCTATTGAGGAATCGATCAAAGAGGATTGTTTTATAGACAGTGAAAAAATTAGAATCTTACTTCCTAATTTACAAACCAAAGATTTTTGGATAGAGTTGGAAGCTTTGGAAGGAATAGTTTATTAGTGAAATTGAATATAAAGTCGATCGTTTTCTATTTCAAGATTTCAGTTTGAATTAAACTTGTAGTGTAGAATGAGTAAGAACAGTCTTGGCACTTACTGTTTTTCGATCTTTTGTATAAAGAGAACGAAGCAAAATTCGAATGGCCAGAGTAAAAAATATAATTTGCAGTAGTTCCCACAGATTAAGTCACATTACGAATTTTTAAACAGTTGTAATGTGTAATAGTTTCTGCATTTTTAAAGTTTTACGGTAAAACCTAAACTTTATGTGAGTTCCCACATTTTCAAAACTAACTGCAAAATCTGCATTTGTAATAGTTCCTACATTTTATTTTTTACGGTAAAATCAAATTTTATAAAACAATCGACTTCTGGAAGAACGATCATGTTTATTTTTACGAAAGCTTTTGAAGCTCAGCAAAACGCTCTCCTAAGGGTTGCGTTTTAGGTCGCGAGTCATTTTAGCTTTGAAATATACGAGTTGCAGTTACGTTCCAAAACTTGATTCATAGTAAGCGATTTGTTAAGTTCAGGAAGTAGTTGCATTGAGTTTTTTATTTGTCTAGATTTTCTTACGTCGAATTCACGTTATTTTAACGTGAGTTCTGTCATGATTCATTTTTCTAAAAAAGGTTGGATCTGAACTTTGTAGATCATTCTTAAAATGTGGGAACTACTGCAAATCACGATTTTACGAATCGATTCTAAAATTGTAGGAATTAATACTTTAAGAGAATTACTTCTCATTTTTTTTTTTTTTTTTTTTTTTTTTTTGAACGACAAACTTTTATTATTTTAGAATAAGTTGATTTTTTAATGTTCTCTTGTTTTGAATAACCAATGCGAAAGTGATACACTGCGTTACTTAGATCGAACTATTTATCCCTATCAAATTGAGTATCTAAATGTTTATCCCAAATGCGGTTTTTGGTAAGTTCGATAAAATCCGAAGTGAAAGCATTGAAGCGTAGGTAAACTCAGCAGAACTCTCTCTCAAACTCAAGCTGTCTCGCTTCTATTGGCGCTCGAAGTAACTCAGCAAAACGCATCGCGTTTTAGATCGCGTTCTAAATTGAAATTAAAGACGATATATAGTATTACGTTTCTTTTATACAATTTATTGACTGGAACTAAAGGGCGTGGTCTGGCAAAGCCGGATTTGCCAAGATTTTCTTCACGAATTCACGTTCAATTTTAATGATTTTCTGAATCATTATAAAATTTAAAAGGGCCGTACTGCTGATATACATCCAAAATATAGAAAAAATCATCTAATCGCGAAAAAAAATCAAAAGGATTTCAAAATAAGCAAGCTTTCATTGAAGTTTAAGTTCATAATCGAATTTATAAGTGCGGGTTTTCTCGCAAGTATTGAAGGTGGGAAAATGGAAGAATTGTTTTCTAAGATAGGTTATTCCGGTCTTTTTGGAATTATTTGGACAAGTTTTTTAATACGTTATTTGCTCTTTTCAGGAATTTCGTTTTGGATCATTTGGGTTGTGTTTGAAAAAAAATTTTTCCACAAACTCATTCAGGGTAAAAAACCTGGAAAGGAAAATATCATTCACGAAGTGAAATATTCTTTTATTACTTTCTTTATATTTGCTTTGTCCGGAATTTTTGTAGTTTGGGCAAAACGAAACGGATACAATCAGATCTACGAAAACGTCGGAGATTACGGAATCCTATATTTGGTTTTGAGCTTATTGGCGCTGATTTTTCTACATGATACTTATTTTTATTGGACGCATCGGATGATGCATCATAAATTTTTATTCAAACATTTTCATCTTGTACATCATAAATCTATAAACCCTTCTCCTTGGGCGGCGTTTTCCTTTCATCCTCTAGAAGCAATCATAGAAGCCGGAATTGTTCCGATTGTATCGTTTGTCCTTCCTCTTCATCCTGGTGTGATGATCGTATTTTTCATTTATATGACCTCGTTAAACGTACTGGGCCATCTTTCTTATGAATTTTTTCCTTTCTGGTTTTTAAGGAATAAGTTCACAAATTGGCATAACACCACCACACATCACAATATGCATCATAAATACTTTAACTGTAATTATTCCCTCTATTTCAACTTTTGGGATAAGATCATGAGAACCAATCACGAAAAATATAAGGAGAAGTTCGAAGAAGTCGCTTCCAGGTCGCCTAACAAAGAATATATATTAGAGAAATCAAAAATTCTTACTTAGAAAAATTGAATTTTCCAAGTAAGAATTAAATCCGTTCCTAAAACTGTGAATCGAATACGTTGTTTTTCTTCGATTTTGGTTTTTCTTTTAATTCCTTTGTATCCTTGTTCTCACTCATTTCTTGCGCTTCAAATTGATCCTTGGGCTTAGGTCGATCCGGTACGGGTGAACTATTCGGTTTTACTGCTTCTTTTCCGTCTTGATTTTCTTTCGGAATCGTTTTGACCACTTCGTTCTTTTTCTCTTCGTCTTTTGCCAATGGACAATATACTTCTACGGTTCTTGAAGTATAAAACGGTCCCGCGAAAAAATGGATCATGGTATCCGGAATCGAACGGACCATCTTCACTTCTCCAGGGTTATCCTGACACGAAGCTTCTTCGCTATCCGATAAGGAATAGATTCCGAAAAAAGTGTTTGCTTGTTTATTTCTTTTTTCCGGTGGAGGAGGTGCGTGGAGAGAAGACAATGGTTTAGAATTTTCCTTATGAACGATCACGGTAGAATGACAGTTCATAAAAAAACAAATCGTGAAACTGAAACCTAAAATTTTGATTAAGGATAACATTCTACCTCCAAGGTCTGAGGAGAATAGATCGTAAGAGTCAATTGTTCCCAGACCGCGTCCCAAAAAGAAGTAAACTGATGCGCGGATCTTGGCCCTTCCGGACAATATTTGATTACCTCCACTATTTGTTCTGTAGGCAACAGCCCAAAAAAATAATAGTTCTGGCGAATTGTATGTATCTTGCCAGGCATTTCTCTTTTAGTCCTTTTCTCTTCCATTATACGTTTACATTCGTTTGAATATTGATTAATCTGACAAACCTCTGGGGTCGTTTGTGGAAAACGAACCCAAGCGTGTCTACATTCCACCAAAAAAAGAACGAAAATAATAAATATCAGTATTTTAAAATTTTTTACTTTTATAATATTCTTCATTTTGAATCCTCCTTAATTTTGTTGACGATACGTCCGAACAGAAACGTTACTTTTTCCAGCGCTTACGTAGATATAATTGATACTTCCGGAAGGTACGGATACGGCCGAGTAAATTTGTTGAACGTTAGTCGCATCTGTGAGACCGTTCCCGGCGATTTGACTCCAAGACGCAGAGGATGATCCCGGGTTGGCTACGTTGGTTCTATAAATTCTGATTCCGTTTGGATTATCATATCCTATGTAAAGATAGGATCCGTTTTTCATCACCATGGTGATCGTTCGGTTTGTAGAATCTCCCATGTTTGTGATTCCGGTTCCGTCGTCGCCTACGACCGACCAATCCGCTGCATCACATTCGCTCGTGTTTCCTGAAATTGTAGGATCACATTTCCAAAGTTGTGCCCTTCGATTTGTAGTTGTTCCGTCTGTACATCCTGTTACGGTTCCTGGATTGGTTCTGATTCCAGTCGCTTGAGAACTTTGAATACAAATGGTTCTAGTTACATAAAGGTTATTGTTGAACTCGGCAAATTGTGCAAACGCCTTATCTCCCGGAATCAGATTATAAAATTGATTTAACTCTAAAGAGAACCAGTTGTTTGTGGGACTGTTGTGCCATTTCGTGTTGGTTCTAGGTCCAATTTCCACCCAGTTAGAACAAGAGTCCGGTCCGGTACAAGCCGCGGTTGGATCTGCAGTTGTAGAACGTATTATGGAACCGTTATGTCCTACCGCGTGTAATCCTCCGTTTGCAGCATAGATACGATTTTTAAATACGAACATGGAATCGACTCCGATATAATACGCCCAGTTTGGATGTGCATTATTATTAATTCCTAATAAACCGGTGGACGGTCCTCCGAAGTAAGGAAGGAAATCGATCCGGATTCTTTTTCCTTTGGTTCCGTCAAACGCGTCGCAGTTGGAGCCTGGAGTACAAAATCCAGTTCCTGAGTCCGCTGAGTTAAACGTTACAAATCCAAAATCGGGTGCATTAAGTCCTCCGAACAATCCGATTCCGTCGTTGCTTGACTTTGCAAAACCTGCAAACACTCTATTATTGAGTACAGTAAGCGAAGAAGTTCCGGCGGTTAAAGTTCCGGTGATCGATCCTAGATCTATATATTTGAAACTTGTATTAGTAGAAGTGTCTGCGGAGTAATACAGATAATCAAATAAGTATTGTCCCAGTCCGTCCGCTACGGTTTTTGCACCTGCAACAAATAGATAGGAGACGCTGGAAAGAATTCCAGTAGCGAATACTCCTCTTCCGTTTTCGTTATCCGGACCACATCCTAGAGAAAGAGTTCCGTTGTTTGTAGTACATCCGGAGTGTCCTAATGTAACGTAAGGCGGAACTGAGATCGAATTCTCTCTGGAAGAAGCTGAGTTTGAACTTACGTTAGTCGCGTCACCGTCTTGAGCGGTTGTGTCTTTTTCAAAGGAGAATTGAACTGATTCTGGAACACTTCCATCATAGGCAAATCGAAGCGCTCCGTTCCCGGAATTGTTTGGTCCTGAATAGATCTTAGAGTTAAAATCGATTAGATAACCGAACGTGGATGAGTTTGGATCGATGGAAATCGGTCCGTCTGCAAAGTTGACCGGAGACGTTCCACATCCTAAAAAGGAAGCCCTGTCTCTGGGAGAAGATTGAAGATTCTCTGTATCCAAAGAATTTCGGATTGATCCCCAGCTTGAGTTGTCAAATCCGTCTCCGTCTACGGAATCCGCAGTGATGATTGTATATTGTGCTCCGGTTTGTACTAAATTATGAATTACGCATACTTTTGCGGAATCTGCAGTTGCTCCGTTACAAATAATTCCATCTAACACCTTTACGCTGTTAATCGTTCCAAGATCGCTTGCTCCGGAAATTTTGTAACGATTAGAACATTCTGCAGAACCGGTACATTCTGCGGAACCGGCGACATTGTTTCCAGATTTAGGAGCCTTAGAGAAATTCAAAATCACGGAATTGGAATTTGCACAGGAGGCGGATACGATTTTGATTTGTTCCTGTCCTAAGAAGTCTCCGTAGTTTGCACAACCCAAATTGTTTGGGGTTGTAGAAAGATCTTGTATTCCCGATTTGTTCACTAAAATCGTATAAGGTGCGTTAGACGTTTGTGAAGAACCTAGAGTTAGAACAAACACAGATCCGCTTCCACTCACTGAGGAAACGGTAATCACAGAAGAGGTAGAAGTAAAGTTGCTGTTGTCTGAACAACTTCCGGTTACGGAAGAAGTAAGAGCCAGTTTGTAATTGGCCGCGGTTTTTGCCTGGGTTTCGTTTACGTTTTCGGAATATGTAATTCTTAGAGTAGTAGGAGTTAAGGCGACTACGTTTGTGATCGTAGGTGCTATCGTATCTAAAAAGATTATAGTCAAAGAAGTGTTTCCGCTGATACTTCCCAAAGTCGCAGTGATCGTTATGGCACCGGCAGCAATTCCTGTAGCCCTACCTTCTATTCCGAAGGCGTTGCTGATTGTTCCCAAGGTTGTATCGGAAGAAGTCCAGGTGACTTGAGTTGTAAGATCCTGCATCGTTCCGTCAGAATACGTTCCAGTAGCCATAAAATTTTTGGTTTGTGTCATATAAACAAAACTATTGGTAGGACCTACCGAAAGAGAAACCAATACGGCGGCCGTAACCGTCAAACTCGTAGAATTAGAAATTCCTCCAAGAGTTGCGGTAATTGTGGAAGTTCCCGTGCCTACAGCCGTAGCTAAACCTTCGTGTCCGCTTGCATTGCTGATCGTAGCGATCGAAACGCTGGAAGAAGTCCAGGTAACCTGAGAGGTAACGTCTAACGTGCTAAAATCTGAATATACTCCGATCGCGGTGTAGGCCTTGGTGTTTCCTTTGGCTACACTAATGTCCGCCGGAGAAACCTGGATCGAATTCAGAACCGCAGATGTAACGGTTACGTTTGTGGTCTGACTATACGTTCCTCCTAAAGACGCGGAGATATTTGTAGAACCAGTATCGACCGCGGCCATTCTTCCTTGAGTTCCGTTTGCATTGCTGATCGTAGCGGTAGAAGTATTGGAAGAATTCCAAGTGACTTGAGTGGTCAGGTCTCTAGAAGAACCATCTGTATAATAACCGGTCGCTACAAAGTCTTGATTTAATCCTTTTGCGATGTTGAAGGAAGAGGTGGGAGCGATCGTGATACTTGTTAAGGTTGCGTTTGTAACCGTTAATACACTTGGATCAGAAGTAGTGGCGCCCAGACTCGCGCTGATATTGGTGGATCCAGTTTGAAGAGTAGTAGCTTTACCGTTGGTTCCGGAAGCGTTGCTGATCGTGGCAACAGCAGGATTGGAAGACGCCCAAGTAACGGAATCGGTTAGATTCTGATTGCTACCATCTGAGTAAACTCCGGTTGCAGTAAAATTTTGAGTCAGACCGTTGGCAACGCTCGGATGTGTAGGATCGATTTGAATGCTGGTTAAACTTGGAGCGATTACTGTAAGATCGGCGTATCCGCTCACACCTCCTAACGTTGCAGTGATCCTTGAGGTTCCAGTGGTACTGTTTCCATTTGCGGGAGAATTCATCAGTTTCTTTTTAGGACCGGTTTCTAAAACTCCTAGCTGGATCACGTTTGTTTGTGAACTATCCCAAATAACTTGATCACTAATATTCAAATTGCTTCCGTCTGAAAAAACACCCGTCGCGATTGCTCTTGTAGAAGTTCCTTTTGCAATCGGAGAATCTTCCAGAGTTACTTGAATTGAATCTAAAACCGCTGCACTTACCGTAAAATTGATAGCAGAAGAAGTTCCGCCTAATGTGGCACTGATCTGAGTGTTACCTTGTGCAACACCTGTCGTCTGCCCCTGTCTACCTGAGGCGTTGTCTACGGAAACGATGGAAGAATCCGTACTCGTCCAAGCGACGGAGGTAGTTAAATCTTGGTTACTTCCGTCAGAATAAGTTCCGGTTGCAGTAAGGTTCAAACTTCTTCCTACTGCTACGGAAGGAAGAGACGGAGTAATCGTGATCGAATTTAAAACCGCGTTTGTGACCGTAAGAGTGGTAGCGGAAGAAGTAACCGCACCTAACGTTGCTGATATGTTCGTAGTTCCGACAGAAGAGCCCAAGGCAATTCCTTGAGTTCCGTTTGCGTTGCTGATTGTAGCTCTGTTCGTGTTGGAAGAATTCCAAGTTACTTGAGAGGTCAGATTTTGATTACTTCCATCCGTATAAACTCCGGTCGCCGTAAAAGGAACGGTAAGTCCTGAAGATACCGAAGGATTTGTGGGTGACACTTCGATAGAAACTAAAGTTGCTGCATTGACCGAGATGTCGGTATATGAGGAGATTGCTTCTAAAGTTGCGGTGATCCTTGCTGTACCTAGGCCTCCGGAAGAAGGAGATTGTATTTCTCTTTTGGGAACTGCATTTAAATTAGATATTTGTAATATTGAAGAATTAGAGCTGTTCCAGGCAACTTGATCACTTATGTTTTGAGAAGAACCGTCCGAGTAGACTCCTATCGCTTGTACAAACGTAGACGTACCTCGAGCTATCGAATGGGAATCGGAAACCACTTGAATCGATTCTAAAGTGGCGTTGGTAACATTTAAAGAAACCGTAATATCTACTCCACCGATGGCGGCGGTGATGTTCGTACTACCAACTCCGACTCCGGAAATTCTTCCGGATAAACCGCCTGAGTTATCTGCGGTAGCTACACTTGTTAAGGAACTGGACCAAGTTACTTGGTTGGTAATGTCGGAAACTGTACCATCCGAAAAAACTCCGGTGGCGGTAAGATATAATGTCCTTCCATTGGCTACGCTTGGATTTGCAGGAGTGATCGTAATACTAGTAAGAACTGCGGAAGTGACGTTTACTAGTGTCTGTCCGGTAATTCCGCCTAACGTTGCCGTGATGTTTGCTGAACCGGTTGATTGAGTAGTAAGCATACCTTTGGCGGATGTAGAATTATCGATCGTAGCAACGGAAGTATTTAAAGAAGCCCAGGAAACCTGATTTGTTAAATCTTGAGTGGACTGATTGCTGTAGGTTCCGATTGCTGTGTACTGTTGGACCTTGCCAAGAGGATAACTTGAGTTGGCAGGAGTCACTGAGATCGAGCTAAGGGTTGCCGCACTTACGGTCACATTCAAACTGGAGGTTTTACTTCCATAAGAAGTGGTAATAAAAGTGTTACCTGGAGAAAGTCCGGAAACTAAACCTGTGGTGTTTACACCTGCAATAGAAGATTGGGTTACGTTCCAGGCCGCGCTTGGATCGGAAGTTAAAACCTGAGTACTACCGTCCGAAAAAATTCCTTCTAATTTACATTGACGATCGATTCCAACAGGTAATGGACTACCTTGGTTCACACAAGTTACGGTCAGATCGGACAAAACAGCGGATGTAACGGTTAACGTTGTAGTTGCGTTTTTTCCTTGAAAGGATACATTAACGTTTCCAGAACCTAGATTCATTCCTTTGAATTGAGATTGTGTTAATAGCTTGAGAATGCTCGAATCCGTAGAGGACCAGGATCCTTCCGAAGAAATATCTCGGTGAGTATTGTCTTTATAGATGGCTGTGGCGTTTAGATGTAAAGTAGTACCTCGAGCTAAATTTGAGTTCGGTACGGAAATTTCGATCCGATCTAACTCTGCCTCGGATGGCTCCGATTCGAGCGGATTATCTATTCCTAAAAAAAGCATCCAAAGTGAATTGTTTGCTCCGCTTTTTTTACCTGCTAATAAACCAGGTGTGCCTGAAAAAATTGGCCAGGCCGCGCAACTTTCCAAAAAAAATAGGCTGAATGTTAGAAAAAGAATAAAAGTAAACTGAAGAAAAGGCCACGTTTTTTTATCTCTGAGTTTGTTGATATGTTTAGTCATCGTTATAAACCTTTTGTAAAAGACTTAAAAATACGACATCAAGAGGATGTTGACTTTAAAGGGCTGAAATTAAAACATAAATAATACTTTAACATCCTAAATAGCATACTATCATAATATTGTTATAACATTGTGTTTGTTTATTTTATGACTCAAAGAATATGTAAAAATTTTACAAAGTAAATAATTTTTTGACAAAAATTTCATAAAAACGATTCTGCAAATCAAAATCGAACCCAAACGTTAAGTATTATGGCAATTGTAAACAACGTGTGAGGAAAAACGAAAGTTTCTTTGATCGCTTTAGTAGGAAAAAATATTAAGCGACTTAAAAAAATGATTCAGGACTACATAATAAAGTAACTATCTAATAGTTTACGCTTTAAGCATGTGGATTCAGGAAAAAAAAATCTGGTGAATAAAAAGCTCAATGTTTAAGGTTGCTTCTTAAACTAAAGCACAACGCTCTCTATCATAACCTTACCCACAAGTATTTAGATTTCAATATTAAATCTGTGGGAATTACGACAAATCCTCTGTAAAACTGAGTTCCCGCCCTTATTTTTGGGTGGGGGCGGAGGTGGAGAAATTCGGAAGACTTTTCTCTATCAGAAAAACATGCTTTTTGCAAGTAAAAAGACTCATTCTTGTCGGAACACTTGAAAAATGTGCGTTTTTGAGCCTTCTTATTCTAAAATCCTATTCAACTTGTGGGTAAGGTTATGGCTCTCTATGGATCGCGTTTGAAACTCAGTAAAACGCTCTCTATGGATCGCGTTTGAAACTCAGTAAAACGCTCTCTATGGATCGCGTTTTAGGATTTAGATAAGAATTGTTTTATACGTTATATCAGTTATAGTTAAAGATTATTAATTTTGATTTCATTGTCAGGGATGTTATCACTACAACAAACATTCAGATGTGATGTTTTTATGAGAACTCCATATTTGATTAGAAATTTCTAAAGGATTATCGTTTATGTTTTTCGAGGTTTTGAGACATAGCTTTATTATAAAATATTAAATGAAGACTTGAAAAGAAGAGATAACTCCTACAAATTACGTCGCATTACACATTTTTAAATATTCAATTTTAGTGATTAGAGTTCCTGCATTTTTAAAATTTATCTGTAAAATTTAAATTTGTGAAAAAAAGTCGTTACGGATTCAGTCTTTCAAACGAATCCTTTTATCATCGAAATTTTTTATAGTAGTTCCCACATTTTAGTGCTTATGCGAAAAAATTAAGTTTTATAAAGCGGATTTCTTATACTCGAACAAGTTATTTGAACCTAAATTAACGTGAGCAGGGTGTAAGAAAATAAGAAAGAATTTTCTAAAAGTAGTAGTTCCCACATTTTAGAAAAAAATCTGCAGGTTCAGATTCCAATTTTTTTTCAGAAAAATGAATCATGGATTTCTTTACGAACTCACGTTAAAATATAAATTTGTGGTAGATTAAGTCGCATTACAGATCTTTAAACATTCATTTTTTGTGACTCGAGTTGGGGAGTTCCTCATTTTATTTTTTATGGAAAGATCAGGTTTTTATAAAACGAATCTCTTACGCCCTGCTCACGTTAAATTAGAAGACTCCACGTTCGTTGTGTTTTCAGACTTGAAACAATAGATCGGTTTGTTCTTATTTTTAGTTCTTCTGAAATAAAACTGGATTCTAAGTTTTCTAAATCTTAGTAATTGAATCACTTCTGGCGGTAATGTATTTTTAAAAAATGTGATTCTTTTTTATCCTGAAAAGTTTCTCG